>NZ_JAMYLR010000005.1:0-90000 GCF_040318155.1 Mesorhizobium sp. M1307 | reverse complement strand
CGGAACCTTCTGGAAAGTAGGGCCATAGTGGGTGACAGCCCCGTACGCGTAATGCAAATCATCGTCCTCGAGTAAGGCGGGACACGTGAAATCCTGTCTGAAATTGGGGGGACCACCCTCCAAGCCTAAGTACTCGTGCATGACCGATAGCGAACTAGTACCGTGAGGGAAAGGTGAAAAGCACCCCGACAAGGGGAGTGAAAGAGTACCTGAAACCGATTGCCTACAAACAGTGGGAGCCCGCAAGGGTCACCACGTACCTTTTGTATAATGGGTCAGCGACTTAGTGTGACGAGCAAGCTTAAACCGATAGGTGTAGGCGCAGCGAAAGCGAGTCTGAACAGGGCGTTCAGTTCGTCGCATTAGACCCGAAACCGAGTGATCTAGCCATGAGCAGGTTGAAGGTAAGGTAACACTTACTGGAGGACCGAACCCATAACTGTTGCAATAGTTCGGGATGACTTGTGGCTAGGGGTGAAAGGCCAATCAAACTCGGAAATAGCTGGTTCTCCGCGAAATCTATTTAGGTAGAGCGTCGACCGAATACCCCAGGGGGTAGAGCACTGGATGGGCTAGGGGTCCTCACCGGATTACCAAACCTAACCAAACTCCGAATACCTGGGAGTAATAGTCGGCAGACACACGGCGGGTGCTAACGTCCGTCGTGAAAAGGGAAACAACCCTGACCTACAGCTAAGGTCCCCAAGTTATGGCTAAGTGGGAAAGGATGTGAGGATCCCAAAACAACCAGGATGTTGGCTTAGAAGCAGCCATCATTTAAAGAAAGCGTAACAGCTCACTGGTCTAAATAAGGGTCTTTGCGCCGAAAATGTAACGGGGCTAAAGCCATACACCGAAGCTTAGGGTTTGCAGCAATGCAAGCGGTAGCGGAGCGTTCTGTAAGCTGATGAAGCCATACCCGTGAGGGGTGGTGGAGGTATCAGAAGTGCGAATGCTGACATGAGTAACGTAAGGGGAGTGAGAGACTCCCCCGCCGAAAGTCCAAGGGTTCCTGCTTAAAGCTAATCTGAGCAGGGTTAGCCGGCCCCTAAGTCGAGGCAGAAATGCGTAGACGATGGGAACCACGTTAATATTCGTGGGCCTGGAGGAAGTGACGGATCATTGAGGTAGTCCAATCTTATCGGATTGAAAGGGCTGCTGCGTGGTTCCAGGAAATAGCTCCTCCTTATAGACCGTACCCGAAACCGACACTGGTGGACTGGTAGAGTATACCAAGGCGCTTGAGAGAACTATGCTGAAGGAACTCGGCAAATTGCACGCGTAACTTCGGAAGAAGCGTGACCCTTTCATGCGCAAGCATGGGAGGGTGGCACAGACCAGGGGGTAGCGACTGTTTATCAAAAACACAGGGCTCTGCGAAGTCGCAAGACGACGTATAGGGTCTGACGCCTGCCCGGTGCTGGAAGGTTAAGAGGAGGGGTGCAAGCTCTGAATCGAAGCCCCAGTAAACGGCGGCCGTAACTATAACGGTCCTAAGGTAGCGAAATTCCTTGTCGGGTAAGTTCCGACCTGCACGAATGGCGTAACGACTTCCCCGCTGTCTCCAGCATAGACTCAGTGAAATTGAATTCCCCGTGAAGATGCGGGGTTCCTGCGGTTAGACGGAAAGACCCCGTGCACCTTTACTATAGCTTTACATTGGCATTCGTAGTGGCATGTGTAGGATAGGTGGTAGGCTTTGAAACCTGGGCGCCAGCTCAGGTGGAGCCACCCTTGAAATACCACCCTTATCACTATGGATGTCTAACCGCGGCCCGTTATCCGGGTCCGGGACAATGTATGGTGGGTAGTTTGACTGGGGCGGTCGCCTCCTAAAGAGTAACGGAGGCGCGCGATGGTGGGCTCAGAACGGTCGGAAATCGTTCGCTGAGTGCAATGGCATAAGCCTGCCTGACTGCGAGACTGACAAGTCGAGCAGAGACGAAAGTCGGTCATAGTGATCCGGTGGTCCCGCGTGGAAGGGCCATCGCTCAACGGATAAAAGGTACGCCGGGGATAACAGGCTGATGACCCCCAAGAGTCCATATCGACGGGGTTGTTTGGCACCTCGATGTCGACTCATCGCATCCTGGGGCTGGAGCAGGTCCCAAGGGTATGGCTGTTCGCCATTTAAAGCGGTACGTGAGTTGGGTTCAGAACGTCGTGAGACAGTTCGGTCCCTATCTGCCGTGGGTGTAGGAATATTGAAAGGATCTGTCCCTAGTACGAGAGGACCGGGATGGACGGATCTCTGGTGGACCTGTTGTGGCGCCAGCCGCATAGCAGGGTAGCTATATCCGGACGGGATAACCGCTGAAGGCATCTAAGCGGGAAACCCACCTTAAAACGAGTATTCCCTGAGAACCGTGGAAGACGACCACGTTGATAGGCCGGGTGTGGAAGAGCGGCAACGCTTGAAGCTTACCGGTACTAATAGTTCGATCGGCTTGATCGTTCTCATTCCTAATGCCCATTTCTGGTGACAATCCTTGGATTGCGCCGAGATGGATGGCACAGAAAACAGCTTCTCGAGCAACGTGCGTTTTGCCGACCTGGTGGTTATGGCGGAGCGGCTGCACCCGATCCCATTCCGAACTCGGCCGTGAAACGCTCCAGCGCTGATGGTACTTCGTCTCAAGACGCGGGAGAGTAGGTCGCTGCCAGGTCTGCCAAGCGCACGTTGTTTAATCTTCTCCTTACGAAAAGGCCCGCCAACGGGATATCGGGCCGCGCAAGCGGCCCTTTCATTTGGCGGAAGCTTGAATCCGGTGAGCCAAGGCTTACCTTTTGGGTTGACGCGGGGTGGAGCAGCCCGGTAGCTCGTCAGGCTCATAACCTGAAGGTCACAGGTTCAAATCCTGTCCCCGCAACCAAATTCGAAAACGGCCCGCCTTGTGCGGGCCGTTTTCGTTTTGCTGGCCGATTGGTTCGATCCCCGTCAGGCCTCGCACGAAGCAGGCACAGCGAGACACCAAGGAAGGTCCAGCCCCCGCAACCAAATTCCTTGCATGCGAGCATCAAAAACCCCGGTAGCCTTACGGCGCCGGGTTTCTTTGTTTTGGGGCGTGCTGCCAAACACCGAAGCTCGCGCGCCGCGACGGAGTTCCACGTCCTGCCGGCACCTAACTGTGCTGCATGGATGCAGCTCTAACCGGCATCCCGGTTGGTCAAGGCGATGTGGCAGCAGCCGGAACCGTGGCCCGGCGTCCAGGTGACGTTGTCGAAGCGCACTCCGGTGGCCTCGAACAGGCCGCGGTCGAAGGCGCCGGCGATACGGCAGAGTGTGGCGAGCTTCTCGTCGCCGACGCCGGCCTCGACCCAGGCGTCCTTCAGCGGACAGCGCCTGACCTTGAAGGCGATGCGGTCCGGACCGCGTTCGACGTCGGTCGGATACATGCGACCGCCATCCGGGCTGACGGCGAGGAACGCCTCGCCGATCGCCGGTGCGTCGTTTGGGCCGAAATCGGCAAAGGCCGCCGCCGCAACCTCCTTGCCGCGTTGTTCGATGATACGGATCATGATCGCCTCGGCTTTTTCCGCGCCCAACTCCGCGGTTAGCTCGTCGAGGAATAGACGATAGAGATCGGCGCGGTTGCGGAAGGCGGAATCGAGTTCGCGCGACAGTTTTTCGGCTCGGGCTTCGGCGTCGGTCATGATGCGTCCCGTTCGATCCTTGACAGTCTTGGCGCTGCCGCCACCAGCGCCTTGCCGATCGCGGATTGCGGCGCGTCGATGACGCTGCGCGCATCGCCGCTCTCGGCAATGCGCCCGGCTTCCAGAATAGTGACCCGGTGGGCGATGGCACGGACGACGCCGAGATCGTGCGAAATGAACAGATAGGCGATGCGTTCCTCGCGTTGAAGGTCAAGCAGCAGCTGCAGGATCTGCGCGCGCACCGAAACATCGAGCGCCGACACGGCCTCGTCGAGCACGACCAGCGACGGTTTCGTGGCGATGGCGCGGGCGATTGCAACGCGCTGGCGTTGGCCGCCGGAAATTTCGTGAATGGCGCGGCCGGCGAGACCGGGGCTGAGGCCGACGCGTTCCAGCAGAGCTGCAATATGGCGCGCGCGCTCGGGGCCAGAGGCAATGTGATGGATGCGCAAGGGGTCGTCAAGCACACGCGCGACTGTGGCGCGTGGGTTCAAGGCGGCGAGCGGATCCTGAAACACCATCTGAAGACGGGCGCGCCGGCCGCGCAAGGCAGCGCCGTTCAGCGACAGGAAATCGCTGCCTTCAAATTCAATACGGCCGGTATCGACTTCGATGAGCCGGAGCACTAGACGAGCTATCGTCGACTTGCCGCTGCCGGAAGGTCCGGCCAGCGCCAGCGTCTCGCCGGGGTCGATGTGGAAGGAAACGTTGTCGACCGCGGCGATGATCTTGCCGCCGCGACTGTATCGTTTGGTCAGGCCGGAAACGGCGAGCAGCGGGTCGGTCATGTTCGCCGCAACAGCGGCTCGGCGTCGAGGCCGAGATGAGCGTCAAGCAGCACACGAGTGTATGCGTGACGCGGCGCATTGACGATTTGGGCTGTCGAACCGAGCTCGAGCAGCTCGCCATGCCGGAACACCGCGATGCGCTCCGCCAGCTCAGCGGCCAGCGCAATGTCGTGGCTGATGAACAGCAGCGTCATACCGTCCTCGGCCACCAGTCGCCGGATCAGCCCGACGATCTCGGCCTGCACGATCGTATCCAGCGCGCTGGTCGCCTCGTCGGCGATCAGCAATCTCGGACCGGCAGCAATCGCCGCGGCGATCGCCACACGCTGCTTCTGGCCGCCGGAGAGCTGGTGCGGGAAGGCGCAGAGGGCAGCGTCCGGATCGGGCAGGCGGACGCGCTCGAGCAGGGTTTTTGCCTTGGCATAGGCGTCTCGCCAACTGAGGCCGAGATGAGTGCACGCGACTTCCGCGATCTGCTTGCCGATTGGCATCACCGGGTCGAGACTGGCGGATGGGTCCTGGAAAACGAGCCGATATCGCGGCCGCCGATGGGGGTGTGGCTTGTCGCAATGACGAATGGTCGGCGTCCCGTCGCACCCCCCTCTGTCCTGCCGGACATCTCCCCCTCAAGGCGGGAGATTGCACTTTCATCTGTGCCTTCGCCAATCACCGAAGCTGGCGGAAAGGAACCGGCTGCGAAACTACCGATCTCCCCCCTTGAGGGGGAGATGTCCGGCAGGACAGAGGGGGGTGCCTTGGCACCAAACATTGGCGGCGGACGCAAGAGCCAATCGATGCGGCCTTCGATCCTGGCGGTGGCCGGCAGCAGCCCGGCAATGGCCAGCGCCAGCGTGCTCTTGCCCGAACCGCTTTCACCGATGATGGCAAAGCGCTCGCCGGCGGTGATGTCGAAGCCGACATTCTTCAGCGCCGCTACCTCGGCGCCGTCGCGGCGATAGGTCACCGTCAGATTGCGGATCGAAGCAAGCGCCGTCACGACAGGCTCCTCCTCATCGCCGTGGTCTCGACGACGCCTTCGCCGGCGAGATAGACGCCGAGCACGGTGAGCACGAGCGCTACGCCCGGAATAATCGACAGGAAGGGCGCGGTGCGCAGCACGGCGCGGCCTTCGGCGATCATGCCGCCCCAGGTAACCCGGTTGGGATCGCCGAGGCCGAGAAAGGACAATGCCGCTTCGGTGAGAATCGCCGCGGCGACGATCACCGACGACAAAGCCATTACCGGCGGCAGCGCATTGGGGAGCACCTCGCGAAAGGCGATCTCCAACGGATGCATGCCGATGACGCGGGCGCCGGCAACAAAATCGCGCTCGCGGATCGACAGCACTTCGGCCCGCGCGACGCGTGCCGGTCCGGTCCAGGCGCCAAGCGCGATCGCCGCGACGACGACGCCGAGCGACGGCCCGACGATGCTGACGAAAGCCAAAGCCAGCAGAAAGGCTGGCACGGTCTGGAACGCGTCGGCGATGCGCATCAGCATCTCGTCGACAACGCCGCCAGCAAAACCGGCCAACGTGCCGATCACGGCGCCGACGGCAAGGGCGACGGCTGCTGCTGCCAGCCCGACCGCCAGCGAGGTGCGGGCGCCGTGGAGAAGCTCGGCTAGCACGTCGCGGCCGAGGCGGTCGGTGCCGAGTGGCAACGACCAGTCCTGGAACGGCGGTAGCAACGCCGGCCCGGCAATGGCCTGCGGATCGCCGGGAAAGAACAAAGGTGCGGCAAGCGCCACGGCAAACAGCGCCGCCAGGATGACCGCGCCGGCGATCGCTTCCGGGGTCCGGAGAAAGCGGCGAAGCGGGCTCACGCGCCGGCCTCACTGGCGCCGACGCGCGGATCGAGGAAGGCGTAGGCGATGTCGACGAGAAGGTTGATGATGACGACCAGGACAGCGCTGGTGAGAATAATGCCGAGCAGTAGTGGGGTATCCCGCGCGGCCACCGCTTCCTGCGCCAGTCGGCCAAGGCCGGGCACGGAAAAGACGCTCTCGATCACGACGCTGCCGCCCAGCATTTGCGCCGACTGCAGGCCGAGCATGGTGACCAGCGGCAACAGTGCGTTGCGTGCGACATGGGCGAGCACGATGCGACGGCGGGAAAGTCCCCTGGCACGGGCGGCCAGCACAAAGTCCTGTCGCCACACCTCGGCCATGCCGGCGCACATCATGCGCAGATAGAGCGCGAGATAAATGAAGCCGAGCGCCGAAACCGGCAGGACGAGATGGCGGGCGATATCGGCGGCGCGATCGAGGCCGGTCCTGGCCGAGACGATACTCTCGATGCCGCTGATCGGAAACCAGTGCAGGTCGACGGCGAAGACAATGATCAGCACAAGCCCGAGCCAGAAGCCCGGCACGGCATAGAGCGCCAGCGAACCGATGGAGAGGAAGCGATCGCGGAAGCTGCCGGGTCTGGCGCCGGCATAGATGCCGAGCGCCGAGCCGAGGCCGAAGGAGAGCGCGGTGGCGCTGCCCATCAACAGCAGCGTGTTGGGCAGGCGCCCGAGGATGACATCGCGGATCGGCCGCGAAAAGCTGACCGATTGGCCGAGATCGAGATGCAGCAGCGCCCAAAGATAATTGGCGAGCCGTGTCAGTTCCGACTGGTCGAGCCCCCAGCGGTGACGCAACAACTCGATCATGCCGGCGTCGCCGCCGGTCGAGACGATGTAGGCATCGACCGCGTCGCCGGGAGCGGCTTCGAGCAACAGGAACGTGCCGATGACGACAATCAGCAGCACGAAGATGCTGCCGACGAGACGGCGGCGAAGGAGGATGACGGCGCGGGTCATGGCGCAACGCCAATAGGAGAGCCAAGTCTTCGGTGCCGCCCTCTACGGCGCCCCCCTCTGTCCTGCCGGACATCTCCCCCATAAGCAGGGAGATTGGCAGTTTCGGCGTTGCCGGCCGTCTTGCAACGCCGGAGATTGGCGAAAGCGACAATGACAGCCGATCTCCCCCCTCGTGGGGGAGATGCCAAGTGGTGGCAAAGAGGGCAGGACAGAGGGGGGCGCGAAAAAGCTCTCATCGCTGAAGCTGAGCACCCACACAAGCGGCGCGCAAGTCTGGAGAGACTTCCTTACCCCTCCAGCCAAGTGTCCGCCCAGTTCGATACCGCCCAGCGCGGGTTGTTGGCGATGTTGTTGACCGTATCGCGGGCGACGCTGATGAAACCCCATTCGGCGACGTTGATCAGCGGCAGGTCGGCGGCAACTTTTCTCTGGAACTCCTTGTAGAGTTCAGTGCGGGCGGCGGTGTCGAGCGTCTCCGATGCCTTGGCGATCAGGGCGTCGAGATCGGCATTCTTGTAGCCACCCTGGTTGGAGAAGGGCACGCCGTCGGGAATGCCGCTCTGCACCAGGATGGTGGTCGAGATCGCCGGATCGCCACGGAACACCGGCGGCCCGACCGCAAGGTCGAAGGCGTGGTCGGTGTAAACCGCCTTGATGTGCGCGGCAGAGTCGTTGTTGACCAGCTGGGCGTCGATGCCGATGGCGGCGAGCGCCTGGCGCAGATAGTCGCCGAACTGCTTGGTTTCGTTGAAGTAGGGCGCCGGCAGCAACCTCAGTGAAAAGCGCTTGCCGTCATCACCTCGGCTGTAGCCGGCCTCGTCAAGCAAGGCGTTGGCCTTGGCGACGTCGAAGGCGTAGGTCGGCACGTCGGCGGTGTAGAATTGCGGGTCGTTTTTCGGCACCGGGCCAGTGGCGGTGGCGGCATAGCCAAGGAATACCGTCTTGACGACGAAATCCTTGTCGATGGCGTGAGCGATCGCCTGGCGTACTTTCAGGTCGGCCAGCTCCTTGCGGCGATGATTGATCTCGACGACGAGCTGGTAGGTCAGCCCTTCATAACCCTTGGTGATCACCTTGAGACCGGGCACTTTGGAGATGCGGTCGAGATCGGCCAGGGGCACGGCGGAGAAGGCGGCGAGCTGGATCTCTTCGGCTTCCAGGGCGCTGGCCGCCGACGTGCGGTCCGGCAGCACCTGATAGATGATCTCGTCGAGATAGGGCTCGTCCTTGCCCCAATAGTCGGTGTTCTTCTCCAGCCGGTAATATTCGCCGGGCTTGTGTTCGGCAAATTTGAACGGTCCGGTGCCGACCGGGGCGTTGTTGGCCGGGTTGTCCTCGATCTTTCCGGTCTCGTAGATGTGCTTGGGCACCACGCTGCTCAGCGCCGGCAAGGCGTTGCGGATCAGCTGGAACGGTGTCGGCTTGGCGAATTTGAACACGGCGGTGGTTTCGTCCGGCGTGTCGACCGCCTTCAGATCCTTGAACACGGTGCGGCCGAGGTTCTGCAGCGGCTTCCAGACCTGCAGCGCCGAGAAGGCGACATCGGCTGAGGTGAATGGCTTCCCATCATGCCATTTGACGCCCTCGCGCAGTTTGAACGTCACCGCCATGCCGTCGGCGGCACCTTCCCAGCTGAGCGCCAGGCGCGGATCGAGCCCGTCCTTGCCGCCGAAGGAGGCCTCGGCCAAGGTTTCCACGATCTTGCTCGAAATGAAGAAGACGCCGTTCGAGGCGACAATCGCCGGATTGAGATTGCGCGGCTCGGAATCGGCGGCGACAACCAGTCGTCCGCCCTTTCTCGGCGTCTGCGCCGAGCCGATCGTCGGCATGGCGGTGGAGGCCAACAGCAATGCCGAACCGGCCAGCATTGTACGTCTGGAAATGGTGAACTCTGGCATGATCGAACTCCGTCCTCTCCTCGGACCCGGCCGGGTCCGCCGTACCCCTCGGACGCTCGTAAGCATCCTGCAAAGCTGATTATGGGCCTTGTGCGGGGTTTCGCCAAAGACGGAATTGGCGCATCTCTATGTGGCTTTGAAATTTCCGTCCGCTGGACCACTTGTACAGAAAACGGTTCGACGCGCGGCTCTAGCAGGACCAGACTGGAGTAAAGTGCAGCAGGTGGAGCAGCTTTTGGGGCTGGTTCGCCCGTTCTGGCTGGACCAGATCGGGCAAAATGATGCAGATTTAAGCATAGCCGAGGTTCAGAGCCGGAAAAGCCGGTGCCGGCGAGCGGCCGGCTAAGGGATTTCAGGGAGAGAGACATGAACATTGCCCGAGGCAAGAATGCCGTCGGCAGCGTGCCGTTCGACCAGGCCAGGGTGGACGGGCTGATGGAGGAGGCCGGCATCGACGTGCTGCTCGCCACCTCCAAGCACAACACGCAATATCTGCTTGGCGGCTACAAGTTCATCTTCTTCGCCGCCATGGATGCAATCGGCCACAGCCGTTATCTGCCTGTCGTCGTCTATGAGAAAGGTGGGCCGGAGCATGCCGCCTACATCGGCAACCGCATGGAAGGCGGCGAGCACCAGAATCATCCATTCTGGACGCCGACACTGCATGCCGCCTGCTGGGGTACGCTCGATGCCGCCAATCTGGCAGTCGAGCATTTGCGAAAGATCGGCAAGGGCAATGCCCGCATCGGCATCGAGCCCGCCTTCCTGCCGTCCGACGCCTATATGCTGATCCGCAACGCGCTGCCGGATGCCAAGCTGATCGATGCGACTGATATGCTGGAGCGCATGCGGACAATCAAAACCGAGGCGGAGCTGGAAAAGCTGCGCATCGCCTCCGAACTGATCACCGATTCTATGCTGGCGACCATCGGCTGGGCACGCGAAGGCACGACCAAGAGCGAGATCATCGAACAGCTCAGGCGCGAGGAGACCAATCGCGGCGCGCATTTCGAATATTGCCTGTTGACGCTAGGCTCCAGCCACAACCGCGCCGCCTCGCAGCAGGCGTGGAGGAAGGGCGAGGTGATGTCGATCGATTCCGGCGGCAACTACCACGGCTATATCGGCGATCTTTGCCGCATGGGCGTGCTGGGCGACCCTGACGCCGAACTCGAGGATCTGCTGGCCGAGATCGAGACAGTGCAGCAGGCGGCCTTCTCCAAGGTCAAGGCGGGCACGCTGGGCGGTGACATGATTTCTCATGCCGAAGGCGTTCTGAAGAAATCCAAGGTTGCGGCCTATACTGATTTTTTCGCGCATGGCATGGGGCTGATCACGCATGAAGCGCCGTTCCTGATGACCAACCATCCGGTGACATATGAAGGCACCTATGCCGCAAAGCCGCTGGAGAAGAACATGGTGCTTTCGGTCGAGACGACCATGCTCCACCCGACGCGCGGCTTCATCAAGCTGGAGGACACGGTGGCGGTGACCGATGCCGGCTACGTCATGTTCGGCGATCGGGGCCGGGGCTGGAACAGGGGCGGGGGCGGCTTAGGCGCTGGTACCTAGCCCGTTCTTGAGATTACCTCGTCCGAGCAAACAATTGGTCACACCAGCGAGCATTTGCCGATATGGAACGCGAACTGCCCAAGCAGGTCTTTATCGACGGGTGCGAGCAGATCTCCATGGAGTTCGAACCGATTGGGTTCCGCTTTGCGAAAAGCGGTCCTCATGCGAGTCGTCGGGCCGGCGACTGGGCATTCAAAATCTCCTTTCAATCAAACTATCTGAACGTCGGCGGCGAGTACGTCGAACTCGTCGTGCATGCTTTCCGATCAGAGCGCGATGTCCCCACTTTGCCGGATAGGCTCGCTCTGGGAAGCGATACTAACAACCTAGCAAGGGTCGCTCGTGCGATGAAGATTGGCCTCAGCCTGTGACATTATCTGCCCGGCGGGATCAACCTGAAATCCGGCAACTCCCGCAACGCCAGTTCCGGCCCGGCCGGCGAATAGACGACGAAAAGCTGCATCGGCCCGTCGCCGGTATTGAGCGTCGAGTGGAAGCGGCTTTCCGGCACATAGATGGTGCAGCCGGGGCCGACTTTCTCGACGACCGGGTTGCCTTTCTCGTCCTCGACCATCTGCTCGCCATCGCCTGAGATGACAAAGATGATCTCCTCCGCACCCGGATGGTTATGACGCGTATGGCCTTTGCCTGACGGTAGGTCGACGACACCACCGGAAAATCGCTTTGCGCCGTTCACTTCGGGAGCGACCGTCAGCGACAGCCTGCCCCAGTCGAAGCCGAAGGCGCTGACGTCTTTTCGATATACGAATACCTTGCTGTTGTCGGTCATCGTCCCACCCTTCTTTTTGCTGGTCTCTACGCAGCGCCGAACGTGACGGCCTTGAAATCCGCCGTCTGCCTGGCGATCGAGGCTTCCGCCGGCAGCCGCTCCATCGAACTGGCGCCATAGAACCCGTGCAGGCCCTTGCAGCGCTCGAGAATATATCTGGCGTCGTCCGGCATCGAGATCGGCCCGCCATGGCAAAGCAGGATCATATCGTCGCGCACTGAGCGTGCCGCTTTGGCGATGGCGTCGATCTCGCTCACACAGTCGTCCAGCGATTTAGCCGATGTCGCGCCAATCGAGCCGCCGGTGGTCACCCCCATATGGGCGACGACGATGTCGGCGCCAGCTGTCGTCATGGCGCGCGCCTCGTCTGGGTTGAAGACATAGGGCGTGGTCAACAGGTCGAGTTTGTGAGCCTCGGCGATCATGTCGACCTCGAGCCCGAAGCCCATGCCGGTTTCTTCAAAACTCTGCCGCATCTGGCCGTCGAACAGGCCGATGGTCGGAAAGTTCTGCACACCGGAAAAGCCCATCGTCTTCAACTCGGCCAAAAGCAGCGGCATGATGACGAAGGGATCGGTGCCGTTGACGCCGGCCAGCACCGGCGTCTTCTTCACTACCGGCAGCACTTCGTAGGCCATTTCCCTGACGATCTCGTTGGCGTTGCCATAGGCGAGCAGGCCGGCGGCCGAGCCGCGCCCGGCCATGCGGTAGCGGCCGGAATTGTAGATGATGATCAGGTCGATGCCGCCGGCTTCCTCTGCCTTGGCCGACAGGCCGGTGCCGGCACCGCCGCCGACGATCGGCACGCCGTCCGCGATCATCTTGCGGAATTTCTCCAGGATTTTCTTGCGCGGTATGGCGGCCATGTCTTGGTGTCTCACTGTCTGGCGATGTCGAGGAAGGCCGTTGTGGCAGCCCAGGCGAATTCGGGGTCGTTGATATGAAGCGGCAGGCGCAGCACGCGCCGCGTTTTGGCGGGTTTGATGGTACGCTCGATCGCCTCGAACAAAGCGGCATCGGCTTCAGGGTCGAAGAAGGCGCCGCCTTCAATGTCGAGCGCCGACACGCCTTTCTCCGGAATGAGGAAACGAACCGGACCCTGGCAGAGGCTCAGCCTTGTACCGATCCATTCGCCGATCGTTCTGCTTTCGTCGGCAGTGGTGCGCATCAGTGTGACGTTTGGATTGTGCTCATAGAACAGCCGGCCGCGATAGCGTTCCGGAATTGTCGGCGGCGCCCAGAAATTGACCATGTCGAGCGCGCCGACCGAGCCGACATAAGGCAGCCCGGTGCGGGCGATGGCGCCAAAGCGATCTTCGGTCGCCGGCAGCACGCCGCCAAGCAGCAAGTCGCAGACTTCGGTCGTTGTGATGTCGATGACGCCTGACAACAGGCCGCTGTCAGCCAATTTTTCCATGGTGCGGCCGCCGGTGCCGGTGGCATGAAAGACCATGCAGTCATAAGTCGAACGAAGCTCATCGGCGATCGCGGTCACGCATGGCGTGGTGACGCCGAACATGGTGAGGCCGAGCGACGGTTTGCCCTCGGGCGGCGGCGCCGGCTTTGTCGCCATGCCTGATATCGCCTGGGCGGCATTGTGCAGCACGACACGCGAAAGCCGGTTGAGGCCGGCCATGTCCGTCACCGACGGCATCATGACGATGTCGGAGACGTCGACGTAAGGCGCGGTGTCACCCGAGGCCAACGTCGAAACCATGATCTTGGGCAGACCGAGCGGCAGCGTGCGCATGCCTGCGGTGATGATCGAGGTGCCGCCACCGCCGCCAATGCCGATAATCCCGGCAATATCGCTGCGCGACTGGACAAACCGGGCAAAGGCGGCAGCCATCGCCGCCACCGCGGTGCCGCGATCGTCGACGCCGAGCACGGCATTGCGACCCTCGGAATGGTGGCTGGCGACCTCGTCTGCCGAAACATCAACCGGCACGGTCGCGCCGCGTGTTCCGATGTCGACACGGGCAATCGAAGCGCCGGTAGCCGCGACCGCATCGGCCAGAAATGCGAGTTCCTCGCCCTTGGTGTCGGCGGTGCCCACCACATAGATGCGCTTCATCGCGTTTCCCCGGTCTTGGGCGTGCTCGGCGCTGCCGCCCCTTTTTGCCCGGCCGTTCGACGGCGCGAAGGGCCATTGCAATTTTTTGAGACACGCGTATCGTATTGACATGAATGTCTCACGTCAACAAGCGGCAATGGACGACGATGCCAGCCAAGGGCCGAACCCCCAAGTAGAGCGCGGGGCCCGCGTGCGCACCAGGCGTCTCATGCTGGAGACGGCGACAAAGCTGATGCAGGCAGGCGCCACGCCCTCCGTCAGCGAGGTGGCGGAGGCAGCGGAGGTCTCGCGCGCCACCGCCTATCGGTATTTTCCGAGCCAGGCGGCGTTGGTGCAGGCGGTGGTCGATGAGGGGCTTGGGCCGATCCTTACGTGGAAATCGAGCTCTGCCGATCCCGAGCGCCGGGTCGCCGAGCTGTTCGAGACCGCCATGCCGCGCATCGAGGTCTTCGAAGCGACGTTCAAGGCGGCGCTGAAACTGTCGCTCGACCAGTGGGCGCAGCGACAGGCAGGCACGCTTGACGGCGAACCTGCCTTCACGCGCGGCCATCGCGTCGATCTTTTGAAAGATGCGATCGCGCCACTCAAAGGCCGGTTGCCGCCGCGCGAATTCAAGCGGCTCGCGCAGGCGCTGTCATTGATCTTCGGTGTTGAGATGCTGATCGTATTGAAGGATATATGGGGATTGGATAGCCGCAGTATGATGTCGGTTGCGCAATGGGCGGCCGGCGCTCTTGTGCGCGCGGCTATGACCGAATCGATGATTGAAGGAGATGGGATCGCGCCGACGACCGCCGTGAGATGACGCCAATCTGGTTCGACCAGATTTTCAACCTGGCTATTCATGCTACTAGCGATGCAGCGACCCAAGTACGGCATTCATGTATCAAGGAGTAGGAAAATTCAGGGAAAACAGGCAGATATCGCAGAAGCCAACTTGTCTGCGTGTCCGCCATCGTCCAAGAAAGGGCTTGACGTTCCTCTTAAATTGGTAATACCAGATCAGGACAAATAAAGCGGATCAAAGGTGAAGGCTGAGATCCGTTACGGTCGAGCGAGGAGGCTCACAGACCGAAGCGGTGCCGTCACGGGAGGACTACCAGGGCCGGCCTCGATGCCGGTTCTCATGAGCGGTAGAATGCGCACAAGGGAGGAAATCATTATGCGCAAGACAATGACCAGCTTGCTTGCTGGTATCGGCCTAGTGCTCGCCTGCGGAACGTCCGTCTACGCGCAGGAAAAGGAACTTACAATCTTCTGGGCGGAATGGGATCCGGCCAATTACCTGCAGGAACTCGGCAACGAGTACGAGAAGGAAACCGGCGTCAAGATCACGGTGGAAACCACACCGTGGCCCGACTTTCAGACCAAGGCCTTCACCGAGTTCAACGCCCATGGCGACGCCTACGATATGGTCGTCGGCGACTCGCAATGGCTCGGTGCCGGCTCGACCGGTGGCCACTATGTCGACCTGACCGACTTCTTCAACAAGCACAAGGTCGGTGAAGTGATGGCACCGGCCACGGTGAAATACTATGCCGAATATCCGGGCGGCAGCAGCAAGTACTGGGCCATTCCGCTCGAAGGCGACGCCGTCGGCTGGTCCTATCGCAAGGACTGGTTCGAAGACCCCAAGGAAAAGGAAGCCTTCAAGGCCAAGTATGGCTACGATCTCGACGTGCCGAAGGATTTCAAGGCGCTACGCGACATCGCCGAATTCTTCTACCGGCCGGACCAGAAAAAATACGGCATCGCCATCTACACCGACAATTCCTATGACGCGATGGCGATGGGCTTCGAAAACGCGCTGTTTTCCTTCGGCGGCGAGCTGGGTGACTATAAGACCTACAAGGTCGATGGCTTCATCAACTCCGACAAGGCGATCGCGGCGCTCGACGCCTACAAGGAACTCTACAAGTTCACGCCTCCGGGCTGGGCCAAGTCGTTCTTCGTCGAGGACAACCAGGCGATCACTGAAAACCTGGCCGCGATGAGCATGAACTACTTCGCGTTCTTCCCCTCGTTGATCAACGAGGCGTCGAACCCGAACGCCAAGAACACCGGCTTCTTCGCCAATCCAGCCGGACCTGGCGGCGACCAGTTCGCCGCACTCGGCGGTCAGGGCATCTCCATCGTTTCCTACTCGCAGAAGCAGGAAGAGGCGACGAAGTTCCTGGAATGGTTCATCAAGGACGAGACCCAGAAGAAATGGGCAGCGCTTGGCGGCTACACCTGCAGTGCCGCCGTGCTCAAGTCGCCCGAATTCCAGAACGCCACGCCCTACAACAAGGCGTTCTACGAGACCATGTTCAAGGTCAAGGACTTCTGGGCGGTTCCGGAATACGCGGAACTGCTGCAGCAGCTTAACCAGCGCATCTATCCTTACATGATCGGCGGCGAAGGCACCGCCAAGGAGACGCTGGACGCACTGGCAGCCGACTGGAACGCGACCTTCAAGAAATACGGCCGCGGCCAATAAGTATGAAGTTTCACGGAGGGGGCGTTCGTGCCTCCTCCGTTTCTTTTTCTGATTTTTGAAATCTTTCTGATTTCTGAACTGGGAGCAGGGTCTTGGCGACCACAATGATCACCACGCTGGACAGGTCCTCGCGGGCCGCCGCTCGCGGTCTAAGCGACATTTCGATCCGCAATCTCTTCATCATCCCGACGATCCTGTTTCTAATCGTCTTCAACATCTTCCCGCTGATCTATTCGCTGGGCTATTCGTTCACCGATTTCCGCGCCTCGACCAGCGCGGCGGCGAATTTCGTCGGGCTGCAAAACTACCGCGACCTGCTCAGCGATCCCTATGTCTGGTCCAACTTCGCCATCACCGCAAAATACGTCATCATCTCGGTCGCCGGCCAGCTGCTCGTCGGCTTCGGCGTGGCCATGCTGCTCAACCGCGACATTCCGCTCAAGGGCCTGCTGACGACGCTCCTGTTGTTGCCGATGATGCTGTCGATGGCCGTCGTCGGCCTGTTCTGGAAGCTGCTCTACGATCCGTCCTTCGGCATCATCAATTATGCGCTGGGCCTCGGCACCTTCGAATGGCTGTCGAATCCGAAAATGGCGCTCTATGCGGTCGCGCTGACCGACATCTGGATGTGGTCGCCCTTCGTCATGCTGTTGTCGCTGGCCGGCCTGTCGGCCGTGCCCAAGCATCTCTACGAGGCAGCCGCGATCGACAGGGCCGGGCCATTCTACACCTTCTTCCGCATAACGCTGCCGCTGGTTGCGCCGATCCTGATGATCGCGGTCATCTTCCGCACCATGGAGGCGTTCAAGACCTTCGACCTCGCCTACATCCTGACCAGCCAGCCGACGGCCGAGCTGATCTCGATCCGGCTCTACAAGATGGCGTTCCAGGAATGGCAGACCGGGCGTTCCTGCGCGCTCGCCTACATCGTGCTGATCATGGTGCTGGCGATCACCAACATCTATGTCAAATACCTCAACAAGGTGAAGGAGCGCTGAGATGGCCGCAGTCCGCACTTCTTCCGAAATCACCTTCAACCGGGTCGCCATCGTCGCAGTCCTGCTGGTGACGATCATCTTCCTGGCGCCGATCTACTGGATCGCCTCGACGGCGTTCAAGCCGCGCAACCTCGCCACCACCATTCCGCCGACGGTGGTTTTCCAGCCGGAGATATCGCCCTTCGTCAAGTTGTTCACCAAGCGTTCGCAGCTGCGCAGCCCGCCGTCGCCGGAGGAGTACGCGGCTGCGCCGTGGTGGGAGCGCGTCGTCTTCAATGGGGGCGAAAAGATCGTGCGCGACGGCAAGGGCCAGGTGCAGTGGTCGGGCTATCCGAGCCGTTTCATGAACTCACTGATCGTTGCCATAACCTCGACCGTCCTGGCCGTCGGCATGGGCACCTTCACCGCCTATGGGTTCTCGCGCTTCAAGGTAAAAGGCGAGGCGGACCTACTGTTCTTCATCCTGTCGACACGCATGCTGCCGCCGGTGGTCGTCGCCATTCCGATGTTCCTGATGTACCGGGCGGTCGGCCTCAACGATTCCCATATCGGCCTGATCATCCTTTACACCGCCTTCAACCTGTCCTTCTCGGTGTGGCTGATGAAAGGCTTCATGGACGAGATCCCCAAGGAGTATGAGGAGGCGGCCCTCGTCGACGGCTATACGCGCATGGAGGCCTTCTTCAAGATCGTGCTGCCCGAGGCCGCCACCGGCATCGCCGCCACCGCCGTGTTCTGCTTTATCACGGCGTGGAACGAATATGCCTTCGCACTGATCATGACCAGCCGCCGTGCCCAGACAGCACCGCCCTTCATCCCCAGCCAAGTCGGTTCCGGCCTGCCGGACTGGACGGTGATTGCCGCCGGAACCTTCCTGTTCCTGCTGCCGGTCGCGATCTTCACCTTCCTGCTCCGCAACCACCTGTTGCGCGGCATGTCGTTTGGAGCGATCCGCAAATGAGCTTTCGCGACATCAACCAGAAATATCTCGAACCGGGCAGCCAGGTGCTGATGGTGCTCGGTATCATCGCGCTCTGCCAGCCGTGGAACATGCTGCTGCACAGCTATGGCGTGACCATCATCCTGATCGGCCTGATCGGCTTCAACATCACCTCCAAGATCGCGCCGGAGGAGAAGGCCGGCACCGGGCAAGGGGCAAATCCGGGGGCACAGCATTGACCCAGATCGAGCTTCGAGGCGTCCAGAAATATTTCGGCGCCGTCCAGGTCATCAAGGACCTCAACCTGAAGATCGACGACAACGAGTTCATCGTGCTGCTCGGCCAGTCGGGCTGCGGGAAGACGACGACGCTCAGGGCGATTGCAGGGCTGGAGACGATCGACGGCGGCGACATCCTCATCGACGGCAAACCGGTCCAGCACCTCAAGGCCGCCGATCGCGATATCGCCATGGTCTTCCAGTCGTTCTCGCTCTATCCGCATATGAGCGTCTATGAGAACATCGCCTTTCCGCTCAGGGCGACGCGCAAGAGCAAGGCCGAGATCGACAGCGAGGTGCGCTCGGTCGCCAAGACGCTGCAGATCAGCGATCTCCTCGCCAAGAAACCGTCGGCGCTGTCGGGCGGCGACATGCAGCGCGTGGCGATCGGCCGAGCCTTGGTGCGGCGGCCGAAGGCGATGCTGATGGACGAGCCGATCGGGGCGCTCGATGCCAAGCTGCGCGAGGAGATGCGGGCCGAGATCAAGCGGCTGCACATCAAGCAGGGCTCGACCAGCATCTACGTCACCCACGACCAGATCGAGGCGATGAGCCTCGCCGACCGCATCGTCATCATGCATGAAGGTGTGCTGCAGCAGGTCGGCTCGCCGGACGAGGTCTATTCGCATCCGGCGAATCTTTTCGTCGCGCAATTTGTAGGCAGCCCGGTGATGAACGTCGCCGACACTTCGGTGACCGAGAAAGCCTCATCGGCCTCGGTCACGGTCGGCGATGCGGCCGCCGGTTTCGAATTCCCGCGCGCCTTGCTGTCGAAGCTCAACGGCCATGCCGGCAGCCAACTCGCGCTCGGCATCCGGCCGGAAGGCGTCCTCGTCCGCCGCGAAGCCGCCGAGGGATTCTTGCCGGTGGAGACGCAGATCGTCGAGCCGCTCGGGTCCTTCGACATCGTCGACCTCAAGGTCGGCTCCAAGATGCTGCGTGCGCGCACCAAGAGCGGCTTCATCGGCGGCCCCGGCGAAAGAGTCTTCGTCAGAATCGATCCCAGCCAGGCGCATTTCTTCGACACGGCGAGCGGCAAATCGCTGGGAGTGAGACTCTGATGGCCCACATCCAGCTCAAGAACATCTCGAAGAAATTCGGCAACCACACCGCCTTGACCGGGCTCGATCTCGACATCGCCGATGGCGAGTTCTTCGTCCTGCTTGGCGAGACCGGCGCCGGCAAGACGACGACGCTGCGCATGATTGCCGGCCTGGAAAAACCGAGCGAAGGCCAGGTCTTCATCGACGGCGTCGATGTCGCCGACTGGGGCGCGGCCGAGCGTGACGTGGCGCTGGTGCTGCAGCAATATTCGCTGTACCCGCGCTATACGGTGCGCCTGAACCTCGAATTTCCGCTGAAGCCGAAGATCCGCCGGCTGCCCGATGCCGAGATCAAGGATCGTGTCGACCGCGCGGCCAGGACGCTGAGGATCGAGCATCTGCTCGACCGCAAGACCGACAGGCTTTCAGGCGGCGAGATGCAGCGTGTCTCGATCGGTCGCGCCATCGTGCGCAAGCCGCGGGTGTTCCTGATGGACGAGCCGTTGTCGGCGCTCGACGCCAAATTGCGCGAGGCGCTGCGCACCGAATTGAAGAACCTGCAGATGCAGCTTGGCGCCACCTTCCTGTTCGTGACGCATGATCAGATCGAGGCGATGTCGATGGGTGACAAGGTCGGCGTGCTCAACCATGGCCGCATCGTCCAGACCGGCACGCCGTACGAGATCTATAACAATCCGCGCGACACCTACGTGGCAAGCTTCGTCGGCTCGCCGCCGATGAATCTCATCGACGGCAAGCTCGTCAACGGACGTGCGGTGATGGCGCCGCTCAATTTCGAATTGCCGTTTGCGGGGGGTGCCAAGACTTCGTGGGGGCTAAAGACGGGCGCGGCGACCGACGGTCGCCCGCTCGTCTTCGGTATTCGTCCCGAGGACGTCTATCTCGAGACCGGCGCGCCGGTCGAGGCGCGGGTCCATGACGTCGAGAACCATGGCGTCGAGAAGATCCTGACGCTGCGGGTCGGCGACGCCATGCTGCGCGCCACCGTGCCTGCGAGGACCGACGTCCAGATAGAGCAGCCGGTGCGCTTTGCCTGGAACCCGGACAAGGTGGTGCTGTTCGACAAGGGCAGCGGAATAAGCCTGCGTCACGCCGGCTAAGTACAAGCGTCTTTACTGCGCTAGAGCGGGATACGTTCAAAGTGAACCGTGCATGCCGCTCTATCCATGTGTTTTAGCCGCATTTGTGCGACGCCACGTGATTCCGCTTGGCTGCGAAATGCTCGAGTCTTCCCGTCATCCCCCGTACGGGGGATGCGGATGCTCCGATTTGTCGAATAGGCTGATCCTTTGGTCCCAAACGGGCTTTGCAAGCCCAATTTGGAGGCCCAAAATGGAGGGTTGGCTATGGGAAATCTGTTCCGCAGTTTTGCGACGATCCTGCTCGTCGCCGGTATGGGATTGTCGGCGGCGCATCTGGGCGAGGCGCAGGCAGCCAAGAAAGTTGTCGCCGGCGCGAAGGTCGACGCCAAGAAGATCAAGGACCTCAACGGCACGGTCAATCTGTCCACCAGCGACTGCAAGCTGTTGTTGAGCGGCACCGTCGTGGAAGTCTCGGATGGCAGGTGCGGGGCCTCCGGCAAATATTGCAAGAGCAGCGCCGGCTCGGCCTGCATCACCGAGCAATAAGCCGGCCAACGTTTAGCCGGCCTGGCGGATCTCCGCCTGTTCCTCGGCCCGGAAATGGCTGGGCGGCGATCCGATGACCCGTTTGAAGGCGCGGCTGAAGGAGGCGTCGGATTCGTAGCCGAGGCGCGCCGCGACGACGGAAATCTTGAGCCGGTCGCGGACCAGCCATTGCCTCGCCTGGTGCATCCGCACCTGCGTGACGTACTTTGCCGGTGTTTCGCCGACAATGGTTGCGAAGCGCTCGGCGAAACCTGATCGCGAGGCACCCATCATCTTCGCCAGAGCCTCCACCGTCCAGTCGCGGTTCGGTTCCAGATGGATCGCGGCCAGCACCCGGCCGATCTCGCGGTCCCTGACCGCCGCAATCCAACCGGAAGAGTCGCCGCAGCCGCGCTCGACCCATGAGCGGATGACGGTCGCGGCGAGCACATCGGCCAGCCGCGCCAGGATGCCGCCAGAGCCGACGCGCTCCATCGTCACCTCGCGGGCCATCGCTTCCAGCAAATGCGGGATACCTGGCTCATAGGCCTCCAACTCATGTGCGCGCATCACGTCCGGCATCATGCCGAGCAAGGGGTGCAAGCCATCGAGATTGAAATACATGCTGCCGAAAAACAGCAAGGTCCCCGGACGGCAGCCGGGCATGCCGTCATTCGACATGCAATAGACACCCTTGCAGATTTCCTCGACATCATAGCCGTGGATCGGCGCCGCCTCGATACCCGGCTCGCTCGCCAGCGTGTGGGCTGAGCCGCGCGGCAACAAGGCAGCGTCGCCCGCCTTGAGCTCGACCCATTCACCGGACGGCTGCAGCAACCAGCAGCCTTGGCGGCCGATGAAATGAAACCGTGCCGCCGCCTGGGCCGGAAAATGGATGCCCCAGGGTTCCTTCATCTCGCAACGGCCGTAATCGACGCCTTCGAGGCGCAATCCGCGCAATATGTCTGTCAGCGGATCACCGGTGATTGGAATTTTGGACGAACGGTCAAGCATAATGGTGTTTCTAGCATGGAAACTCCAGACAGTCACTCCCTATGTTGCATTGCAGCCAAATGCTGCGCTGCAACCAGATCGGAGATCCCTCATGACCGAACCCGCGACAGGCGTCATGGACGCCGTTCTCGACCCATCGGAAACCGGCGAACGATCCGAGCCCGCATGGGGGGCGGTGGTCTCCCTGGCGCTCGGAGTCTTTGGCCTGGTGACCGCGGAATTTCTGCCTGCCAGCCTGCTGACGCCGCTTGCACAGGATCTCGGCATCACCGAAGGCGCCGCCGGGCAGGCGGTAACGGCCACCGCCGTCATTGGCGCGATTGCGGCGCCGACCATGGCTATTGTCACCAAGCGGCTGGACCGCAGGCTGGTCATGTGGGCGCTGACGGTGCTGCTTGTGCTGTCAAACCTGGTGGCCGCGTTTGCGTCCTCGCTTCCCGTTCTTCTGATTGCCCGCATCATGCTCGGGATCAGTCTTGGCGGCTTCTGGTCGATGTCGGCAGCCATGGCGATGCGGCTCGTTCCGATGCGGCTGATGCCGCGTGCCATGTCGATCATTCTCACCGGCGTTTCGGTGGCGACGGTCTGCGCGGCTCCGGTCGGCGCCTATGTCGGCGACATCTGGGGCTGGCGGACGGCGTTCATGATCGCCGCCGTGGTTGGTGCGCTGGCGCTGCTGGTGCAGGTGGCTACCATCCCGAAGCTGCCGCCTGCAGGTACGGCAGGTTTTCGTACGCTGCTGGAGGTGATGAAGCGGCCGATGATCAGGGTGGCGCTGCTGGTGGTGCTGCTGGTCGCCTCGGGACATTTTGCCGGCTTCACCTATGTCCGCCCGTTTCTCGAGAAGGTGCCCGCGCTGGACATCGAGACGATCTCGCTTGTGCTGCTCGCCTACGGCATTGGTGGCTTCTTCGGCAATTTTGCCGGCGGCTTCATTGCCGAACGCAGCCTCAAGGCAGCCGTCAGCCTGGCGCCCCTGCTGATCGCGTTTTCGGCGCTCCTGCTGCTGGTGGTCGGAGGTTCACCCGTCGTGGCTGCAATAGCAGTGGCCAGCTGGGGCTTTGCCTTCGGCGCCGTCCCAGTCGGGCTGCAGACCTGGCTGGTGCGGGCCGCCCCCGATCAGGCGGAAAGCGCCGGTGGGCTCATGGTTATGACGTTCCAGGTCGCCATCGCGTTGGGCGCCGTCTTCGGCGGCCTGCTGGTCGACAATACCGGCGTTGCCACCGCCTTCGCCTATTGCGCGGCGGCGACGTTGCTTGCGGCACTGGCGGCGTTCTTCCTTGGCCCCAAGCCGATCGACGACCCCAAGGCCTAAACGGAACGGCCGTCGAAGTCGAAGACCGGCACGGCGGCGACGTCCAACGCCTCGATGCAATTGATATTGATATAGGCACTTCGCCCGCTCCCTTCGCCGACATCCTCGGCGAAGGGGTGAATGCCGCAGCTGCGGCAGAAGCGGTGGGCGATGACATGGTTGCCGAAGCTGTAGCGGCCGAGATCATCGCCCCAGGCAAGCACCCGCATGCTCTCATGCGGAACTGCCCATAGCAGTGCACCCTTGCGCGAGCAGATCGAGCAATTGCACCGAACGGCTCCGGTCAGCTCGCCTTCGACCTCGAACGCGACCTTGCCGCAGTGGCAGCTGCCTTGGTAGAGCATCGGGCCTTCCTCCTTCGGTTCGACAGGTGCAAATCCGACCGTGCCGGGCTATGTCTCCTGCGGCCAGTTTCTGGCTACTACCTTAAGACGTTGCAAGCGCGCGGAGTCCGACACCGAAAAATGCAATCAGCCCGCGATCACCTCGAAGCAATTCTTTCGCCTCTTGCCGCTCGCGTCGACGATGAGAGGGTTTTCGTAAAGCTCTACCCGGAAGCCGCACGGGCGGCGGCGGACGCCACCGATGCGCGGCGAAAAGCCGGCGTCACGCTCGGGCCGCTCGATGGGGCGATCGTCTCGATCAAGGATCTGTTCGATGTCGCCGGCGAGCCGACCACGGCGGGCTCTCTGCTGCTCGCCAACGCAGCGCCGGCGCTGCGGGATGCCATTGTCGTGCAACAGTTGCGCCAGGCCGGCGCAATCATCCTCGGCAAGACCAACATGACCGAGTTCGCCTTTACTGCGATCGGCGTCAATCCACATTATGGCACGCCCGGCAATGCTAGCGATGCCAGCCGTATTCCGGGCGGCTCCTCCTCAGGCGCCGGCGTTTCGGTGGGCGAAGGCACCAGCGAAATCTCCATCGGTTCCGATACCGGTGGTTCGGTGCGCATTCCGGCATCGCTGAATGGCGTCGTCGGTTTCAAGCCGACTGCGCGGCGCGTGCCGCTTGCGGGTGCGTTTCCGCTGTCAGCCACGCTGGACTCGATCGGTCCGCTGGCCCGCACCGTCGCCGAATGTGCGGCGGCCGATGCAGTGATGTCGGGCGAAAACCTGGCGGCACTGTTGCCGCTGCCGCTGGACGGCCTGCGCATCGGTATTGCGCGCGGCGTGCTGTTCGATGATACGCAGGAAGAGGTCGCGACGACGTTCGACCGGTGTCTGCGCAAGATAGAGCTTAGCGGCGCACGGCTTGTGGAGCTGTCGATCGACGACCTGCTTGCCGATCTGCGCGTGGCAACCCAACGCGCGTCGATCGCGGCGATGGAAGGGGCGGAGATCCATGCCGACTGGCTGGCGACGGGAGCGACGAGGCCGGTCGACCCGCGGGTAAGCGGGCCATTGTCGCGCGCCGCCGCCATTCCGGCCACGGTCTATATCAGGGCAATGCGCCGCCGCACGGCGCTGGCCGCCGCGATGGATGACCGGCTGGCGTCGGTCGACGTGCTGGCCCTGCCGACCACACCGGTGACGGCGCCGACGATCGTGTCGATGACCAGCGACGAGGCTCTGTGCAACAGGACGGAAGGCCTTCTGCTGCGCAACACGCAGGTCGCCAACCAGTTCGATCTATCAGCCATCTCGCTGCCGATGCCGGGAATGACGCGTCCGGCCGGGCTGATGCTGGTGGCGCGCAATGGCCATGACCACCACCTACTGCGCATCGCAGCCGGCGTGGAGGGGCTGCTTGCAAATTGATCGGATAGCGCGTGTCAGCGCGACGAGCAGTGGCCGCGTTCGCTGTCCTTGGCGGCGCGTTCGATGCTGGTGGCGACCAGCCAAGGCAGGGTGTACCGCTTGCCGTTGAAGGTCCGGGTGCGGTTCTCGATCGAGCCGACAACAACGACCTTGCCGGCATAGAGCTTGTCTGAAAGATCGAGCGCCTTGTCTTGCTGCGGCAGGCGATCGATGTCGATTGAAACGCCTTTGATGAGCTTCCCAGCAGCGAGGTCGAGTGCGCTGTTCGATGGACAGGGTGCCGCCACGCAGCGTATGCCGTTGTCGCAGAACACGTAGCTACCCTGTCCGTTGGCGAAGGCTTGCGCCGTCGCCACGCAGAAGCCGGCGGTCAGTAGGAATTTTGTGACGCTTGCCATGCTGGCACCATCGCCGGCGAATTCGGGAAAATTGGGGCGCTTTCAGAAATCGGCAGGGAACCGCCGCCGGTAGTGCTCGACCACTTCGGGGTTGCGCAGATTGACCGGCAATCTGTTGGCCAGCACCAGCAAGGCTTCGCCAGCCGCGCCGACGCCCATGCGCATCATCGACTGCTCGGTAATCCCAGCCATGTGCGGGGTGACGATGACGTTGTCGAAGCCGAAATAAGGATGGTTGGGCGGTAGCGGTTGTGTAGCAAAAACATCGAGCGCAGCGCCGCCGATGCGGCCCTTCTTCAAGGCCTCGATCAGCGCGTCGTCATCGATCACCGGCCCGCGCGAAACATTGATCAGCAGCGCATCCGGCTTCATCCGCTCAATGCGCTCGCGGCTGATCAGCCCCCGTGTTTCGGGCGTCAGCGGGCAGCACAGAACGATGATGTCGCTCTGCTCGATGAGTGCATCGATCGACAGGAAGCCGACCCTGTCCGGCGCCGGCCGCATGCCGCGCGTCGTCGCCACCACATTCAGATCGAACCCATGGGCGGCGATGTGGCCAACCGCCTGACCGATCGCGCCGAGGCCGACAATGCCGATCGTCTTGCCCGCTAGCTCGCTGGCCACCACCGTGTGTTCGCGGCCCGCCAGCCAGCCCTTCGCACGCAAGTCGCGGTCCAACACACGGAAGCGCCTAAGCAGCGCCAGCGCCGCGAACATCACATATTCGGCGACAGATCGCGCGTTCACCCCCGGCACATTCGCCACCAGCACGCCGGCCGCATTGGCCGCTTCCATCGGTACCATGTCCAGCCCGGCGCCGTGGCGGATCGCGGCCCTGAGCTTCTTCGCGCCTTCGAAAAGCGCCGCAGGCAAGGGAGCGCGAACGATGATGACATCGGCGTTCCTCGCCTCGGCGGCCAGCGTGGCCGCATCGAGGGCGGAAGCAACGACGAGTTCGCCGGCCCCGGTCAGCATGGAAGCGGCACGAGGGTGCAGTCTGTGTGTTGACAGGATCTTGGGCATTTCAGGCCTTTTCGAGCGCAGGGCTTTCCGGTTCCGCCCCACGCCCCTCGATCAGCCCCTTCCAGTAGCTTTCCGCGCCTTGCAGGTGGGCGCTCATCAGCGCCTGGGCGAGATTGCCATCGCGGCGCAGCAGCGCCTCGTAAATCTGGATATGCTCGGCATGGGAGCGCACGCTGCGTTCGGGATCGTTGAAATAGATCGGCAGGCGCAGTTCACCCATCATGTAGTAGACGCTGCAGATATTGTGGAAGACGCTGTTCTTGGTCGCCCGCACGATCTCGAGGTGGAACTCGCGGTCTTCCCGGGCAAGCCCTTCACCGGCGGCGATGCGATCCTCGGAGGCCTTCAGGATCTCGCGCAGCCGCTCGAAATTCTCCTCGGTGGCGCGTGAACAGGCAAGTTCGGCGGCCTTGATCTCGTGGATCTTGCGCAACTCGACCGTCTCGTAGATCTGGACGGGATCGAGCGGCAGGCCGGCGCGGGCGAACAGCGCCATCGCCTCGACGCTCGCCTGCTTCGTATCGATGTAGATGCCGGATTTCGCCCGTCGCTCGACGATGCGCATGGCCTCGAGAATGGCCAGCGCCTCGCGGATCTGGCCGCGGCTGACGCCGAAATGCTCTGCCAGTTCGCGCTCCGACGGCGTGCGGCCCGTCTCCTTGTCCGAATGGGAGAACAGATAGGCGGCGAGTTCCGCGAGAAGGTTCTTTTCTTTCATGTCAGCCGTGTTGCGCGTGCGCCTCCAGGAACCGCTCCGAAATGGTGAATCCCAGCCCGGGTCTATCAGGGATCGCTACCATACCGTCCTTTGCTTCGACAGTCTCTTCGATCAGATCGTGGATCATCGGGTTGGCGCCGAGCGAATATTCGACGGTGAAGCTCGCCGGTGAAGCAGCGCAGACATGCAGCCCGGCAAAGAAGCAGGGCGCGCCGGCCCAAAGATGCGGCGCAAAGCGCAGATTGAAGGCGCTGGCGATGGTGCCGATCTTCATCGCCTCGCTGATGCCACCGCAAAAGGCCGGATCCGGCTGGAATATATCGGCGGATTTGAGCACGGCGAGGTCGCGGAAGGCATAGCGCGTCGCCTCACTTTCGCCGGTGGCGATCGGGATCGAACCGCAGGCGCGCACCTCGGCCATGCCGGGCTTGTCGTCGGCGATCACCGGCTCCTCGAACCAGGCGAGATCGAGGTCGCCGGCGAGATGGATAAAGCGCTTGGCTTCGGCCACCGTGTAGGTGCCGTGCGCGTCGACCATCAGGTCGATATCGGGACCGAGCGCCTGTCTGGCGGCACGGACGCGAGCGGCCGAGATATGTGGGGCGCCGTCCATGGCGCCGACGCGCATCTTCAGCGCCTTGAAACCGCCCTTGGTGATGTAGGACTGCAGCTGGTCGCCGATGGCTTCCGCAGTAGCCCAGCCGCCGGAAGCATAGGCCGGCATGCGGTCCAGCTTGCGGCCGCCGAGCAGCCGCCAGACCGGAACGCCGAGCGATTTGCCAAGAATGTCCCACAATGCGATGTCGACGGCGCTGATAGCGGCGATGCTCATGCCGCGTCGTGCCAATTGCGGCATGGCGTGGCCAGCGCGAGCGGCGCTGTCGTGGCGCGTGCCATTATAGAGCATCTCCCATATGACGCCGATGTCAGCCGGGTCGCGGCCGACCAGCTGCGGGCCGACCTCGTAGTTCAGCAAATGGACAAGGGCGCCGTAGCTGCCGGCGCTGCCGGCGGCATTCTTGCCCTCGCCCCAGCCGACCAGCCCGTCGTCGGTCTCGATGCGCAGGATGGCGGCGTCGAACGTCGCCACCTGACCGAAGTCGCTGCGGTGCTGCTTCGCGGCTTCGATCGGTATGCGGACCCACCAGGCTTGGACCGTCTTGATGCGCATGTTCATCCTCGGCCCGGCCGCGGTGAGGCGGAAGGGCTTTCCAAACGGCTCGGCTACTTGATCAGCGGCAGCAGCGTTTCCGCGTTGATGCGCATCTGGTCGGTGTAGAATTTCTCCGTGAGCACGCTGGAGCCGTGGTCCTGAATGAATTTCAGCTGCTCCGGCGAGATGTCGACGGGGTTGCGTTCGACCATGTCGGGATAGGGGGCAGCCGGCGTGCGGTCGACGGGGGCGACGAATTCATTGGTCAGCGCGCCGTCATAGCCGATCTCCTTCAGCGTGCCGACGATCTTCGGCCAGTCGATCTGCCCGAGGCCGGCGGCGAAGCGGTTGTTGTCGGCGACATGGAAATCGTACAGGCGCTTGCCGACCTGCCGGATGGCGTCATAGACGTTAAATTCTTCCATGTGGATGTGGTAGGCGTCGAGGCAGACGCCGCATTCGGGGCTGACCGCATCGGCCAGCGCCAGTGCCTGGGCGCCGCGGTTGAACAGATAGGTCTCGAAGCGGTTGAGCGGCTCGACCGCGATCTTTACGCCGACCTTCTTGGCGTGGGTGAAGCATTCCCGGGTGGCGTCGACCACCCATTTCCACTCCTCTTCCTCGGTGCCGTCCGGCACCACCTTGCCGACGGTGGCGGGAACCAGCGTGATGATCTCGCCATCAAGTTCGCTGACCATGGTCAGCACGTCCTTGACATACTGCACCGAGCGCTCGCGCTGGCCCTGGTCCTTGGCGGCGAGATTGCGCTCGCCCAGCATCAGCGTCACCGCTCCCCAGCAGCGAATGCCGTACTCGTTCAACAGTGCGCGCGTCTCCTTGGGCTTGTACTGATCGGGTTCGCCGGAGATCTCGATCGACTCGTAGCCGAATTTCTTGATGCGCTTGAGCGTCGTTTCCAGCGGCTCCGCCCGCATCCAATTGTGCGTCGAAAGATGCATGGTCTATCCTTCCCAGAATCGCCTGTACCAGTTCGCCTGCGGCGCACTCTGCCGAAGCGTGCCGCATGATTCCTCCCCAAGGCGTCCCAGCATTTTTTGGCAAACTGGTTCGACCAATTGGGCCTGATGGGAGGTCTACAGTAATTTTATCTGGACGGCAAGAACTGCTATCATCAAGCGTTGGGTTCCTAGCTAGACCATTGATTATGCTTAAACATGTGGCCTAACTCGGCATGGTTGCAGGACCGTCGCAGCGCGTCAAATGGCTTGACCAGATTTCGGCATTTGGTAATACCAGAATAGCAGCGCTGAGCGCGCTGTGCAAAGAGACCAAAGACGCTGGCCCTGTTTTCAATCGGCGCTATGCTTGGTCGTGAAACATAGGGAGATGCCGATGCCGACGACGATGAAGGGGCCTGGTCTGTTCCTGGCGCAGTTTGCGGGCGACGCCGCGCCGTTCAATTCGCTGGCCTCGATCACCAAATGGGCGGCTGGTCTGGGCTACAAGGGCGTGCAGATCCCGACATGGGACGCCCGATTGTTCGATCTCGAGAAGGCAGCCTCCTCCAAGGCCTATTGCGACGAGGTGAAGGGCATCTGCGCCGATGCCGGCGTCGAAATCACCGAACTGTCGACGCATCTGCAGGGGCAACTGGTGGCGGTGCATCCCGCCTATGACGCGCAGTTCGACGGCTTTGCGCCGGCTGCGGTGCACAACAATCCAAAAGCCAGGCAGCAATGGGCGGTCGAACAGATGAAGTTCGCCGCCAAGGCGTCGAAGAATCTCGGGCTCAAGGCGTCGGTGTCGTTTTGCGGCGCGTTGGCCTTCCCATACCTCTACCCATGGCCGCAGCGGCCGGCGGGACTGATCGAGGAAGCATTTGCTGAGCTGGGCAAGCGCTGGAAGCCGATCCTCGACGTCTATGACGAGAACGGCGTCGATGTCGGCTACGAAATCCATCCAGGCGAGGACGTGTTCGACGGCGCGACATTCGAGATGTTCCTCGATGCGGTCGGCGGCCACAAGCGCTGCAACATCAACTACGACCCGTCGCACTTCCTGCTGCAGCAGCTCGATTATCTCGAATTCATCGACATCTACCACGAGCGGATCAAGGCGTTCCACGTCAAGGACGCCGAATTCAATCCGACCGGGCGGCAAGGCGTCTATTCCGGCTACCAGAGCTGGACCAACCGCGCCGGGCGTTTCCGCTCGCTCGGCGACGGGCAGGTGGATTTCGGCGGCATCTTCTCCAAGCTCACCCAATACAATTACGATTCATGGGCGGTGCTGGAATGGGAATGCTGCCTCAAGCACCCGGAGGATGGTGCTGCCGAAGGCGCCCCCTTCATCCAGCACCACATCATCAGGGTGACGGAAAAAGCATTCGACGATTTCGCCGGCGGCACGACCGATAAAAAGGTGCTGCGCGGCATGATGGGGATCTAGCACAGATATCCCTCCCGAGGGGAGGGTGGCCCGGAGGGCCGGGTGGGGTCGGTCCATGCCGAGCTTCATGCCCGGCGACCCCACCCCGCGCTGCGCGTCGACCCTCCCCTCAAGGGGGAGGGGTATCTCAGATAACGAGGGAGAAAGTCATGGTTGGCGCATCGAAGACGGAAACGGGAGGCGGTCCGATCCGCTACGGCATGGTTGGCGGCGGACAAGGCGCCTTTATCGGCGCGGTGCATCGCATCGCGGCGCGCATTGATAACGAGTTCGTGCTGGTTGCCGGCGCCTTGTCGTCGAATCCGGAGCGCGCCAAGGCCTCGGCGGCCGAGCTTGGGCTCGATCCGGCGCGCAGCTACGGCTCCTATGCCGAGATGGCCAAGGCCGAGGCCGAGCGGCCGGACGGCATCGAGGCGGTGGCCATCGTCACGCCGAACAATGTGCACGTGCCGGCAGCCAAGGCTTTTCTCGAGGCCGGCATCCATGTCATCTGCGACAAGCCGCTGGCGACGTCGCTGGCCGAGGCGAAGAGGTTGGCCGCGCTGGTCGAGAAGACCGGCAAAGTTTTTGTGCTGACGCACAACTACACCGCCTATCCGATGGTGCGGCAGGCACGCGAGATGGTGGCCAAGGGGCAGCTCGGCGACGTCCGCATCGTGCAGTCGGAATATCCGCAGGACTGGCTGACCGAAGACCTGGCCGCCACCGGCCAGAAGCAGGCAGCGTGGCGCTCAGACCCCAAGCAGGCGGGTGCGGGCGGTGCGCTGGGCGATATCGGCACGCATGCCTACAACCTGGCCCGTTTCGTCTCCGGATTGGAGCTCGATTCGCTGGCGGCCGATCTCGACGCCTTCGTGCCGGGGCGGCTGCTCGACGACAACATCAATGTGCTGCTGCGCTTCAAGCCGGTCGGCAAATCGCACCCGGCCAAGGGCATGATCTGGGCAAGCCAGGTGGCGCCCGGCCATGAGAACGGGCTGAAATTGCGCATCTACGGCTCGAAGGGCGGGCTCGAATGGGTGCAGGCCGACCCGAACTATCTCTGGTACACGCCGTTCGGCCAGCCGAAGCAATTGATCACCCGCAATGGCGCCGGCGCGCTGCCCGTCGCCAGTCGCGTCAGCCGCGTTCCGCCAGGCCATCCGGAAGGCTATCTCGAAGGCTTCGCCAACATCTACCAGGAGGCAGCGCGGGCCATTCGCGCGGCACGGAGGAAGGGCGGCAAGCCGGCTAAGGATGTCGTCTTCCCGACCGTGCAGGACGGCGTCGAGGGAATGGCTTTCATCGAGGCCTGCGTGAAGTCGTCAAAGAAGAACGGGGCTTGGACGAAGCTCTGAAAACGTCACCATAGAACGGACTGCTGAATGTCTTCACCACCCGAAACCGATCGACAATACGCATACTTTCGCGCAATCGGCGAAGATGACCCTGCAGAGATCACAAGTCTGCTTGGGTTTGAGCCTAACCGATGCTGGCGGGTTGGTGACGTTTTCGAACGACGCGGGCATACCTTTCGTCGCAGATCATTGTCTTGGAAACTTGATAGCCGTTTGGACGACACTGAAGCACTTGATCTTCATATCGACGCTCTGCTGGCAAGGCTGAGTCCACGCAGAGACGAACTTCTGAAAATACGCGTGAAGTTCAAAACGCAAATTGTTTGCGTGGGTCATTCATATCAAAGCTTCAGTTGGGAGCTCGACTTCGATGCGCAACGGAGCGCCACGGCACTCGGGATCGGGTTTTATATTGATGCCTATAGTTTCGGCGATCACCACGAGGAAATGGTCGCATTGAGAGAGCAGTTGGGGGTGCGCGCCGAGGGTGAGACAACATGATGGCGGTGTCGAGAGCGTCGCTTTCATCATAGCTCGCGTGACGTCGCGGAAGAACGGAATCTGGGAGGATCAAAGAGGGAGGGGGCGTCGATGAAGATCGGCATGTGCATGCTGTTGTGGACGACGGCCGTCTCGAAAAAACACGAGCCGTTGTTGAGGGATATCAAGGCGACCGGCTTCGACGGCGTCGAAATACCGGTCTTCTCCGGCACGCCGGACAACTACAGGAAACTCGGCGAGCTGCTCGACCGTATCGGGCTGCAACGCACCGCCGTCTCGGCGATGGGCGATCCGGCGATGAACCTGATCTCGCCGGATGCCTCGACGCGCAAGGCCGGTATCGACTACATGAAATCGGCGATCGACTGCGCTCAGGCGCTTGGCGCGAAAACGTTGAGCGGCCCGCTCCATTCGACACTCGGGGCCTTCTCCGGCAGCGGGCCGACGGCGACCGAGAAAAGACGTTCGATCGCTTCGCAGCGCGCCATCGGTGACCATGCCGGCAACAAGGGTGTCACCGTCGGGCTGGAGGCGCTCAACCGCTTCGAATGCTATCTGCTCAACACGATGGACGATTTGTCGGCGCATATCGACGCGATCGACCGGCCGCACATCAAGGCGATGTACGACACGTTCCATGCCAACATCGAAGAGGCTGACCCGATCGGGGCCTATACGCGCAACCGCAAGAACATCGTCCATATCCACATTTCGGAGAACGATCGCGGCGTGCCGGGCCGCGGCCACGTCCCTTGGAAAGAGACGTTCTCTGCCATCCGCAAGAGCGGTTATGACGATTGGCTGACGATCGAGGCGTTCGGCCGCTCGCTGAAGGATCTGGCCGCGGCCACCAAGGTGTGGCGCGACTTTTCCGAAGGCCCGGAAGCCGTCTACCGCGACGGCTACAAGCATATCAGGAATGGATGGAGGAAGGCGCCCTAACCGCACGCCTGCGCAACGCCCCCGTCAGCCCCGGCTGGCCTGGATCCTGTTGTAGTCGTGGATCGTCCTGCTCAGCCGGCGGCGCAGGAAATTGGAAATGTTGTCGAAGATGAAAACGACGAGCAGGACCAAGAGCACCATGTAGAAGACATTGGCCCAGTTGGAATTGGTGCGCATGGCCTCCCAGAGCTTCAGGCCGATGCCACCGGCACCGACGGCGCCGATGATCGTCGCGCCCCTGGTGTTGGATTCCCACTGATAGAGTGTCTGGCTGATGAAGACCGGGATCACTTCCGGCAGCACGCCATAGCGCTGCACCAGCAAGCCGTTGGCGCCGGTCGACTGGATGCCCTCGCGTGGCTTGTCGTCGATGTTCTCGAGGCCCTCCGAATAGACTTTGCCCAGCGTGCCGATCTCGGTGAAGAAAATCGCGGCGCTGCCGGCAAGCGGGCCCGGGCCGAAGGCGCGGGTGAAGAACAGCGCCCAGATCAGCATGTCGACCGAACGCATGAAATCGAAGAACCGCTTTAGCACCTGGCTAAGCAGGCCGCTCGGGGTGATGTTGCGGGCGGCGAAGAAGGCGAGCGGGAAGGCAACGATGCCGCCGAGCAAGGTGCCGAGAAACGCCATGGCGATGGTCTGGAACAGCTTCGTCCAGACGTCGCCATGCTGCCATTGGGCGTTGTTCCAGATATTGTCGGCGGCCAGCGCAATGTTTGATGTGCCCGGCTTGAGCTGGGGTCCGGACATCAGCAACGAGACCACCTCGCCGGGCGACTTGCCGAAGAAGGGCGAGCGTGTGTCGAAGACGAAATTCGCCCAGCCGAGGAAACGTTTGCGGACCTTGACGCGATCGACGGTTATGCGGACCTCGCCGGCAAAGCCCATCCTGGCGACGATCTCATCGTCATGCGCGGTGATCCACTCCGGCACCGGGCCGGATATTACCGGTTTGCCGCTGGCCAAGGACACCGGCACCGTCTGGCCATTGGCGACCAGCGTCGCCTCGGTCTTGTCGAAGATGACCGATTTGGCCCGGCCGTCGATCAGGATGGTGTAGGAGCCGTTGGCGTTGGTGATGACCCAATCGGGATGCGGATCTTCGCCGAGCGCCGAAAAACGCGGGTATCTGGGTGTGATCTGAGGCTGGTCGAGACGGAATTCCGGCTGCAGATCGTAGCTGATCCATTGCGTCAGGAAGAGCGGCAGGCGCTCCCAGTGCGATTCCCTCAGCACTTGCGGCAGGCTGAAGAACCACAAGGCGTAGAGGAGATAGAGTAGGATGCCGGTGAACAGGACCAGCGGGCCGAAGCGTTTGTACAAGGGCCGCCGGAACACTTGGGGAAAGCGCTCCTCGATCGACCGCATCTCATCGGCGGTCATTGCGGCCATGGGCAGTCTTCTTGTTGATTTGCCATGATCTTTTCCAAAAACCGGAATCCACTTTTTGGGATCATGGTCAGGCACCCATCATGAATGCCTGCTCGCCGACGAGCTTGCGGCGTAGCCAGGCGGAAAACTGGTCGACGAGGAAGATCGTCGTGAACAGCAGCAGCACCAATGCCAGCGTCTTGGCGCCGAAGCCGCGCGAGATGGAGAGCTTCAGTTCCTCGCCGATGCCGCCACCGCCGACCGCGCCGATAATGGTCGAGATACGCACATTGATCTCGATCCTGAGCAGCGTGTAGGACATGAAATTGGGCAGCACTTGCGGCAGGCCGGCAAAGCGCACGCGCTCGAACCAGTTGGCGCCGACCGCGCGCAGGCCTTCTTCGGCGCGCATGTCGATGTTTTCGTTGATCTCGTAGAAGAGCTTGCCGAGAGCGCCGATGGAATGCAGGCCGATGGCGATGATGGCTGCGACCGGGCCGGTCGAGAGGATGGCTGCGAACAGGCCGGCAATGACGATCTCGGGGAAGGCGCGAAGCAGTTCCATGAAGCGCTTGACGACGAGCCTGAGCACCGGACTGGGCGTCAAGTTGCGCGCGGCGATGAAGGAAAAGGGCACCGCAAAGACAAAGCCGATGAAAGTGGAAACCAGCGCCACGTTAAGCGTGGTGAGCATCAGCTCGAAATATTCGGGTAGATAAAAGCCGCCCCAGAGATAGACGCGGCCAAGCGGGAAGTTGAACTCTTGGCTGCCCTTGTCGTGCGGCGATGCGATGTCGAACAGCGCCCGCCAGACGTCGTTCCAGTCCTTGGGAACAAGCCAACTAAGGAAATCCAGTATGTGCGGCAGCCGATCGAAGAAATGTCCGGCATTGGCCTCGTCGGCGAACCACATGGCTGTGCACATGGCGACAAGCAGTGAGCCGATGCCGAGCGCCGTGTAGAACCGGCGCAAGGACGTCTGGCGTCGCCAGGCGTCTGCTGCCTGCCAGACCGCGTCTGAACGAATTGTAGCGGCGAAGGTCATACGGGGTCACGAGCGGACACGCAAAAAGGGCGGCGACCGCATCGGCCCGAAAGTCGACTTTCGGAAAGCACGATGCGGCATCTAAGTGTTAGAGCGTACTTTGTGCGTCCAAGTGGACGCACGTCGCTCTAATGGACGCCGCCCTTTCCGCAATTGTCGTCAGCCGCCGATCGCGGCTTTGCGGGCTTCGACGATGACGCTGTAGAAGTCCGGCTTCACCGGAACATAGCCGGTGAAATCGCCCCCTTCGATGGCCTCGAAGCAAGGCTTGTCCTTGGCCGGCAGGCTGGTGAAGAAGTTGGCGAGCTTGGCGCTCATATCGCCGCCGAGTGCGGTGCGCACGACCAGCGGGCCGTTCGGGATCAAGCCGGAGCGCCAGACTTCGACGAAATCGTTGGGGTCCACGGCGCCCTTGGCGACTTCCTTGTGGAAGGTGCCGGAGGTGTAGCCGTTCTTGAAGTCGCCGATGCCAGAGGAATCGTCAACCGCAACATCGACCTTGCCGTCGCGAACGGCGAGGAGGTTGTTCTCGTGGCCACCATTGAACTGTGTCGAGGCGAAGAAGGTTTCGTTCGAAGCGCCGGTGTCTTTCGGGATCTGGGTCAGCGGGATCAGGTAGCCGGAGGTCGAATCCGGGTCGGCATAGCCGAGCTTCTTGCCCTTGGCCGACTTGATGTCGGTGATGCCGGACGACTTCAGCGCAAGGCCGATCGAATAATAGCCGGTCGCGCCGTCGGTCTGCTGGGTGGTGAGGATCGGGGTCACGGCGGTCGGATCCTTGAGGTAGACGCTGGCATAGCCCGACGCGCCAAGCTCTGCGAAATCGAGCGTGCCGCCGAGCAGGCCCTGGATAACGCCGTCATAGTCGGCGGCCGGGAACAGCGAGACCTTCTCGAAGCCGAATTCGGACTTCATGTGATCGGCGAGGCACTGAAAGTTGCGCAGCCGGTCCGCTTCGTTTTCACCGCCAAGGATGCCGATGCGGAATTCCTTGATATCCTGGGCGTGAGCGGCGCTTGCCGCGATGGCGAGCAATGAAACGGCGCCAAAAACCATCTTCCTGAACATTATCTCTCTCCTGTTGGTCCCGGCCTCGCGCCGGTAGCGTTCGAATTTTTTGACAGGTGCCTTTGACGCGGGCGGGCGATCAGGCCGTTCTCAATATCCCGGGAATGCGGGCTCGAGCGGTCCGGCGGATGCAGCGATTTTCTGTTTGATGGCGACACTGGTGGAGGTGATGGCCTCGGAGATTTCGCCGCCATTGCTGTCGGCGCCGTAGACCATGCGCACGGCCTCGCGGTTGAGGGCTTCGGGCGGGCCGTCGAAGACGACCTTGCCGGCGGCCATGCCGATGATGCGGTTGCAGTAGGTGCGGGCCGTATCCAGCGTATGCAGATTTGTGATGACGGTGATGCCCTCGCGCAAATTGATGTCCTGCAGCGAATCCATCACCACCTTGGCGTTGAGCGGATCGAGCGAGGCAATCGGCTCATCCGCCAGCAACACCTTCGGCTGCTGCATCATGGCGCGCGCAATCGCAACGCGCTGCTGCTGGCCGCCGGAAAGTGTGCCGGCCGGCTGCAGGGCGGTGCGGGCGATGTCGAGGCGCTCGAGGGCTGCAACCGCCTCGGCGCATTCACCGCGGGAGAACATGCCAAATAGGTTGGACAGCGTCGAGCGGTGGTTGAGCCGGCCGAGCAGCACATTGGTCAGCACATCGAGGCGCGGCACGAGATTGAACTGCTGGAAGATCATGGCGCAGTCGCGCTGCCATCGCCGGAGCGGCGAGCCGCGCAACCGGGAAATTTCGGCGCCGTCAAAAAAAATCGATCCTTGGCTCGGATCGATGAGGCGGTTGATCATGCGCAGAAGCGTCGATTTGCCGGCGCCGGAGCGACCGATGATGCCGACCATCTGACCGTGCGGAATCGAGATGTCGACATTGCTGACAGCGGTGTTCTTGCCGAACCGGCGGGTGACGCCGCGAATTTCGAGCGTTGCTGACATTTCTGGCGTTGCTGACATGGGTAAGTTCCAGTCCAGTCGCGGTTGAAGGTCTGTTAACCCTCGCTAGCGCAACGGCATGAACCTGCGGTGTCGGATTGATGTCAGTTTTGTTACTGCCCACAGGCGCGTTTGGCGCGAAGGCGAGTTGACCCAAACCGCTGCCGTCCGGGCGGCTTGGATGGGATCAGCCGAGGATCAGCAACTCCTCGAAATGCTCCATGTCCCTGAAGCGGCAAAAGGCAGGTGGCCGCAGCTCGATCACCGGAGCCTGGCGGGCAAACAGCGAGAGGCAATCGTCGAACAGATCTTGCCACTCGGACGCCCCTTCGTCCGCCAGACGCCGGATCTGGTAGGCGAACGTGATGTGGAAGACGTAAGTGTCGTGGTCGGGATGCCGGTATCCGAAAGGCGCCGACAAGGCATCGCGCCATGCGCGCAGGATATGCACGTCCTCATCGGTTGCGCCGGCAACGGTCAAGCCCGTCGGCACGACATCGACGACCTTGATCTTGAAGGCGCCGTAGCCTTCGAAGCCGTTCAGGCGTTCCTGATAGAGGCGGGTCATGTCGTCGATGCTGGTGTCGAGCGGCACATCCTCCGGCCAATAGGGAAGCCGGCGGCGGTATTCGATGATGCCCTGGAACAGCGTCATGTGCAGGCTGGAGACGGGCGTGAAGGCCAGCCCGTCGGCATCAGGCATGGCGCGCATGCGCTCACGCACGTCGATGATCACCGCTTCCGAAGCCGAGCCGTTGACGAGATGGCAGACGACCGTGTTGCCGGGCTCGTTGAGAAAATTACCAGAGGTGTCGTAGCGCCTGCCGAGATGCACCGGAGGGGTCGGGTTCGAGCCGGCAAAGAATCCGGCGAGCGAAGGTCTGACTGAAACAGGCATTGCGATCTCCAAAGGAAGGCCGCGTCCTGCCCCGACGATGTGTCAGGGACATGAAAACCGTGCCAAGAAGTAGAATATCAAAGGCATGATTCGCCAAGTGATGCTGCCGGGGTTTCCACATCATCAAGATTGAAATAAAGATTCAAACTCGTATCAAAGAGAGGCTTCCTAATTGCTACGTTGGCGCCAGTGGTTGCGACTGTATGCTGCAGGGGTAGTCGCTGCGATGAGTTTCACAGTGGCCCTGGTTTTGACGTCCATTATATCGGGTTGTTAGCTTGAACCATCCAATATCTGGATACTTGTACAATTATGGAAATGGGCGTGACGCGGCCATTATTCTAATGATTCTCATTTTTTTAATCGTTCTAGTTACGATAAATTTTGCAAATAAAGTTGAGGAAAAACCAAATCGCTTATAGATATTGGTTGTGACAAAAAATTTATAGAACTTATCAGGTTAAATCAGACTGGTGTTGCTATTCTTATTACGTTAGGATTTCTTTCTATTATTTTGGACATTTGCCTGAGCGGCTGACTTATTCAGGGCGTCAACCCCCATGCTTCTCCAAAAACTGATTGGCCTCCAGCTCGCGGAAATCGTCGAGCGCGGCGCGCAGCCTTGCATGGTCCCAGTCCCACCAGCCGAGCGCCTGGTAGCGCTCCGCGGTGCGGCGGTCGAAGCGTTCGCGGATCGGCTTGGCCGGTACGCCGGCGACGACGGTGTAGGGCGCGACGTCCTTCGACACCACCGCGCCGGCACCGACCGCCGCGCCATGGCCGACGGTGACGCCGGGCAGGATGGTCGAGCCGTGGCCGAGCCAGGTGTCGTGGCCGATGGTGACGCGTTTGGCGCGGCGCTTGGCGAAGAATTCGCTCTCGTGCTCGGCGTCGTCCCAATAATCCGAGGCGCGATAGGTGAAATGGTGCAGCGTCGGCCGCCAGGTCGGATGGTTGGTGGCGTTGATGCGCACGCTGGCGGCGATGTTGGCGAATTTGCCGATCGTCACGCACCAGACGCCACAGTCCTGCATCATGTAGGAATAGTCGCCGAGCGTGCTTTCCGACACCCGGCAGCGCTCGGCGATCTCGGTCCAGCGGCCGAGCGTCGAGTTCTCGACTTGCGCCGTCTCGTGGACCAGCGGCGTTTCCGACAGCTTTCTTGTCATGCGGCAATTTTCCCGGCGGCAAAAGCTGTCACGTCGATGACGCGGTCGGCCACCGCCTCGCGCACGTCGCGGTCGTGGAAGATACCAAGCAGGGCAACGCCGGCCGCCTTCTTGGCCGCGATCAGCGCAATCACCACGTCGCGGTTCCTGGCATCGAGCGAAGCGGTCGGCTCGTCGAGCAGCAGGATCGGATGCTCGGTGATGAAGCCGCGCGCGATGTTGACGCGCTGCTGTTCACCGCCGGAGAACGTCGCCGGCGGCAGCGCCCAGAGCTTCTCCGGCAGGTTGAGCTGCGCCAGCAAGGCACGTGCCTTGCCGTGCGCGACCTCGCGCTCCTCGCCGCGCTCGACCAGCGGTTCGGCGACGACATCGAGGGCGGAGACGCGCGGTACGGTGCGCAGGAACTGGCTGACATAGCCGATCGTGAGCCGGCGCACGGCAAGCACGGTGCGAGGGCTGGCCGTCGCGAGATCGATGAGCCCGTCCTCGTGCTGGACGATGATCTGGCCTTCGTCGACCGCATAGTTGCCGTAGAGCATCTTCAGGATCGAGCTCTTGCCGGCGCCGGACGGGCCGCCGAGCACTGCACATTCGCCGCTCCTGATCGAAAACGACACGCCGGCGACGACAGGCAGTTTGATGCCATCGCGCAGATGCATGGTGAAGCTCTTGGCGACATCGGAGACGACGAGCGGGGTTGCCATGGTTACACCTGAAGTATCGAGGAAACGAGAAGCTGGGTGTAGGGCGCGCGCGGATCGTCGAGCACGCGGTCGGTCAGGCCGCTTTCGACGACACGCCCGTCCTTCATCACCATCATGCGCTGCGATAGCAGCCGCGCCACCGCAAGGTCGTGGGTGACGACGATGGCCGCCAGGCCGAGATCGGTGACTAGTCCGCGCAGCAGGTCGAGCAGGCGCGCCTGCACCGAGACATCGAGGCCGCCGGTCGGCTCGTCCATGAACACCAGCCGCGGCCCGGTGACGAAGTTGCGGGCGATCTGCAGGCGCTGGCGCATGCCGCCGGAAAAGGCGCGCGGCTCGTCGTCGATGCGGTCCTCGTCGATCTCGACGCGCGACAGCCAGTCGACGGCAGTGGCGCGGATGTTGCCGTAGTGGCGGTCGCCCACCGCCATCAGCCGTTCGCCGACATTGGCGCCGGCCGATACAGTCATACGCAGCCCGTCGGCCGGATTCTGGTGGACGAAGCCCCAGTCGGTGCGCATCAGGAACCGGCGTTCCGCCTCGCTCATGCGGTAGAGCTCGCGGAACTGGCCGTCGCGCATGCGGTAGCTGGCGGTGCCGGAGCTCGGCAGCAGCCGGGTCGACAGGCAGTTGAGCAATGTGGTCTTGCCGGAACCGGATTCGCCGACGACAGCCAGCACTTCCCCCGGCCACAGGTCGAAGCTGACGTTCTCGCAGCCGACACGCGAGCCGTAGAATTTGGACAGTGCCGAGACGCGCAGCAGCGGTTCGTCGGTCATTGCGCCGGCTCCGTTTTTTCTGGGGCAAGATGAGTTTCAGGCGCGAGATGGCCGCGATGGCCCTCTTCGCGGCGCTTCTCGCAGTGGTCGGTGTCGGAGCAGACGAACATGTGGCCGCCATGGTCGTCGAGGATGACCTCGTCGAGATAGACGTTCTCGGCCGCGCACAGCGCGCAGGGCTGGTCGAAGGTCTGCACCTCGAAGGGATGATCCTCGAAGTCGAGGCTGACCACCTCGGTGAAGGGCGGCAGCGCATAGATGCGCTTCTCGCGGCCGGCGCCGAACAATTGCAAAGCCGGCGAACGATGCATCTTCGGATTGTCGAATTTCGGCGTCGGCGACGGGTCCATGACATAGCGGCCCTCGACCTTGACCGGGTAGGCGTAGGTGGTGGCGATGCGGCCGTGCTTGGCAATGTCCTCGTAAAGCTTCACATGCATGAGGCCGTATTCCTCCAGCGCATGCATCTTGCGCGTTTCGGTTTCGCGCGGTTCGAGGAAGCGCAGCGGCTCGGGGATCGGCACCTGATAGACCAGCACCTGGCCCGCCGTCAGCGGGTGCTCGGGGATGCGGTGGCGGGTCTGGATGATGGTCGCCTTCGCCGTCTCGGTGGTGACGGCGACATCGGCGACTTTCTTGAAGAAGGCGCGGATCGAAACGGCATTGGTGGTGTCGTCGGCGCCCTGGTCGATGACCTTCAGCACATCGTCGGGGCCGATGATCGAGGCGGTGACCTGGACGCCGCCGGTGCCCCAGCCATAGGGCATCGGCATTTCGCGCGAGGCGAACGGCACCTGATAGCCTGGGATAGCGATGCCCTTGAGGATTGCGCGGCGGATCATGCGCTTGGTCTGCTCGTCGAGATAGGCGAAGTTGTAGGTGGCGATGTCGGCTGCTTGCGCGGTCATTCGGCGGCCTCTCTCTTCTCTTCCACCTTGCCGGTATTCTCGCGGGCGTCATGCTCTGCGCGCATGCGACGCACCAGGTCGAGCTCGGCCTGGAAGTCGACATAGTGCGGCAGTTTCAGATGCTCGACGAAACCGGTCGCCCGGACATTGTCGGAATGCGAGATGACGAACTCCTCGTCCTGGGCTGCGGCGACGACATCCTCGGCGAATTCGCTCGCCCGCAAGGCACGGTCGCAAAGCGCCATGGCCATCGCCTTGCGCTCGCTCTGGCCGAAGACGAGGCCGTAACCGCGGGTGAACTGCGGCGGCGCCTTGGCCGAACCCTTGAACTGGTTGACCATCTGGCACTCGGTGACGCGCACGCTGCCGAGCGGTACCGCGAAGGGCAGTTCGGGCACGTCGAGTTCCAGCTCGACCTCACCGATGCGGACCTCGCCGACGAAGGGATGGTTGCGGGCATAGCCGCGCTGGGTGGAATAGCCGAGGGCCAGCAGAAAACCCTCGTCGCCGCGCGACAGCGCCTGCAGCCGGACGTCACGCGCCATCGGGAATTCCAGCGGTTCGCGGGTGATGTCGCCAGGAACGTGGTCCCCAGGCATTTCGCCATCCGGCTCGATCAGGCCTTCACGGGCAAGGATCGCCGAGACGCGCGGCATGGCCTGCGCTTCGCCTGCACGCTGTTCCGGCTCGGCGACATCGCCGCCGGTAGCAAGTTCGGGATCGAGCAGCCGGTGGGTGTAGTCGAAAGTCGGGCCGAGCAACTGGCCGCCGGGCAGATCCTTGTAGGTCGCCGACACCCGCCGCTCGACCAGCATCGTGCCGGTGTCGATCGCCCTGGTGTAGCCGAAACGCGGCAGCGTGGTGCGATAGGCGCGAACCAGGAAGATCGCCTCGATCATGTCGCCGCGCGCCTGGACGATGGCGAGTGCCGCCAATTCCCTGTCGTAGAGCGAACCTTCGCTCATCACCCGGTCGACGCCGAGCGCCAGTTGCTCGACGATCTGGTCGAGACGAAGTGCGGGCACCGAACGGTCGCCGCGCCGGCGGTCGGCGAGCAGTTTGTGAGCATTGCGAATGGCCGTCTCGCCACCCTTTACCGCAACATACATGCTACGCCTCCATGATCTTGATGCGCGTCGTGCGCGGCAGGCAGGCAACGCCGTCAGGGGTGGCGAGGACGATGTCGACACCGCGGGGAAAGCGCTGGTTGTTCTGCTTCCATTGTTCGACGAAATGGCGTGGCATTTGCGCCGGCGCGATCGTCGCAGTCTTCTCGATGCCCGGGCCTTCGAGCAGCAGCGGAGCGCCGGAGACGAGATCGCCGACCTCGAGGATCAGCGTCGTCGAACGATCGGGATAATCCTGGGTGCCTTGCGAAAACCCGTCGAGCGCCATCATCTCGGCCGGCGTGGCGATCAGCGCGAAATGCGCGTCGGCCGGGGTGTTGGCCAGCGGCGCGCCGGTATGGAAGCCAAGCCAGGATTTCACCGCCGCCGACCCCTGCAAAGCCGGGTCGAGCCAGAGCGGCGTGTCGTTGTCGCACAGCGTCAGCGCAACGGCGCCGGCGGTGGCCGACAGCGGCACCGGGGGGTGGGCAAGGGCCGGCAAGGGCTGGACGCTGCCCGGCCGCGCCATCGCGTCCATCACGGCACGGAATACGGTCTGGGCATTGAATACCGGATCGGCGAAGCCGCCTTCAATGGATTGAGTGGCGATATCCATCAGTCTTCTCCGCGCACCATGGTGAAGAAATCGACCTTGGTCGCCGCCGTTTCGGCGCGGCGCTGTTCACGCGCCTTGGCCAGTGCCGCCTGCAAGGGCGCAACGATCCTGGTCTCGACCTCGTTGCGGTGGGCAGGATCCTGCCAGAGCGCGTCGGCGATTGCAGCCAGCCTTGCCTTCTGCTTGTCGCGACCAAGCGCGTAGCAGTGGCCGACATGGCCGGACGCAAGCCGCACCGTGGCACGGGTGACCGTCGCCTCGCCGACATTGAAGGGCGCGCCGCCGCCGCCGATGCGGCCGCGTACCGTAACCAAGCCGGTTTCGGGGCCACGCAGAAGTTCCGCTTCGCAAGGCAGGCCGGTTTCGTCCCACAGGCGGACGATGTCTTCGCCGGCCGATTGCGCCAGCGTCGCCATCACGGCCTTGCGCTCGGCTTGCTCTCGCGCTTCCCGTCCTGGCATGGCCGTACTCCTCGTTTGCGTGCATTTGTCTATTGATATAGACAACTATACAAATCATATCCATTATCTAGCGCGTGTCCATGACGGGCACGTGACACGGGCCAAAAGATCGGCGCAAGGAATTGGGGCGGGAGATGATCGGACAAGCCAACAGCATCGAGCGGCGCAGCGGTGTCGCGCTGTGGCGGCAGATCGCCGACCAGATACTGCATTCGATCGCCGCCGGCGATTTTCCCGAGAATGCCGCGCTGCCGCCGGAGATCGCGTTGGCCGGACGCTATGGCGTCAACCGCCACACGGTGCGTAGCGCTATCGCAGCGCTGGTGCAGGAGGGTGTGCTCAGGGCGGAGCAGGGGCGCGGCACCTTCGTGCTGTCGCGCAAGCGGCTGTCTTATCCGATCGGCGCCCGCACCCGCTTTTCCGAGGGATTGCAAGGACAGGCGTCCGAGCGGCATATCACCTTGCTCGCGTCATCGATCGAGCCGGCCAACCGTCGTGTCGCAGAGGGCTTAGGCCTTGCGACGGGGGCCGATGTGATACGCCTGGAAACGCGCGGCGAAGCCGATGGAATGCCGGTGTCCCGCGCGGCCGGCTGGTTCGATGCCAGGCGCTTTGCCGGCATCGATGCCGCCATGGCGGAAACCGGTTCGATCACCGCATCGCTGGCACGTTTCGGCATCGACGACTATCTCAGGCAATCGACCGTGCTGTCGGCGCGCCATGCCGATGCCGCCGACCTTGCGGACCTCGAGCTGCAGCCCGGCGCCATCGTGCTGGTGACGGTCGCCGTCAACGTCACGCCCGACGGTCAGCCGATACAGTTTTCGGAGTCGCGCTTCCCGGCCGAGCGGATCGAGCTCAAATTGTCGGCGCTCTGAGATGCGGCAGCCCTGGCATCATCCGACTTGAATGACGGCCTTGATCAGGCCGGACTTCTCATGCGCCCAGCGGGCGAGGTCGTGCGGCGTCTCGCCAAGCGTGGTGCGGTGGGTGACCAGCTTTGCCAGCGGCAGCGCGCCGTTGCGGATCGAGGCGGCGACATGGTCGAAATCGGCACGCAGGGCGTTGCGGCTGCCGATCAGCATCATCTCGCGCTTGTGGAATTCGGGATCGGAAAAGGCGACGTCGTCCTTGACGACGCTGACCAGGACCAGCGCCCCGCCATGCGCGACATGGGCGAAGGCCGACTGCACCGACTGGGTGTTGCCGGTGGCATCGAAAACCACGTCGAAGCCGTCGCGGCCGGTTGCTTCCCGCACCAGGTCGGCAGCGGTACCTCGCGAGCCGTCGAGCGTCGCGAAGCCGAGTTCGCTTTCGGCAAAGCCAAGCCGTTCAGCGCTCATGTCGAGCAGCGTCACGTCGAGCCCGGCGATGCGGGCGAACAGCGCCGTGCCGAGCCCGATCGGGCCTGCACCGATGACCAGTGTGCGCGCACCTGGATCAGCGAGCGAGCGCCGCACGGCATGGGCGCCAATCGCCAGGAATTCGACGGCGGCGGCATCGGCCAGCGACAGGCCGTTTGCCGGATAAAGATTTTGCGCCGGCACCAGGATCTGCTCGCACATAGCGCCGTCGCGGTGGACGCCGAGCACCTCGATCCTGACGCAGCAATTCGGCTTGCCTTGCCGGCAGGCGATGCATTTGCCGCAGGCGAGATAGGGATTGACGATCACCGCTTCGCCGACGGCGAGATCGACGTCCTCGCCAACCTCGATCACGGTGCCGGAAACCTCGTGGCCCATGATGCGGGGATAGGCGAGGAACGGGTGCTTGCCTTCGAAGATGTGATAGTCGGTGCCGCAGATGCCGACATGGCTGACGGCGACCAGCGCCCAGCCGGCGGGGGGCGCGTCAGGCGCCGGACGATCTTCGAGGACAAGTTCGCCGGGCGAGCGGCAGACGACGGCTTTCATGCTTCAATCCAGTCGGTTCATGGCACCGCCGGCCCTGCTGTCGCGAGGCCGGCGGTTGTTGGGAGGCGGTCTATTTGCCGCGGCGGCGCAGTCCGTCGAAATAGACGATGACGATGATCAGCACGCCGGTGATGATGCGCTGCCAGAAGGCGTTGACGTTGAGCAGATTGGCGCCGTTGTTGATGGTGGCAAGGATGAAGGCGCCGAGCAGCGGTCCGTGCACGGAGCCGACAGCGCCGAACAGCGAGGTGCCGCCGATCACCGAGGAGGCGATCGCCTGCAATTCCCAGCCCTCGGCCTGCGTCGGATTGCCGATGCCGATGCGCGAGGCAAGCAGCACGCCGACGAAGGCCGCACACAGGCCCGACAGCGTGTAGGCCATGTAGATGGTGCGCTGGACGTTGACGCCTGACAGGCGCGACGCCTCGGCGTTGGAGCCGACCGAGAACAGATAGCGGCCCCAGCGGCTGTGGTGCAGGAAGATGTAGGCTGGGATGCCGACCAGGATCACCATCCAGAACAGATTGGGAACGCCGGCGAAGGAACTGCGCGAGAACGTCTGGAAGGCGTCGTTGTTGATCGAGATCGAGTTGCCATTGGTCATCAACAGACCGATGCCGCGCAGCGAGGTCAGCGTTGCCAGGGTGATGATGAAGGGCGGCAGGCCCATCTTGACGATGCCGAACCCATGGAACATGCCGATGGCGACGCCGACCAGCAAGGTGATCAGGATGGCGAGGAAAACCGGTGTGCCGGCGTTGATCAGCATCGCGACGATGACGGTGGCGAAGCCGACCACGGCGCCGACGGAAAGGTCGATGCCGCCGGTGATGATGACGAAGGTCTGGCCGACCGCCAGGATGGCGATCATCGACCCTTGCCGCAACAGGTTGGAGATGTTGTTGGCGGAGGCGAAGCTCGGCGTCGCCACCGACAGGATGATCCATAAAAGAACCAGCAGCGCCAGCAGTGTCAGCCCGAACAGGGCGTTGTAGTTGCGTTTCGGCCTTTCGGCAGCGATCGCCTCGGTGCTCATATCTTCCCTCCCGGTCTTTCTTGTTTCTCGGCCAGCGCCTGGGTGAGGATCTCCTCGTGATCAGCGGTACGAAAGCCGTGCGTGGCCACCAGCTTGCCGCGCCGGAACACGTGCAGCGTGTCGGCGAGTTCATAGACCTCGGGCAGGTAGGACGAGATCAGGATGATGCCGGCTCCCTTGGACAACAGCGCGCCGAACAGGCGGTAGATCTCGGCCTTGGTGCCGACGTCGACGCCGACAGTCGGCTCGTCGAAGATGAACAGCTTGGCGCCATGGGCGAGCCATTTGCCGATGACGATCTTCTGCTGGTTACCGCCGGACAGGCTGGAGGCCAGCGCGCCGCGCGTCGGCGTCTTGATGCGCAGGTCGGCGATCTGGCGATCGGCTTGCGCCTTTTCCTGCGCGCGGGAGATCAGCAGATTGCTCGAGATGCGCTTGTAGATCGGCAGATTGAGGTTGAGTCCGACCGGCAGGTTGAGGCAGAGGCCCTGGTCGCGGCGGCTTTCCGGGGCCAGCGCCATGCCGAGCCTGATCGCGTCATGTTCGGAATTGACCTTGACCTCCTTGCCCCCCCAGAGGATCTGGCCGGCCGATTTGCGGTGGCGGCCATAGAGCGTGGTGACGAACTCGCTGCGCCCGGCGCCGATCAGGCCGTAGAGGCCGACGATCTCGCCGGCGCGGACGGACATCGAGACATTTTCGAAACCCTTGCCGGACAGGTTCCTGGTTTCGACGATGGTCGCGCCGGGGGTGAAATGCTCCTTGTGGTAGACCTGCTCGATCGAGCGGTTGATCATCATCTTGACCAGCTCGGCGTCATTGGTCTCGGCAATGTTCCTGGTGCCGACCAGCGTGCCGTCGCGCAGCACCGAGACGCGGTCGGCGAGCTCGAACACTTCTTCCATGCGATGGCTGATGTAGATGATGGTGACGCCTTCGCCCTTCAGCCGGCGGATCAGCGTGAACAGCTGGTCGGCCTCCTTACGGGTAAGATAGGCGGTCGGCTCGTCGAAGATCAGGAATTTGGTGCCGCGCACCGTGGCGCGGGCGGCGGCGATCAACTGCTGCTGGCCGATGGTCAGGTCACCCAGCATGACATGCGCCGGCAGGTCGAAGCCGAGATCGTCGATGATCTTCTGCGCCTGCCTGACCATCGCCCGCTGCTGCAGGATGCCGAAGCGGGAATCCTCCTCGCCGAGGAACATGTTGGCGGCGACGGTGAGATGGCGGCACAGGACGACTTCCTGATGCACGGCATTGATGCCGAGCGCCATCGCCTCATGCGGCGTTGCCAATGCGGCAGGCTTGCCCTCCCAGATGACATCGCCGGAGGTGCGCGGCATGACGCCGGTAAGAAGCTTGATCAGGGTGGATTTGCCGGCGCCGTTCTCGCCGACGATGGCGTGGATCTCGCCGGCCTTAAAGGCGAGATCGACCGGCTTCAGCGCATGGGTGCCGGGATAGCGCTTTTCCAGCCCGCGGAGTTCGAGGATGGTCCTGCCCGGTTCCAGCGTTGGGGCCGGATGGAGTTCCTGCGCCGTCGACATCATGACAATCCTCCCAGATTGGCCACCAAAGATTGGCCTCGCGATTGGCACGAGTGGGATGTTTCCGGGGCGAAAAGGCCCCGGAAACAGTTCACTTGCGGCTATGCTCAGTCGAGCTTCGGGTTGAGCAGCGCGTCGATCTTCGGATCCTTCATGTTGGCCTTGGTAACCAAATTGGCGCCGGTATCGACATTGGCCTCGACCTTCTCGCCCTTCGAGGCGGCGAGCGCCGTCTTGATGCCGTCATAGCCCATCCGGTACGGATCCTGAACGACGAGAGCCGAAATGACGCCGTCGTTGAGGAACTTGATCAGCTTCTCGTCGCTGTCGAAACCGACCAGCCCGACCTTGCCGGCAAGACTGTTCTCGGCGATCGCCTGACCGACGCCCTGCGCCATGATCAGGTTGGAGGCGAAGATGCCCTTGAGGTTGGGGTTGGCGGTGATCAGGTCGGTGGCGATGTTGAGGCCGGTGGTGGCCTGGCCGTCGGCGTATTTGTCGGCGACCAGCTTGAGGCCCGGATATTTGGCAGCGAGCTGTTCCTTAAAACCCTGGGCCCGCTGTTCGAGCGAGCCGGCGCCCGGAAGAGCGGTGATCAGGGCGACGTCGCCCTCGACCTTGCCGCCATTGGCTTCGCCGATGGCTGCGGCAAGGCCGTCAGCGGCGACGCGGCCGCCCTGGATGTTGTCGGTGGTCAGGAACGAGGTGAAGGCTTTGGAGTCGGCGCCGGAGTCGATGCCGATGATCTTGACCTTGGTGGCGGCCTCGTCGATCGGCTTGCCGAGCGCCTTGGCTTCGGTCGGCGCGATGACGACGGCGGCCGGGTTACCGGCGACGGCATTTTCGAGGATCGAGATCTGGCCGTTGACGTCGGTCTCGGCCTGGGCGCCGAGTTCCGGCACGTTGACGCCGAGATCCTTGCCGGCCTTGCGGGCGCCGGCCAGAACGATCTGCCAGTAGAAGGACGTGGTGTCCTTGACGATGATCGGAATGGTCGCGTCGGCCGCGGATGCCGGGGCCGAGTGCATCACGCCGGCAATCATCGAGGCGGCTGCGAGTGCCACGAAGGCGCGGCGATTGAGAATGCTGGTCACGAATTTCATTAGGAGTCCTCCCTAAGTCGCCCGGTGAATGTTACGGAAGCTCCATTCGGATGGCGCGGCCCAAACGGAACTTTATCAATAAAAAACATTTACCGCATTTTGATAGTGCATCACCTCGGTCGGCGCAAGCGATGTTTGATGGCCGCTCGAATGGCTGGGCGGGAAAGCTTGCTCCCTCGGAACTCCGCTGCCAATCTCCTCCAATATGTCGCATGGAATATTAATTCCATCATCCAGTCAATATGGAATGTTCATTCTTTTTCGGGAGCGTTGGAACTGTGACGCCTGGCGATCACGTCCGGTGTTCGCGATTATTGCGCATGTCCGGCTTAGAGCGTCGCTCCGAGATGCCAAGGCACGAACTCGTTGTCGCCGTAGCCGAACTCTTCGCTCTTGGTCTTGCGGCCCGAAGCCGTCTCGACGATCAGTTCGAAGATCTCGCGGCCCATGCCGGCGATGGTCTTTTCGCCCGAGGCGATGACGCCGCAATTCACGTCCATGTCCTCCTCCATCGTGTGATACATGGTCGAGTTGCTGGCGACCTTGATCGACGGCGTCGGCCGGCAGCCGAAGCAGGAGCCGCGGCCTGTGGTGAAGACGATGACGTTGGCGCCGCCCGCCACCTGGCCGGTGGCCGAGACCGGGTCGTAGCCGGGCGTGTCCATGAACACCAGCCCGTGCCCGGTGACCTTTTCGGCATAGCCGAAGACGCCGTTGAGCGGCGTCTGGCCGCCCTTGGCGACCGCGCCGAGCGACTTTTCCAGGATGGTGGTCAGGCCGCCGCGCTTGTTACCCGGTGAGGGATTGTTGTCGATCGATGCGCCATGCTTGGCGACGTGGTCTTCCCACCATTTCACATAACCGTCGAGCTTGGCGGCGATCTCGGGGGTTGCGGCGCGATAAGCGAGCAGGTGCTCGGCGCCGTAGATCTCCGTCGTCTCGGAGAGGATGCCGACACCGCCGACGCCGGCCAAAATGTCGACCGCGGCACCCAGCGCCGGATTGGCGGTGATGCCGGACATGCCGTCGGAGCCGCCGCATTGCAGGCCGACGACGATCTCGCTGACCGGGATCGGCTCACGCTGAAGCTTGCCGACCTCCTCGGCGATCTCGGCCAGCACGACCAGCGCCTTCTCGACCGATTTGCGCGAGCCGCCGGCTTCCTGGATGTTGAAATGACGTTTTCCCGCGGCAACGCCCTTCTGGCCGTAGAGGGTGAGCTGGTTGACCTCGCAGCCGAGCCCGACCATCAGCACACCACCAAAATTCGGATGACGGGCGTAGCCGGCCAGCGTGCGGTGTAGCACCATCATGCCGTCGCCGGTGGCGCTCATGCCGCAGCCCTGGCCGTGGACGATCGGGACGAAGCCGTCAATGCCGGGATATTGCGGCAAAAGCGTGCGGTTCGCCGCGTCGGCGATGGCGTGGCAGACGGTGGCCGAGCAATTGACGCTGGCGAGAATGCCAATGAAGTTGCGCGTGCCGGCGCGGCCGTCGGCGCGGCGGTAGCCCATGAAGGTGCGGGCGCGGTCGGCCTCGGTCGCATGCACTGCCTCGCTCGGCGGCACCACCGGCAAACGCCCGCTTTCGAAGACCAGATTGTGCGAATGGACATGCTCGCCGGGCGCGATGTCTTGCGTGGCGCGGCCGATCGCCTGGGCGTATTTGACCACGGCCTCGCCGGCCGCAATCGGCTTGATCGCCACTTTGTGGCCCGGCTCGATCACTGCGGCGGCGACGGCGCCGCCCGGCAGCACGGTGCCGATCTCGATGCGGCCATTGGCGACCGCGACATTGTCGGCGGGAGACAGAAGAATGCTGTTTGCGGCGTTCACGGGAGCTTCCTGGGTGTGTTCCTGGGTGCGCGAGCGGATTGACACGCGGCTCTTAACATATAATGTCTTTTATCGTGAAAAAACATTTTTGCGTCAATTGTTTTTTCGCCAGAGCGCGACGCGTCTTTGGATGCGAGAAGTAGGCTCTACAACCAAAACTAGCGTTGCGCATGATGTTTTCCGAAAAGGTACCGGTTTCATGCGCGAGAAACGCTTCACACCGGCCGCAAACGCCGATGCGCCACGGGGCAGGGGATGTCGAAGAGCAACAACGTTTACAAGGACGCCTATAATCGCGGTCTGAGGCTGCTCGACGAAACCAGGAGCCTGCCTTCGGAGCCGGAGCTGGGTACGCTGCTCGGCGTCAGCCGCACGACGGTCCGCACTATCCTTGCGCGCATGGAAGAAACCGGGCTGATCGACTGGAACAAGCGCAGCAAGACGGTCCTGCGCGAACCGCGACCGGACGATTTCTTCCCCGAGGAAGAAACCGATACGCTGGCCGAGATCATCGAGCGCTCCTTCATGCGGCGGCTGCTTGCCAGCGGTGCCGAAGCCGGCATGCAGATCAACGAGCTCGAACTGGCGCGCGAGATCGGCGTCGGCACCACTAGCGTGCGCGAATTCCTGATCCGCTTCTCGCGCTTCGGGCTGATCGAGAAGCGCCGCAACAGCCACTGGGTGCTGAAAGGCTTTACCCGCGCCTTCGCGCTGGAGCTTACCGAAATCCGCGAGATGTTCGAACTGCGCTCGGCCGCAGCCTTTGCCGCTCTGCCCGAGGACAGCCCGGTGTGGGACGACCTCGACCGCCTGGAAGACGAGCATCACCGGCTGGCGCGCGAGATCGCCGTGCGCTTCAACGAATTCTCCGAGCTTGACGAGCGCTTTCACCGGCTGATCCATCGGGCATCGCACAACCGCTTCATCGTCGATTTCTACGACGTCATCGCCATGATCTTCCACTACCACTACCAGTGGAACAAGGCGCAGGAGCGCGAGCGCAACGAAGTCGCGGTCCAGGAGCATCTCGCCTATATCGCCGCACTCAAATCGCGCGATCTCGCCAAGGTCGACGCCGCCTGCCGCAAGCACCTGAAATCGGCCCGCCACACGCTGCTGACGTCCATTCCCGAGGGCAGGCAGCCGCAACGCGCGTGATTGTGTTGCGTTGCCGCAGCAACGTTTTGGCGATTTTCCGGCCGCCGGCTCCGTGGTAGAGAGCTGACGTTGCTGCGTGAAGAGGCTGGTTCTTGACCATACGCCGGAGACGATGGAGCATGCCGGTCGTGTTCGCCGCGGCGTGGCTTTTCGTGCTCCAGTCGATATTCGGCGCGGTTGCTTCCGGCGTCGAGCCGAACGCCTCGCAATTCGATGCTTTCGGCAACACGATCTGCACCCATGGCGGTGCGGCGCAACTCCCCGCCGGTGATCCGCATCAGCAGCACATGCCGGCTTGCTGCATGCTTGGCTGCAACCTCGTTTCGGCGGTCTACGCGCCGCCCGATGCCGCCGGGAGCCTGGCTCGCAGCCTTTCCATCGAAACCATCGCCTTTTTCCTGCCGGCCTTCCGGCATCGCGATTTCGCCCGCGCCCGCACTCCGTCCAATCCGCGTGCACCACCGGCGACGGCCTGATCCGTTCTGGTTCGCGCCGCGCAACGCTTTGCCGGCGCGTTTATCGACATCGTTCGCGATCGGCCATCGGCGCGATCCCCCTTAAAGTCCACGGAGCAATCATGTCTCACTGTTTTCGCGCTGCCGCATCCAGCCGCAGGCGCTTCGCACTGGGTAGTTTCGAGCAGCGTCTCGGCATCGCCCTTTGCGCTCTTGCCCTCCTGTTCGCCAGCGCCCAGACGGTGTTGGCACACGAGTTCAAGCTTGGCGATCTCGAGATCGGGCACGCCTGGTCGCGCGCCACGCCAGCCGGCGCCAAGGTGGCCGGCGGCTACTTCACCATCACCAACACAGGCAGTGCGGCGGATCGCCTGCTGTCGATCACCTCCGACATTTCGGCCAAGGCCGAACTGCACGAGATGGGCGTCAGCAATGGCGTGATGACCATGCGGCCGGTCACCGGCGGCCTCGAAGTCCCGGCTGGCGGCAAGGTCGCGCTGGCGCCCAACGGCTATCATTTGATGTTCATGGATTTGAAGCGGCAGCCCAAGGAGGGCGAAACGTTCTCCGCCACGCTGACCTTCGAGAAAGCCGGGCCCGTGCAGATTGAATTCGCCGTGCAAGGCATCGGCAGCGCGGCGCCCCAGGACGACGACTGACTTGGCCGCTTCGAGAGGTAGCCTCATGAAGAAATCTCTTTTGCCCGGCTGCGTGCTTCTTGTCCTCGGGACCAGCGCGGCCTTTGCCCACATCACGCTCGAAACGCCGGAGGCGGCGGTGGGCTCGACCTACAAGGCGGTTCTTCGGGTGCCGCATGGCTGCGAGGGCAAGGCGACGACCGCGCTGCGCGTGCAGATCCCGGAAGGGGTGCTCTCGGTCAAACCGATGCCGAAGCCGGGTTGGACACTGCAGGTCAAGAACGGCAAATACGAAAAGTCCTACCAGCTCTACGGCCAGGCAGTGACCAGCGGCGTCAAGGAGATCGACTGGAGCGCCGGCAGCCTGCCGGACGAGTTCTATGACGAATTCGTCTTTCGCGCGACGCTGGCGTCCGACCTGCCGGCAGGCCAGATGCTGCATTTCCCGGTGGTGCAGGAATGTGACGGCATTGCAGATCGCTGGATCGAGATTCCGGCGGCCGGGCAGGCTGAGGACGCGCTGGAATTTCCGGCGCCCGGCCTCAAGCTGCTGCCGAAGACGTGATCCTTACGCGGCGCGCTCTATCCGAAAGAGCGCGCCGCTGTCTTTGTGGCGGTGACATGAGCGCGACATCCATCCTGCGAACGGCCTGCACAACCGGCCGGCTTGCCATCGGCCTGCTGGCTGCGATTGTGCTGCTTGCCACCATTGCCGCGCCAAACGCAGCCTTCGCCCATGCGGCGCTGATCAAGGCCGAGCCGGCTGACGGTGCGGTGCTGGCGCAGAGCCCGTCGCAGATGTCGCTGACCTTCAGCGAGCCGGTTTCGCCGCTGGTGCTGACGCTGGTGCGGCCCGACGGTACGTCGATCCCGCTGAGCTCTTTCCGGCTCAGCGGCCAGACCGTCGAGATCGACAATCCGCAGGCGCTGACGTCGGGCACGCATGTGCTGAGCTGGCGGGTAATCTCCGCCGACGGGCATCCGGTCGGCGGCTCGGTGCTGTTCTCGGTCGGTGCGCCGAGTGCTGCGCCGGCCGCCTCCGAAGCTGTCGACCGGGAGCTTCGAACGGCGATCTGGATCGGCAAGGTTTTTCTATACATCGGCCTGTTTTTCGGTGTCGGCGGTGCCTTTGCGCTAGGCTGGCTGGCGCAAGGCGGCCGATCCGGCCAGAACATGATCGTCGCCGCGATCCTGTGCGGGCTGGCCGCCGCACTCTTGTCGCTCGGTTTCCAGGGGCTGGATGCACTCGGCGCGCCGCTTGCCCTGCTGGCGCAGCCGGTCATCTGGCAGACCGCGCTCGGTACCAGCTTCGGCTGGACGGTGCTGATCGCGCTGATGGCGCTCGCCCTTGGCCTGCTATCGCTGGTCGTGTCGCCCGCCGACGCAAGGCCGCTCGCCTTGGCCGGACTGGTCGGCGTCGGCGCTGCACTTGCCGCCAGCGGGCATGCCAGTGCCGCCGAGCCGCAATGGCTGACAAGGCCGATGGTGTTTCTGCACGGCGTCGGCATTGCTGTCTGGGCCGGAGCGCTGACGCCGCTCGGTCTAGCCTTGAAACGGCAGCCGGCCGAAGCCGGGCCGTTGCTGCGCCGGTTTTCACGAGCGATCCTGTTCGTCGTGGCGGTGCTTGCGGCAGCCGGCATCGTGCTCGCCGTCATCCAGGTGCAAACGCCGTCGGCGCTGGTCCATACCGCTTACGGCCGGCTGCTGCTGCTCAAGCTGGTGCTGCTCGTCTTTCTGTTCACGCTCGCCGCCATCAATCGCTTCAAGCTTACGGCTCCGGCTGGGGCGGGCGAAACGGAAGTCGAGCGGCGGCTGGCCCGCTCGATCTTTATCGAGCTGCTGATCGTGGTGGCGATCTTCGGCGTTGCCGCCGGCTGGCGCTTCACGCCGCCGCCGCGGGCGCTGGCGATCGCCGCGGCACAGCCGGCATCGGTGCATATCCACACGCTGCAAGCGATGGCCGATCTCAGCATTGCGCCCGGCCACACCGGACCTGCTGCCGCTTCGATCTTCATCATGACCGGCGATTTCGGCCCGCTTGACGCCAAGCAGCTAACGCTGGTCCTGTCAAAGCCCGATTCCGGCATCGAGCCCATCAAACGCCCGGCGACGAATCCCGGCGACGGCACCTGGCGCGTCGACGATCTCGTCATTCCGGTCGCCGGCCGGTGGACGGCGCGGCTCGATATCCTGGTCTCGGATTTCGAGATGGTGAAGATAGAGGCGCCGATCGACATCAGGCCGTGACGACAGCGCTGGTCCACGCAAGACAATTCGGCGAGGCGGTTGACGCGGCCGCGAACCCCCGTCAATCATCGCCATCAAGAATGGGCGTCCAACCCAATCGCGGGCTCAAACCAACAAGATCCGAAAGCAGGGAAGAAACGATGGAAAAAGCCGAAATCGGCCTGATCGGCCTTGGCACGATGGGCTCCAACCTGGCGCTCAATATCGCCGAGAAGGGGCACCGCATCGCCGTCTTCAACCGCACCGCGGCGCGCACCGATGCCTTTGTCGAAAATGCCGGCGCGCTCAGGGATAGGGTGGTGCCTTGCTACAGCCTCGAGGAACTGGCGGCCGCGATCCGGCCGCCGCGGCCGATCATCATCATGGTGCTGGCCGGCAAGCCGGTCGACGAGCAGATCACGGCATTGCGCGGCGTGCTGTCGGCCAACGACATCGTCATCGACGCTGGCAATGCCAATTTCCGCGATACGATGCGGCGCTTTTCCGAGCTTACCGATTCGGGCCTGACCTTCATCGGCATGGGCGTGTCCGGCGGCGAGGAGGGCGCACGCCACGGTCCCTCGATCATGGTCGGCGGCACCGAAGAGTCCTGGAAGCGCGTCGAAAAGGTGCTGACCGCCATCTCGGCCAAGTTCAAGGGCGAGCCTTGCGCGGCGTGGCTTGGCACCGACGGCGCCGGCCATTTCGTCAAGACCATCCACAACGGCATCGAATATGCCGATATGCAGATGATCGCCGAGATCTACGGCATCTTGCGTGACGGGCTGGGCATGGGCCCGAAAGAAATCGCTGAGGTGTTTTCCCAGTGGAACACGGGCAGGCTCAACTCGTACCTGATCGAGATCACCGCCAAGGTGCTGGCCGCCGACGATCCCAAGACCGGCAAACCGGTGGTCGACATCATCCTCGACCGCGCCGGCCAGAAAGGCACCGGCAAATGGTCGGTGATCGAGGCGCAGCAGCTCGGCATCCCGGCCACCGCGATCGAGGCGGCGGTGGCGGCGCGCGTGCTGTCGTCGATCAAGGACGAGCGGCTTGCCGCCGAAAAGGTCTATGGCGGCGGCGTGAGCAGGATTTCCGGGGACAGGGACGCTCTGCTCGGCGATCTCGAGCTGGCGCTGTTTGCCGGCAAGATCGCCGCCTACGCGCAAGGCTTCGCGGTGATGAGCGGCGCGTCGAAGGAATTCAACTGGAACCTGCCGATGCCGGTCATCGCCAAGATCTGGCGGGCCGGCTGCATCATCCGCTCGCAATTGCTGGATACAATGGCGGAGGCCTTCGGCGCCGGCGGTGCGGCCACCAACCTGTTGATGGCGCCGGCTTTCGTCTCGTTGATGCAGGAGGCACATCCGTCGCTTCGCCGTGTCGTGGCAAGGGCAGCCGAAGCCGGCTCGCCGGTGCCGGCCCTGTCATCGGCACTTGCCTATTTCGACAGTTACCGGCAGGGCCGCGGCACTTCGAACCTGATCCAGGCGCAGCGCGATTTCTTCGGCGCGCACGGCTTCGAGCGCATCGATGGGCCGGGCGCCTTCCATGGCCCATGGGGGAGCGGCGCGGCGGGTTAGCGCCTGAACTTGGACGTAGAGTCCAATTTTGCGGTTGCCAGAAAGCAGATATCTCCAGCGACCAACTGGGTGTCGGGTCGCGCCAGGAACCTGCTATGCCGGTAGAGACGATTGACGGTCTCATCGGTATCGGCGGAGCCGCGAATCTGTGGTAAGCCGCCGCTCAACCAACCAAAGGACGACACCTGTGACCGAACCGACCGTGGCCCAGGCGACCGAAACTATCTATGCCTCCCTCCGGGCGGACAATGCCGACATCGACGCACATATCGCGACGCTTAAAGCGGCGCTGACACGAGAAGGGATAAAACAGGCGGTGTTCGATCCGACCAAGTTGGCGCAGAACAACCGCTCGGGGCGCAAGTTGATGCAGGCCTATTTTCGGCAGCGCGGCGTGAGCGTGAGGTTTTCGGACTAGTAGAGCCGCGTAGAGCCGCGCGCGGGTGATCTCAAGCGCGCCGTTGGGAATTCTCGGGCCGGTCCGGCGGTTCGCCATCTGGACGTCGGGACTGCGCCTAAATTCGGTCGTAGCGAGTATGTTTCCCACCTCCCTGAAGCGGAGATCGTGCACGCTTGAGGGCGTGGTTGCGCCAACAGCGGGCGTCTGGCTCGAATTTGTCGGACGTGTTGATCAGGTCCGGTTGCGTCCGACAGCTTGTGGAAGTTGAGGTCGGGAGTTATGTAGCAAAGACCGAGCTCGCCTCAGTCAGGGGCACGGGGCAGCTGTCCGGGCGGTATTCGCGCGATTTCGTCAGCCTCCTGCGGGGCGAACCCAGCCGTCTAATTCTTCGTCGAACCAATAGCGGCTCATTAACGCAATTCCGGCAAGAAGGCGTTTGAGGCAGATACTCGAGAGAGCAGATGAGCGAAGACATCCCTGAAGACATACTAGATCAAGAGGACCTGGATGGCCTCGACAATGTCGAGGACCCAGGGGGGCACGTGGGTTCGATCAAGCCGTGGGATCCGGGGAAGATCCGTATTACGACTAAATCTTTCACGTTGCGTGAGGTGGTAGAACAGATAGCGGACGGAGATATTGATCTGTCTCCAGACTTTCAACGCGAGTACGTATGGAAGACGCGCCAACGAACCCGCCTAATCGAGTCGATTCTTCTCGGAATTCCATTACCAGCGTTTTACTTCAATCAGGCCGAAAACGGCTCGTACCAAGTCGTCGATGGCGTTCAGCGTCTCTCCACGATCTCACTCTTTATGCGCGGCGAGCACAGGCTTTCCAATGTCGATTTGGAATACCTTTCGGACCTGCACGACCGTACCTATCGACAACTCGACCCCGCGGCACTGAGACGTTTCAGGAGCGCCCAAATCGTCGTACACGTGATCGAGCCACAGACGCCCGACGAGGTCAAATACGACATCTTTAACCGTGTGAATACTTTGGGAAGCCCGCTGTCCGCCCAAGAGATTCGCCATGCGATGAGCGATTTACGCTCTCGAACTTTCCTCGGACGCTTGTCAGAAAGCTCTGCGTTCGATGTCGCCACGGAGGGCCATTACTGGAAGAAGCTCCCTGATGGGAGAACTGTCCGGGACAGCGGCAGAATGGCGAACCGCGAGCTCGCACTGCGATTCTGTGCATTTCGCATTAGCAGCGTCGATCAATATCGACAGTTTCCAAGCCTCGATGCATTTCTAATGAACTTCACAAAACGCATCGACGGTACAGCTGGAGCCGCCATCTCAGATGGCGAACTCACAGTACTCGAGGTAGATTTCGGCCGGGCCATGACAGCTGCCTACAACATCCTCGGGCCTGCCGCGTTCAGACGCTGGCCTCTTGGGGCGGAACGTCGGGGTCCGATCAACCGCGCGGTCTTCGAGTCCCAAGCGAACGCTCTGGCAGATCATGACCTCGGCGTACTGACTCCTCGTCGGGAGGAAATCGTGCGTGCATTCCGACAAGCCTTCCTAGAACCCGATTACCTACGGGCAGTAACCGTTAGCACCGGCGACCCAAACCGAGTCGCCCACCGGCTTGAACGTACCCGCGCCATCCTCCGAGAGGTACTGAAGTGATCGTCGGAGCTAGGATTAAGGGATTGAAGCGTTTGAAAGACGAGCGCTTCGCCTTGGCCCCACTCACCGTCCTCACCGGACTCAACGGGTCCGGCAAGACATCGCTGCTACAGGCCATCCTAATGGCGGTTGAGGCCAGCACAACCAAATCTTCCTCCCTGAGTCTGAACGGCCCGTTCGGCCTCCATCTCGGCACGGCCGAGGATGTTCTGAATTGGGAGAGCGCCAGCCCGATAGAAATCGCGTTGGAGGAGGCGGGAGGCGAAACTGCGTGTTGGCGGCTCGCCGTCCCGTCAGAGGAAGCGCTATACCTAGACATCGTCGAAGCGCCGAGCAACTTACCCCGGCCATTCTCGGGTAAACCACGGGTGTTCACGTATCTTAGTGCGGAACGGCTTGGTCCGCGAGGATACACGGCAGCGTCGCCCCTTCCCGAAGCCGAGTTGGAGGTAGGAACTCACGGCGAGTATTGTGCCCACGTGCTTAGCGTGCTCGGTGATCGGGTGATCGAGGCTGTTGAGCGCGCCCATCCTCTAAACGATGCTACAACACCGCGCCTGCTAAAATACGAAGTAGAGGAGTGGCTAAGCGAGATAGCGCGGCCGATCGAGGTTACAGGCGAGCGCGCGCCGGGCACAACGGTGGCCGAGCTTAGGTACAGGTTGCCGAGGTCGACTTGGGTGAAATCCACGAACATGGGGTTCGGCGTCACCTACGCGCTTCCGATAATACTCGCTGGTCTGATTGCCGACAAAGGCGGCCTGATTCTCGTGGAAAATCCAGAGGCTCACCTACATCCCGCGGGTCAGTCGCGCATAGGCGTGTTTCTCGCTTGGCTTGCGGGCCGCGGCGTGCAGATGATTATCGAAACGCATTCGGATCACGTGGTAAATGGCATCCGGAGGGCAATTGCCGAGCAAGGCTATCTCAAACCAACTTCCGCGGTCCTGCATTGGTTTGGTGGTAGCGACAACGAGAGCGAGGCGGTCTTCGAAACGCTGTCGATCACCGAAACGGGCAGTGTCTCGAAGTGGCCCAAGGGCTTCTTTGATCAATACCAGAACGACGTCGCATCCCTCGGTCGGATCAGGCGCGGAAGACGCGAGCCGTGACGTTCATAGTCAATGGAGCGGACTGGAATTTTAGCGGCATGTCTGCCGGCGATGTTGGGCGTCTGATCGATCGGGCCTTGGACTTCGTAGCGGTTTCAGCCGATCGCGCCGAGGAGGTGATGATCGGGGACGACTTTCAAATAAAGCTTATGCATGGAGCCCTCACCCTCTGGGATTTGTTCTCGGAAGAGTCACCGTTACATCTGCGAGGGGAGATGGCGCAGGAATTAGCAGGTTGGCTCGGCCGGGCACAGCGCTACGCCGACACAGACGATTGGCCGGAGGGGTTCGAGGACCCGATGGTTTCAATTGACGGAGGACCGCCCACCTACAACGAAGACGTCGCTTGGGTCCACTACAGCAACCGGGCGGGGAGGGCAGCGGCCTGTGTCACGCTCTACGCAAATAGCATCGGGACCACCACTACAGCTACCGGAAACGCCGCCGTACACTTCGTCAGCGACGATGTTGGCCGCAAGCGCTACTGGCGAGACATGATCGTGCTTGAGGGAGACAATCTCGAAAGCTTGGTGTGCCACGCGCCCCACGCCTATCCGGACCTTCACTTCGTCGATGGTGTGATTACGCATGCCGATCACCTGTCCGGTGGTTATCTTGCGTCAAGGCAGCGGGTCCGAGCTGCGTTGGCAGCTCTAAATGACTGGGGACATTGGACGTTTACTTGGCCTCCGCCTGCGATCGCACCCGGAGAGGCACCACTGCATGTTTCCGATGCCCAACCCAGTCACCAGCTCGTAGAGCATCGTTTTACAGGCTTTGGTCTGAACGCCGCACCGGAGAAGCCAAATGTGCGCGACCACCGCGTCAGCCGCGAGGCACGCGAGATCGTACTAGGCGGCCGCACACTATATTGTGAATGGCATGTCAAGCTTGAGCCGCATCGAAACCGTATTCACTTCCACGCGCCCGTCCCGGAAAGTGGGGACAGGGTAGTCATAGGTATGATCACCGAACACCTTCCGCTACCGTAAGGAACCTCAAACGATCACGCTCCAGCACTGGCCGGCGCAGCCATGCCGCGCCAACCTGACGAAGGCGGCCAGGCTGTAGTTCGCGCCGGATGACCGAACGTGGTGGTCAATGGAAAGGCGGCTTACTCCGTTTCTCGGCCAGAACCGGACAGGCAGCAAACGGCCCAAGGTTGCCAGTCAGCAGCGCGCATTTTGCAGCCAAGTGGAATCCCTCGGTGTCGCAGAAATGCGGCTAGGACAAACAGATGGAGCGGGTGCCAGTTCAATTTGAACATATCCCGCTCTAGTCGGGGCGGCGATAGGCCTGCACTTCGCCCGGCTCGCTCAGGCTTTGCAGGGTGCCGGGGGCGGCGCCGCCGATCCAGCCCAGCACCGAGCGGGCGAGTTCGGCGCCGGCCAGTCGGAAGTTCTCGTTGACGACCAGCAATTCGCTGCGAAACAGGTGCAGAAGCTCCGACGATTGTTTGGACACCACATCGACATCGCGGCCAAGCTTGAGGCCGGCGTCTTCGATGCCGGCGACGATGGCGAGCGTCGCGGCGGCGGCGCTGCTGATGAAACCGTCCGGGCGGCTTTCGCGGCGCATCAGCTGCGCGGTCCGCATTCTGATCTGCTCGATCGAATGATCGATCGAAACGGTGTTGAACGGAATCTCGCTGGCGCCGACCTCGCTCAGCGCATCGGCAAAGCCGGCGAGCGTGTGGCCGTGATAGGTCAGCTCGACCGGCGGCGCCAACAGAGCCAGGCGGCGGCGGCCGAGGCCGGCCAGATGGCGCACTGCCTCGGCTGCGAAAGCGTAATTGTCGAAATCATGGTAGGGATGGATCAGCCCCATATCGGTGCGGCCATGCGTGGCAAAGGGGATGCCGCGCTCCAGCATATAACGGGCCCTCGGATCGTTCGGCTGCGTGCGCGAAATGATGACGCCGTCGGCTGAACCGGTTTCCACGAGGTAGCGGATCGGGTCGAGCGGATCCTGCGAGCGCGAGTAGGGTGTCACGATCAAATGGTAGGGCGTGTCGGCAATGACTTCGGAAACGCCGTAGATGATATCCGAGACAAAGCTCATGATCTCGTGCTCGGTGTTGAGCACCAGGCTGATGACATTGGTCTTGCCGGTGCGCAGGCGGACGCCGGCACGGTTGGGCCGATAACCGATCTGCTTGGCGACAAGCTGGACGCGCCGCCTGGTCTCGGCGCCGATCTCGGGCGCGTCCTTCAGCGCGCGCGACACGGTGGTGACGCCCAGCCCGGTCATGAAGGCGAGCGTCTTCAGTGTCGGCCGGCCCTGGCCCGACGCTTCGTCGGCCTTCTCTTTTTGATGCCTGTTCATTCATCCCGCCCCGTCAGGCACATAGCAGTTGCCGGGCAGGCCGGCAATCGGCGGGCCGCGGGTACGCCGCGGGCCTTCACCGAATGACACCGCTATATACTGAAACGTTACAGATTGTCACTGCCGTGGCGATATCACTGGTGACAGGCGCAAAACGAGCGGCACTCCGGTCGGCGCAAAAAAGAGCGACAGAAGGGGCTTTTCCGGGTTTCTGGCGTCGCAGCATCAACTTTTTGCAGTGCAACCTCTCTTGTTGCGGTGCGGTAGGTCGGCAGCCGCGCGATTTTATTCGCGCTTCGAAAAAACTTGATGCCACCTTCGCCTGAGGGGTTGCGCGCCTCAAGCAATTGCCGTATCGAAAATCTGTAACGTTTCAGATTCTGGGAGGAACGAAATGCGATACCAACTCATGACTGCTGCGCTGGCTGCGACGGTCGCGCTGCAATTTGCCGGCCCGGCGGCCGCGACGGATCTGGAAGTCACCCATTGGTGGACCTCCGGCGGCGAGGCGGCAGCGGTCGCCGAACTCGCCAAGGCTTTCGACGCAACCGGCAATCACTGGGTTGACGGCGCCATCGCCGGCTCCGGCGGTACGGCGCGGCCGATCATGATCAGCCGCATCACCGGCGGCGACCCGATGGGCGCGACCCAGTTCAATCACGGCCGGCAGGCGGAAGAATTGGTGCAGGCCGGGCTGATGCGCGACCTCACCGATCTCGCCACCAAGGAAAAGTGGACGGAAATCGTGCAGCCGAAGAGCCTGCTCGACGGCTGTACCCTCGACGGCAAGATCTATTGCGTGCCGGTCAACATCCACTCCTGGCAGTGGCTGTGGCTGTCGAACGCGGCCTTCGAAAAAGCCGGCGTGCCGGTGCCGAAGAACTGGAATGAATATGTCGCTGCGGCGCCCGCGCTTGAAAAGGCAGGCATCCAGCCGCTCGCGGTCGGCGGCCAGCCCTGGCAGGCCTCCGGCGCTTTCGACGTGCTGCTTGCGGCGGTCGGCGGCACCGACGCCTTCCTCAAGGTCTACAAGGACAAGGACGCGGAATTCGCCGCCGGGCCCGAGGTCGCCAAGGTCTTCAAGGCCGCGGACGATGCCCGCAAGATGGCCAAGAACACCAATGTGCAGGACTGGAACCAGGCCACCAATCTGGTCATCACCGGCAAGGCCGGCGGCCAGATCATGGGTGACTGGGCGCAGGGCGAGTTCCAGGTTGCCGGCCAGACCGCCGGCAAGGACTATACTTGCCTTCCGGGCCTCGGTCTCAACGAGGTCATCGCCACTGGCGGCGACGCTTTCTACTTCCCGCTGCTGAAGGATCCCGAAAAATCGAAGGCACAGGAAGTGCTGGCCCACACGCTGCTCGATCCCAAGACGCAGGTCGCCTTCAATCTCAAGAAAGGTTCGCTGCCGGTGCGCGGCGACGTCGACCTCAAGGCGGCGAACGACTGCATGAAGAAGGGGCTCGAAATTCTCGCCAAGGGCAATGTCATGCCCTGGACCGACCAGCTGCTTTCGCAGGATACGCAGAAGCAGAAGGAGGATCTTTTCTCCGAGTTCTTCGCCAAGCAGGACATGACCGTGGAAGATGCGCAGAAGCGCTTCGCCGCCATTGTCGGTTCGGCCGATTGAGCGATCGACCGACCGCCTCACTCCCGCCCCTGCAAACGCAGGGTCGGGAGCTCGGGTCAAGGCCTCTTGACCCTCCGGCCCTTACCCGATCCAGCGCGGCTGTGCAGATGAGCAAGAGCGAACGCCCGAGCCAACTCTTTCGCAACCTCAATGCGAAAATCGCCTCGATCCCAATGATCCTCACCGCGCTGGTGATCTTTGTCGGCGGCAGCGCGTGGACGGTGCTTTATTCCTTCACCAGTTCGAAGCTCCTGCCACGGCTGAATTTCGTCGGGCTCGACCAGTACTACCGTCTGTGGTCGGTGCCGCGCTGGCTGGTCTCGATCGAGAACCTGCTGATCTACGGCGTGCTGTCGCTGCTGTTCTCGCTGGTGATCGGCTTCCTGCTTGCCGCCCTGCTCGACCAGAAGATCCGGTTCGAGGACACGTTCCGGACCATCTTCCTCTATCCCTTCGCCCTGTCCTTCATCGTCACCGGCCTCGTCTGGCAGTGGTTGCTCAACCCCGAGTTCGGGATCCAGGGAGTGGTGCGCAGCCTCGGCTGGACGAGCTTCAGCTTCAATCCGCTCTATGATTCCAGCATCGTCATCTACGGCATATTGATCGCCGCTCTCTGGCAGGGCACCGGGCTCATCATGTGCCTGATGCTGGCCGGCCTGCGCGGGATCGACGAGGATATCTGGAAGGCCGCAAGGGTCGACGGGATACCGACCTGGAAGACCTATCTGTTCATCATCATACCGATGATGCGGCCGGTGTTTATCACCACGCTCGTCATCATCGCTGCCGGTATCGTCAAGATCTATGACCTGGTTGTCGCCCAGACCAGCGGCGGGCCCGGCATCGCCTCCGAAGTCCCGGCCAAATATGTCTATGACTACATGTTCTTCGCCCAGAACCTCGGTCAGGGGTTCGCCGCCTCGACCATGATGCTGCTGTCGGTGATCATCGTCATCGTGCCGTGGGCCTATCTCGAGTTCGGAGGCAAGAAGCGTGTCTGACCATACCGTTTCCTTGCCGGCCGGCCCCGGCACGCTCGAAGCGTACGGGCCGAGCGGGCCGAAGCCGCGGCATATGTTCTCGCGCCGCAACATCTTCCTCTACGGCACGCTCATCGTGGTGGCGCTCTACTATCTTTTGCCGCTCTACGTGATGGTGGTGACGTCGCTCAAAGGCATGCCCGAGATACGCCTCGGCAACATCTTCTCGCCGCCGATGGAGATCACCTTCGAGCCATGGGTCAAGGCCTGGTCGAGCGCCTGCACCGGGCTCAACTGCGACGGGCTGTCGCGTGGCTTCTGGAATTCGGTGCGCATCACGATCCCGTCGGTGATCCTGTCGATCGCGCTCGCCTCGGTGAACGGCTATGCGCTTGCCAACTGGCGCTTCAAAGGTGCCGACACCTTCTTCATCATCCTGATCGTCGGCGCCTTCATCCCCTATCAGGTGATGATCTATCCGATCGTCATCATCCTGCGCGAAGTCGGCCTCTACGGCAGCCTCAGCGGCCTGGTGATCGTCCATTCCATCTTCGGCATGCCGATCCTCACACTGTTGTTCCGCAACTACTTTACCTCCATGCCGGAGGAGCTGTTCCGGGCAGCGCGTGTCGACGGCGCCGGCTTCTGGGGCATTTATTTCCGCATCATGCTGCCGATGTCGCTGCCGATCTTCGTCGTCGCCATCATCCTGCAGGTGACCGGCATCTGGAACGACTTCCTGTTCGGCGTCGTCTACACCCGCCCCGACACCTATCCGATGACGGTGCAGCTCAACAACATCGTCAACTCGGTGCAAGGCGTGAAGGAATACAACGTCAACATGGCAGCCACCATCCTGACCGGCCTGGTGCCGCTGATCGTCTATTTCCTGTCCGGAAAATTGTTTGTGCGCGGCATCGCCGCCGGCGCGGTGAAAGGATGATGGCGATGAACGCAAACGGCAGCATTGCGGCAAACGGCACCAGCGTCTCGATCCAGAACCTGTCGCTGAATTTCGGTGCGATATCGGTGCTGCAGACGCTCAACCTCGATGTTGCCGAAGGCGAATTCATCGTGCTGCTCGGTCCGTCCGGCTGCGGCAAGTCGACCTTGCTCAACTGCATTGCCGGGCTGCTCGACGTTTCCGAAGGCCGCATCTTCATCAAGGGCAAGAACGTCACCTGGGAAGAGCCCAAGGATCGCGGCATCGGCATGGTGTTCCAGTCCTACGCGCTCTATCCGCAGATGACGGTGGAGAAGAACCTGTCGTTCGGGCTGCGCGTTGCCGGCCTCGCCAAGGACGAGATCGCCAAGCGCATCGCCCGGGCCGCCGAGATCCTGCAGATCGAACCGCTTTTGCATCGCAAGCCGGCGGCGCTGTCCGGCGGCCAGCGCCAGCGCGTGGCGATCGGGCGCGCACTTGTGCGTGACGTCGATGTCTTTCTGTTCGACGAACCGCTCTCCAACCTCGACGCCAAGCTGCGCGCGGAATTGCGCGTCGAGATCAAGCTGCTGCATCGCAAGCTCGAGAACACCATGATCTACGTCACCCACGACCAGATCGAGGCGATGACGCTGGCCGACCGTATCGCGGTGATGAAGGGCGGCGTCATCCAGCAGCTCGATGCGCCGCAGACCATCTATAACCGGCCGGTCAACCGGTTTGTCGCCGGCTTCCTCGGCTCGCCGGCAATGAACTTCCTCGACGGCAGACTGGAGCAAGCGGCAGGCGACTGGCACTTCGTCGCCGAGGATGTGCGGATACCGCTTGCCACCTATGCTTTCGAGAAGGACCCGGTGCCAGGGCCGGCCGTGTTCGGCATTCGCCCCGAGCACGTGGCGTTCAACAGCGGCACGGGATGGCCATTCGCAGCCACGGCAAATGTCGAGGTCGTCGAGCCCATGGGTTCCGACACGCTGGTCTGGCTGAAGCTCGCCGGCCAGAATTTCACGGTGCGGGTGACAGCCGAGCGCACGCCAAACAACGCCGAGGCGGTCGGCATCGGTTTTGACCCGATGCGCGCCTCGCTTTTCGACGCCGCCACAGGTAACCGCCTCTAGAGCATGATTTAGCCTCCCAAGACTCTTCTACTCCCGCAAGACTCATCCCCCCAAAACTAACCATCCACAAGAAAACGGACAGAGACGATGAACTGGTCATTCCAACTTTACAGCGCCCGCAATTTCCAGCCCTGGGAGGGCGTGCTCAAGATGCTGGGGGAGCTTGGTTACAGCCAAGTCGAAGGGTTCGGCGGCGTCTATGACGATCCCAAGGCGTTCCGTGCCGAGCTCGACAAGAACGGGCTCGCCATGCCGACCGGGCATTTCTCGATCGACGCGCTCGAGAAGGATTTCGACGGCGTGCGCAGGACGGCCGACGCGCTCGGCATCACGCTGCTCATCTGCCCGTTCCTGAACGCCGAGTTCAGGCCGGCCGACACAGCCGGCTGGCGCGGCTTCGGCGAACGCCTGGCCAAGGTCGGCGAGACGGCCAGGAAAGCCGGCTATGGCTTTGCCTGGCACAACCATGATTTCGAGTTCAAGGCGCTTGCCGACGGCTCGGTGCCGCAGGACCATATCCTGTCCTCCGCGCCCGACATCGGCTGGGAGATGGACGTCGCCTGGGTGGTGCGCGGCGGCGTCGATCCGCTGCCCTGGATCGAGAAGCACGGCAAGCGCATCGTCGCCGTCCATGTCAAGGACTTGGCCAAGCCGGGCGAGGGCCTCGACGAGGACGGCTGGTCCGACGTCGGCCACGGCACCATCGACTGGCCCGGCCTGATCAAGGCGCTACGCGCCAAAAGCGCCGCAAAATACTACGTCATGGAACAGGACAATCCCAACGATATCGAGCGCTTCGCCCGCCGCTCGATCGCAGCCGCCAAGACCTATTAGGAGCACATCAGCATGGCAACAAAACTTGGCATCGGCGTCATCGGCTGCGGCAACATCTCGAAGGCGTATTTCTCGCTGGCGCCGCTGTTTCGCGGCATCGAGATGCGCGCCTGCGCCGACATCAACATGGAAGCGGCGAAAGCGCGGGCAAAAGAGTTCAAGCTGCGCGCCGAGACCGTCGAGGGGCTGCTCAAGGCCGACGATATCGACATCATCGTCAACCTGACCATTCCGGCGGTGCATTACGAGGTGTCGAAGCAGATCCTCGACGCCGGCAAGCACGTCTATTCGGAGAAGCCCTTCGTGCTGTCGGTCAAGGAAGGGCTCGACCTGAAGAAACGGGCGGAAAGCAAGGGGCTGCGCATCGGTTCGGCGCCCGACACCTTCCTCGGCGGCGCGCACCAGCTTGTCCGCGACCTGATCGACACCGGCAGGCTCGGCAGGATCACCAGCGGCACCTGTCATGTGATGAGCCATGGCATGGAGCATTGGCACCCCAATCCGGACTTCTTCTTCCAGCCGGGCGCCGGGCCGGTGCTCGATATCGGACCGTATTACATCACCAACCTGATCCAGCTGATCGGGCCGGTGAAGCAGGTCGCCGCCTTCGCTTCGATCCCGATGACGGAACGCATCATCAGCTCGAAGCCGCGCGCCGGCGAAAAGATCCCGGTCTCCACGCCAACGACGATCCACGGCGTGCTGGAATTCGAGAACGGCGCCATGGTGACGCTCAACACCAGCTGGGATGTCTGGAGCCATGGCCACGCGCCGATGGAACTCTATGGCGAGGCGGGCACGGTGTTCGTACCGGATCCGAACTTCTTCGGCGGCGAAGTGCGCTACACCGAAGCCGCCAAACCGGTGAAGAAGCTGCCGAAATGGCCGCATCCGTTCGGCGTGCCCAACGAGATGCATTCGCAAGGCATGATGGCCAACTACCGCACCGCCGGTTTGGCCGACATGGCGATCGCGATCAGGGAAGGCCGGCCGCACCGCTGCTCGATGGAACTGGCGCTGCATGCCGTCGACGTCATGACCGGCCTGTTGCGTTCGGGCGAGACCGGAAAGTTCGTCGCCATGCAGACCAGCTGCGAGCGGCCCGCGGCACTCGGCGTCAAGGCGGCGAAGGAGCTGCTGGCGAAGAAGAAAACCAAGTAGGCGGCGCACCTCCCAAGCACCGCAAAAAGCCTCTCCCCGTTTGCGCGGGGAGAGGCTAAGGGTGGGCCGGAGTCGACTTGCCCCACTGTCGCGGCGGCAGCTGTCGGCTCGTTTCGATATGAGGATTTCCCATGCCGTATGTTCCCGCCGAAAACCGCTACGACAAGATGGTCTACAATCGCTGCGGGCGGTCCGGCCTGAAGCTGCCGGCGATCTCGCTTGGGCTGTGGCACAATTTCGGCAACGACACGCCGCATAGAACCAAGCAGGCGATCGCGCGCAGGGCGTTCGATCTCGGCATCACGCATTTCGACCTCGCCAACAATTACGGCCCGCCGCCCGGCTCGGCGGAGCAGGCGTTCGGCGAGATCCTGCGGACGGACTTTACCGGTTATCGCGACGAGCTGATCATCTCGACCAAGGCCGGCTACGAAATGTGGGCAGGGCCTTATGGCGAATGGGGCGGCCGCAAATATGTCCTGGCCAGCCTCGACCAGAGCCTGAAGCGGATGGGGCTCGACTATGTCGACATCTTCTATTCGCACCGCTTCGACCCCGACACCCCGCTGGAGGAAACGATGGGCGCGCTCGATCACGCTGTGCGCTCGGGCAAGGCGCTCTATGCCGGCATTTCCTCCTATAATTCGCAGCGCACCCGCGAGGCCGCCGACATATTGAAGCAGCTCGGCACGCCTTGCGTGATCCATCAGCCGAGCTATTCGATGCTCAACCGCTGGGTCGAGGATGATGGCCTGCTCGATACGCTGGAGGGGCTTGGTGTCGGCTCGATCGTGTTCTCGCCGCTGGCGCAAGGCATGCTGACCGACAAATATCTCGGCGGCATCCCCGATGGCAGCCGCGCCAGCCAGGGCAAGTCGCTGCGCCCGGCATTCATCAACGACAAGTCGATCGCCAATATCGAGGCGCTGAACGTCATCGCCCGTCGCCGCGGCCAGACGCTGGCGCAGATGGCGCTGGCCTGGGTGCTGCGCCGGGGCAGGGTGACGTCGGCGCTGATCGGCGCCAGCCGGCCGGAACAGGTCGAGGATTGCGTCGGCGCGCTGAAGGCGCTCGACTTCAGCGATGCCGAACTCGCCGAGATCGACACCTTTGCCCGCGAGTCGGACATCAATCTCTGGGCGGCATCGGCCGAGCGCAAGGGGCCGCCGAGGAAGTAGGCGATGACGGCATCCGGTGGCCGAAGGGCGACGGCTTCCGGGACGCTGAGCATAGAATGGCCGGGCAGCTGGATGGGTACTGCAAGAAGGTCGTTTCGTCCGATTCGGGGTTAGGCGATGAATCAGGAAATCCGGCTTTTTGGCGCTATTGCGGTCCGCCCCGCCATTCTAGCTCTCATACCCCGGTTCGAAACGGGCACGGGATTCACAGTTGCGGTCAGGTGGGAACTCAATCCGACAGTAAAGAAGCAGATTGAAGCTGGGGAAGCTTTTGACCTCGTCATCACCAATCCGGACCTGGTTCAGGATCTGACTGCCTCGGGAAAGGTCAAGGCGGGGAGCCAGGTGGCGTTTGGCCGGATAGCAATGGGGGTGGCAGCCAAGGCAGGCAGTCGACCGCTCGATATCGGGTCCGTGGAAGCATTCGAACAGGCGTTGAAGAGCGCCAGATCGATCGCCTTCGCCAGTGAAGGAACCAGCGGTGGCTACTTCTCCGGTTTGCTGGAACGTTTGGGGATAGCGGATGAGGTGAAGCCCAAGCTGGTGGCCATACCAGGAGGGCAGACAGCGCCGGCCGTGGGCCGTGGGGAAGCCGAGTTGGGGGTGGTTCCCGTGACTTCGATTCTCGCGGCCGCTCCCGATGTCGTGCTTGTCGGTCGGTTTCCGGAAGAACTCCAAAGTTACGTCGACTTCGCCATCGGCATCAGCGCCGATTCGACGGACGCAGAAGCTGCCAAGCAGCTGTCGGCATTTCTGATGTCGGCAGCCGTTGATGACATGCTGGCGGCAAGGGGTGTCGAGCGCCGCTAAGAGCGTGCTTGATAAGCAGCGCTGGGAATCCCCTTCTCAAACACGCTCTAACTTTCGGCTGCCTTGAGGTTCCGCGCGGCTTCCTCCAGCGTCGCCCTGTCGTTGCCAAGCCTGTCGATCAGCTCTTGCGCCTGATCACCGGTTATCCCGGTGCGCATCGCCAGTGCCTCGACCGTCAGAACGTCGGAGCTGGCGATCGTTCCCGCCGGAACGTCCGCGTCGTCGAGGCCAAGCTCTTGCTTCGCCTGCTGCCAATGACGTTCATGCGCGCCATCCGGGCGGCCCTCGCGCACCCAGATTTCATAGGCTCGCTGCCGAATTTTTTCATGCCGATCGTCGTCCATGGCGGTTCCTCCCTTGTGGCGTTTTCACCAACGCGGGGAGCGCCGGAACGATCCGATGTTGATGCCGAATTCGCAGACATGCCGGACAAAAGTCGGTTTCTCACCGAACAAACACCGGACATACGCGTTTTGCGGAGGAACCTGCACAGTGGGCCGGCCGTTGAGCCGAGCCTGAGCAAAGGAGATTACAATGGCCGACGAACCGAACGAATCCGCAGCACCGAAGATGACTCAACGTGAAGCTCAGGAAGCCCTGGAGAAGCAGGTCGCGCAGCTGAGGCGCGAGATCAACAAGATCAACCGAACCTTGGCGGAACGCGCGGAAGAGGCGATCGAGGACGCCGGCGATTGGTATGGCAACGCTGCTGAGCGCGCCTCGCGGACGGCACAAGCCCTGCGCAACAGGGCGCAGACGGTGTCCGGGGTTGTCCAGGAGAATCCTGGGACAGTATCGTCCGCCTTCATACTCGGAGCGGCCGTAGGGGCGTTACTGGGCCTCGCCTTGGCCGCCACAGACCAGCGCCGCGATCGCTGGTTTTAGTCCCAACCTAAGGTTCCGGGCAGAAACGGCGGGATTGCTCCCGCCGTCATTCAGCAAATGACACCGGTCAGGGCGTGGCGGGCTTCTGCGCCGTGCCGAGGGCTTTGGGCGCTGCGGGCGCTGCCGTCCTCATCTTCTCCTCGATCCAGCCGGTGTAATTGGCCAGCCGCGTGTAGATGCCGTAGGCGTTCTTGTGGCCGCAGGCGGTGCTGCCGTCGGCCGGACCTTCGCCCCAGCTGACGACGCCGACCTGCATCGGACCATCGGCGCCGGTCATGAACAGCGGTCCGCCGCTGTCGCCATTGCAGGCGTCGCGCTCGCCGCTTGCGGTGCCGGCGCAGATCATGTTGCCGGTCAGCGGATCGGCCATATCGGCTGCAATCGCGTTGGCGGCGGCCTCGATGCCCCTTTCCGAATAACGCATGCGGCGGGCGAGCTCGCCGAGCGCTGCCTTCAAATCATGCGCATAAATCGCCTTGATGCCGCTGTTGCAGGTTGCGTTCGGCTGGAGGTCCAGGTCGGCGACCATCAGCGCGGTGGGAAACGTTCCGTCCTGCATCTTGCCCCAACCGGTGACCGTCGTCTTACCGGTGTCCGGTGTCGGCTCACGGGCAATTTTGATGGTCGGGGCATCGGCCGGCGCGGCCAGCCGGATCAAGCCGACATCGTTGTCCAGCGTCTGCTCGCTATAGCCCTCGTTGACGACGATCTCCGCCGCCTTGTAGCGCTTGCCCTCGCTGAGATCGGTGGCGCCGGTGAGCACGGTAACCATATCAGGCGAAATCGGCTCGCCGTCGTCATTGAGGCAGTGCGCCGCCGTCAGCACCCATTGCGGCGCGATCAGGCTGCCGCCGCAGAACTGCGCATTCGCCTGGGAGGCCGGGCTTTTGTCCAGTTTGCCGGTGGTCAGCAATGCCACCTGGAACGGGTAAGCGCCCTTCTCGGCCTCTTTGCCGCCGTAGACACGATCGGCGCCGTCGGGGTTCTCCGCCCTGGCCTTGGCCCTGGCCTCCGCCACGCGTTTCATCGGCGAGATCGCCGCCTCCGGCCGGGCGACCGCGTCCGTGGCATGAACGGAATTGACGGCCGGCAAGGCCGCCGCGATGCCGAGCAGCGCAGCGGCGGCAATCGGTCTGAACCTATGGATGATCTTCACCTCGAACCCCCTGAGACGATGTTCCCGACAGGTCAGTCGCCGACGCATGATCCACTGAAATGGAACCGGCCGGTGAGATCATGCTCCACGGCGAAGCACGATCCGTCACAAAGCCGAGCACCATTTCTGCTAGTCGTGCTGTCGAGCCAAAACCCGCCCAAAATCCTATAGCCCCCCACGGGCTATGTGGAAGCAATTTGTCGTTGCCAATGTTGGATTATTTTAGGCAGTATACCGTTGCAGGCATTTTTGGCGGGGACCTAAACTGTCTGCACTGAATAATGGCCCGGTAAAGGCACCTGTAACCAATTTCATTTTTCTGCGCCACCACGATCTCGACAATATTTCTATATCTTGATCCAGTCCTTGCTGACTTTTGGGAGAGTCTCACCATGACAAAACTGACACATAGCATTATTGCGTCCGCGTTGCTTTCCACCGCAATGTGGGCGGTTCCTGCCTTGGCTGCCGAGCCAGGTTCCGCCAATGCCGGCAACGGCGAAAGCATGCGGGATGTGACATCGGGCGATTACAAGCCTGGCCGGGCGAAACCGATCGCCCCGCCGAAACTGACCGAGGACGAGGCCAACCGCGCCGCGCCGCTCACCGACGAAGCAACGGCCGTCAAATCCTATGGCATCGTCGGCCGCTCCGCCGATGGCAAGGACATCAAGATCGATCCGAACGAGACGCTGAAGGACCTTGTCATCAAGGAAATGAACGCGCCCGCCGAGGGACAGAAGTCCGAGAATTCCGGGCTGAGCGGAGGCGAAGAGGCCGGCCGCCAGGTGTTCGGGACGGACGACCGCGAGCAGATCAAGAATACCAAAACCTACCCGTTCACCGCGATCGGTTATCTCGAAGGCAAATCGAAGAGCGGCAGCTATGGCAGCTGCTCGGCGACGCTGATCGGCCCGCGCACGGTGCTCACCGCGGCGCACTGCCTCTACAGCCACGAAGACAAGGCCTGGCTGGACGATATCCTGTTCGTGCCGGCTCTCAACGGCAAGACTGCCGACGACGCACCGTTCGGCGCCTTCACCTATGAAAGCGCCTATATCGTCCAGGGCTTCATCGACAATTACCAGGGCTTTTACGGCTCGGTCGTTCCATGGGATCTCGGCATCGTCACCCTGAAACAGGATGTCGGCACCAATCTCGGCTGGCTGGGCTATGCCAATTACGTGGATCTTGGCGATTTCACCGCCAACATCGTCGGCTATCCCGGCGACAAGCCGATGGGCACGATGTGGAAGGCGACCTGCGAAGTGCTCGCCGAACACATCGCCACCGAGTATTTCCAGTACGACTGCGACACGTATCCAGGATCGAGCGGCAGCTCGGTCTACGCCTACGACAATGGCTCCAAGCAGCGCGTCATCACCGGCGTGAACGTGGCCGAGAGCCCGGATGCCAATACCGCCGTGCGCCTGAACGCCATCAACGTCCAGTGGATCAACAGCCTGTACAAATAGGCCTGCAGAATTTCGGCCGCGATCGTCGCGGAAAACCTGCCGGCGGCGGAGCATTTCCGTCGCCGGCTTTCGCACTTTCGGGAATTATCTGGACTGGGCCGAGGGTGGCGCCTGGCGCACATAGTTCTCGATCGGCTGGGCGAAGGTCGGTGAACCGGCCTTGCGCTCCTTGTCGATATAGCCGGCAAAATAGCTCCAGAAGGAAGCGGCATAGTCGCGGAAATAGGAGTCGGCGACGTCGCGCGAGCACAGCCTGCCTTCGACGCAGAAGGAAAGGCGGTTGAGGAAATAGACGATGCGGTCGAAATTGTCGCTGAACTCGGCAAGCGGCATGTCGCCGCCGGTTGCGCTCATCGCTTCGATGCCGATGCGCTGTCTGAACACCTGTTCCTCGGTCGGCGTCGGATTGGCACTGAGCAGATTGCCGTATTTGGCGTTGAGCGCCGCCAGGCGTTGCTTGAGGGCCCGTTGCGCCTGCTGGTAATCCTTGCTTTCCCAGAGCTCGACCAGCGACATCGTTTGCTCGACGCGCTTCTGCTCCTGGTTCGCCAGGAACTGGTAGACCGAAAAGATCAAGGTGAAGATGATCGCCAGGCGCACCAGCAATCCGGACCAGGCATAGACGAGCATGCGCCAGTCGCGATCGGTGAACGGGTTCGCCTCCTTCTTGACCTCGTGATTGCTCACCCACGGCAGGCCTTCGACGGTTTCCGGCAGCGACACCGGCTTCTTTTGCGGTACCGGCGCCGTCACTGCCTGCTGCGTTGCGTTGCCCCCCGCTTTCGTCATCCGCAGCTGTCCAGTTCTATGGTGGCGGAGGGGTCGAGCACGATGCCCGGCGCCTCCAGCTTCTTCTTCAGGCAATCCAGCTGCGCCCGCGAAACGATGAACTGCACGTTAGGCGCCACCTGCGCCTTGCCCGGCGACGGCAACGGCTCGACCACGCCGCGCGAGGCGCAGCTGCTGAGATCGACGACAACGGCGGTGTTGCCGGTTTTGGCGATCTGGTCGTACTGGTCGAGAAAGCAACTCGCCAGTTCGGAATTGATGACGACCTCCTTGGCGCAGAGGCCGCAAGTCTCGTCCGCCGAAGCATTCGCGGCCAGCAACAGCCCGGCGACAAGGCCGGCGGTTGTTGCGCGCCACGAAAATACGATCCTGTTCACGAACGCCCTCATCCGTTCCGTTCGGCCGCCGACAGCGGCGGTCGAAGAATGTTCATTATCAGCCGATTAGGCAAGAGGCCCGGCCGGGCACCTGACCCCATCTCAGGCGCGCGGCACCGTCTCCATCGGGAAGATCATCACGGCGCCCTTCGACCCCTTGTCGTCGGTGAGCCGCATGGCCGACCGCGTCGCCGGCGCCATGCCGATATCAGCCAGCATATCGACGAAGCTTGGCTGTCCCAGTCCGCGCGTCACCGAGACAACCCCCTCTTGCGCCAGGAAGCTCAGATCCTGCTTCTCGCTCTGCGGCGGCGCCTCGGTCAGGACGGCGATCATCCGCTCCATGCCGAAGCTGGTATCGGTGAATTTGAACAGGCCTTCCTCGAGCACGGCGCCTTCGGTCAGGCGCTCGGCAAGAAAATGCTGGATGGAATAGTCGGAGCCGACGTAGAGCACGTTGATGTCGACCAGGTTGGTCGAACCGTTCCTGGCCAGCACGTGGACCTGATCGTCGGGCGAAACACGCGGCACCGTCGCCGGTTCGATCGGCTGCAGCGTGTCGCTGTCAAAACGCTTGATCCGGAACTCGACGCTGACCTCTTCCGGCCGATAATCGGAAGCGGCGGCCAGCCTCGACAGTCCGATGGCGCGGAAGATTTTCGTCAGATTCCCTGCGGCGGCCTCGATCAACTTTTCGCCGCCGTCCGGATGAATGACGATCAACGGCGGCTTGCTGCCGCCCTTGAGCGCCATGTCGCCCGAAGCCGGCAGGAACCACAGCGCCGGCGCGTCGGTGGCATCTTCTGCGGCGCCGGCAATGGCGTTCTCGCGCAGCACTGCGAGACGCAGATCTGCGCTCTTGCCCGGCTCGACCAGCGCGATGTGGAACCCTGAGTTCTCCCTGGCCGCCAGATCGTCGAGAACCGAGTTCGCCAGCGCGGCCTCTTTCTCGAGGCCTTTGGCCGCTGCCGGCCGCGCGACCACGAGCTTGTAGTCGACGGCGAGCTCGGCCAGCCGGGCATAGGCATTGGCGGGGATGTCGGCCAGCTTGAGCGCCGGCTTGCCGCCGAACTCGACCGGCTTGACCCGGCTTTCCAGGTTTTTCGCCGACTGCACCTGGAGATAGCCAAGCGCGTCGGACAGCGGCGACAGCGCCGACGGCAATATTGCGAGCCTGCTGCCTGCGGTGAGGCGATGCAGCAGTCCGGCGCCGATCGTGACTTTGTCGTTCTCGATGACGATCGGCCATTGCATGACCGCGTCTGTCTTGTCGGTGCCGAAGACGCGTGCGTCGAGTTCTCCCTCGAACAGCGGCGTTGGCCGGGTGCGGCCGTCCGCCGAATATTGCTGCAGCACGGCCTGGCCGAGCTGGCGATAGGTGATGTTGGGGTTCTCGGCCAGTTTCGACAGGATGGTGAAGGTGAACAGCCCGAAACGCGGTGCATCGGCCGTGCCCTTGGGCAGCGGCATCTCGGGCGTCGTCTCCACCGTCTGCGCCGCGTAGAAGGCGACCAATTTGCCCTTGGTGGTCGGCTCGGCGCCGGTCGGCGTCAGCTTGAAGGCCGGCTTGCGCTGGCCGTCCTCGTCAAAGCCGCGCGGCGCGGCCGACGCAATCTCGTCATAGGCTCTCACCGCAGCCGCCCTGGCAGCGTCGTCGCCGCCGACCAGATCGGCGAACTCGACCTTGCGTTCCAGCTCGTCGTCGACCTCGGCGGCGCGCGTCGCCGTGCCGGACTGGCAGCAGTCGAACACGGCCCAGATAAAGGCGCCCTTGTCGCGAATAGCGTCGAGCGCGGTGCCGATCTCGTTGTCGACCAGCGCATTGGGCACGCCCTTTTCGCGGTTCACCCATTTGTCGATGTCGGACGGCAAGAAAATCTCGTCGAGCCCGTCCGTCTCGTCGCCCTTGTTCGCTGCCGGCTGCTGCGCGCCGTGACCGGACAAATGCAGGTAGACGAAATCGTCGCGCTGGACCTTGGCGGCAAGGTCGGCGAGTGCTGCCTTGATCGCCGCATGTGTCGGCGGTCCGTTGGCGCCTTCGACATCCTTGGCGAGCAACGTGACGTTTTCGGCCAGGAATTTTACCGGCGCGGGCGTGTTCCCCAGGAGGTAATCGCGCACCAGGCCGGCATCGTTTTTCGGTCCGATCAGCCAGTTTTTCTTCGGCAGGTTCGGGTAATCGGTGCAGGCAACAAGCAGCGCATGGTAGGTGCGCGCCGCTGCGAATGCCCGAAACGGCACCAGGCCGGCAGCGGCCAGCGCGGACGTGCCGGCAAGCAGCGTCCGCCGCGTCACTTTGATCATGATTGCTTCCCCAAGCCCGATCGAATTTCCAAGCACGGCCAGCCTGGCCGAGGATTTTGTCAGTATTTTGAATATGGCGCCGCCGGCCAGCCGACCACCGGCTGCGAATAGAAACAGTAGCAAAAATGGCAGTTCGTCGCTATCTCAGGGGAAGAGGTCCGACTGCTTGCGAAATGGCAGCGATCGGCACGGAGCGGCTTGGAACAGGATCATGGCGGCAAGGGATGTACTGACGAAGAACCAGCTTTGCGTTCTCGAGAAGCTCGAGGCCGCCAGCGGCCCGCTCAGCGCCTATACGTTGCTCGACCAACTGCGCGAGCGCGGTTTTCGCGCGCCGCTGCAGGTCTACCGGGCGCTCGACACGCTGGTGAAATCCGGCTTCGTGCATAGGCTCGAAAGCCTCAATTCCTTCGTCGCCTGTGCCGAGCCGCACGACCACAGCCATTCGATGACGGCGTTTGCCATCTGCGACACCTGCGGCCAGGTGACCGAGTTCTCCGACCACGATGTCGGACACCGGCTCGACGAATGGGTACGCTCGACCGGCTTCGCCGCCAAGAAGGCGGTGATCGAGTTTCGTGGGACATGTGCGAAGTGTTTGGCCGAGGCGGCTTGAGGGGCCTGCCAATGGTTCCGCTGCGGGGCTTGAACTATCGCAATCTTTTGAGATTGGCTGATACCCACCAAGCTTCGTCATCCCAGGGCGGAGCAGGAGCGAAGCGACGTCGCGGAGACCCTGGGATCCATGCCGTTACATCAGCCGAAGAATGTAGCGGCTCAGAATGAAGCGCTCTATAGCGATCCTTCACACCTTCCTTGTCCAGCCTGCATCAAAAGTTCTGCACCGCAGCAACACTCTGATGTCACGGCATGGATCCTAGGGTCTGCGCTTCGCTTCGCGTTCGCTCCGCCCTAGGATGACGAAGCACGGCCCTAATGCGCCTCTTCCCAGTTGTTGGCGGCGCGGGCGTCGACGTGCAGCGGCACCGACATCGACACCGCCGGCATGGCGGCGTTCTCCATGACGTGGCAGACGACCGGGATCGTCGCCTCGACCTCGGCTTCGACCGTCTCGAAGACCAGTTCGTCATGCACCTGCAGCAGCATGCGGGCGGAAAGCCTGGCTTTTTCCAGCGCCTCGTCCATACGGATCATGGCGCGGCGGATGATGTCGGCGGCGGTGCCCTGCAGGCGTGCGTTGATCGAGGCGCGCTCGTTGAACGCCCGGACCGAAGGATTTGACGATCTGATTTCCGGATAGTGGATGCGGCGGCCGAAAATGGTCTCGACGAAGCCGTGCTCGCGGGCATAGGCCTTGGTCGCATCGATATAGTCGCGGATGCCGGGAAAGCGCTCGAAATATTTCTTGATGTAGTCGCCGGCTTCCTCGCGCGCGATCGACAGCTGGTTGGCGAGGCCAAAGGCCGAAATGCCGTAGATGATGCCGAAATTGATCGCCTTGGCACGGCGGCGCACTTCCGAAGGCATGCCCTCGACCGGCACGTTGAACATTTCAGACGCGGTGATGGCGTGGATGTCGGCGCCATCGGCGAAGGCCTGTTTGAGCTGCGGGATTTCGGCGACGTGGGCGAGCACGCGCAATTCGATCTGGCTGTAGTCGGCGGAAACCAGCTTGTTGCCCTTGTCCGCGATGAAGGCCGTCCTGATCTTTCGACCCTCGACGGTGCGCACCGGAATGTTCTGCAGATTGGGATCCGAGGACGACAGCCGCCCGGTCGTCGTCGCGGCAAGCGCGTAGGAGGTGTGGACGCGCTTGGTGTCGGGATGGATGAAGCCGGGCAGCGCATCGGTATAGGTCGATTTCAGCTTGGTCAGCTGGCGCCAGTCGACGATCTTGCGCGGCAATTCGTGGCCTTCGGCGGCGAGGTCTTCGAGAAGCTGCGCCGAGGTCGACCACTGGCCGGTCTTGGTTTTTGAACCGCCGGGCAGACCCATCCTGCCGAACAGGATGTCGCCGAGCTGTTTTGGCGAGCCGATGTTGATGCGTTCGCCGACCAGCTGGTAGATTTCGTCCTCAAGCCGTGCGGCACCCTGTGCCAGTTCGCCGGAGAGCCGCGACAGGATCTGCCGGTCGACGGAGATGCCGCGCTGTTCCATCCGCGCCAATACCGGCACCAGCGGCCGTTCCAGCCGTTCATAGACCGAGACCAGGCCCTTGGCGGCAAGCCGTGGCTTCAGCACCTGCCAGAGCCTGAGCGCGACGTCGGCGTGCTCGGCGCCGTAAGCCGTCGCCTTGCCGAGGTCGGCCTGATCGAGGCCGACGAAGCTTCTTCCCGAACCGGCCAGTTCCTTCAGCGGAATGGTCGCGTGGCCGAGCCATTTATCGGCCAGCGCCTCCAGGCCATGGCCACCGTGGGTGCCGGCCTCGAGCACGTAGGAGATCAGCATGGTGTCGTCATAGGGGCCGACCTCGATGCCGTGACGGCTCATGACGACAAGGCGGTATTTCATGTCGTGCACGATCTTGAGGACGGATTTGTCCTCGAGCAGCGGCTTGAGCAACGCCAGCGCGTCGCGGACCGGGACCTGGTTTTCGACCGCGCCGCCGCCGAGCAGGTCGCCATTGCCGTTTTTGTGGGCAAGCGGCACGTAGGCGGCGTGGCCAGGCGCGACGGCCATGGCAAGGCCGATCAGTTCTGCCCGCATCGGATCGGGCGAGGACGTCTTAACGTCGAAGGCGACAATGCCTCTCTCCATCGCCTCGGCGATCCAGGCCTTCAGCGTCGCGGCGTCGCGGATGCAGGCGTAGGCGCCGGTGTCGATCTTGCGGGCGGTGGCAGCCTCCAGGCGAAGCGCCGAAAGCAGGGATGGGGTGTCGCCTTGCTTGGCTGCGGCCGGAGCTTCGAGTGCCGCTTCGTCCGACGGCGGTGCGCTCTCGGCGGCCGCGGGCACGCCAAAACCCATATCGGGGCCATGCGCGGTATCGGCACGCTCTATGGTGACGGGGGTGGCTGGAACGTCGCCGGCGTCGGTTCCGGTCGCTTCGGCCACGCGGCGGGTCAGCGTCGAGAATTCCATGGTCTTGAGGAAGCCGATCAGCCTGGGGCCGTCCGGCGCATGCAATACGAATTCGTCAAGCCCTTCGGTCACCGGCACGTCGTTCTTCAGCCTCACCAGGTCACGCGAAATGCGTGCCTTGTCGGCATTGGCGATGATCGATTCGCGCCGCTTGTCCTGCTTGATCTCGCCGGCGCGGGCGAGCAGCGTGTCGAGGTCGCCGAACTGTTCGAGCAATTGCGCTGCCGTCTTCGGCCCGATGCCGGGCACGCCCGGCACATTGTCGACCGAATCGCCGGTCAGCGCCTGCAGGTCGATCATTTTCTGTGGCGGCACGCCCCATTTCTCGATCACCTCGGGAACGCCGATCTGGCGGTCCTTCATCGGGTCGTACATGGCAACCGTTGGGCCGACCAGTTGCATCAAGTCCTTGTCGGAAGAGATGATGGTGGTGTCGGCGCCGGCTTCGCAGGCAAGCCGGCAATAGGTGGCGATCAAATCGTCGGCCTCGTAGCCTTCCGTCTCAAGGCATGGCAGGTTGAAGGCCCTGGTCGCCTGGCGGATCAGGCCGAATTGCGGGATCAAATCTTCCGGCGGCGCCGAGCGGTTGGCTTTGTATTCGGGGTAGAGGTCGTTGCGGAAGGTCTTCGACGAATAGTCGAAAATCACGGCGAAATGCGTCGGCACGATGCCGACATCGGTGTTGCGGGCGTCCTGCGTCAGCTTCCAGACCATGTTGCAGAAGCCGAGCACGGCACTGGTCGGCAGCCCGTCGGACTTGCGGGACAGCGGCGGCAGCGCGTGATAGGCACGGAAGATGTAGCCGGAGCCGTCGACAAGGAAGAGATGATCGCCTTTTTTCATGGCACGAGGGAATAGCGCGGCGCAGCGCCGCGGTCCATGCCAAAGGCGGCTTGCGCCAAGGGTTCCGGCAACACCCTGACAAATGGCGTGCGAGCCTGGCCGGCCATGGCGGCCTGGCCGGAGCTTTGTTCGCTCACGCCTATGTTACAAAAGTGTAATTTTTGTGCCCTTGAATCGCCACGTTCGCAGACACAGATAAACGCCATCGGCAGTTTTCGCCGAAGTCCGGAGCAAGGCCCGTCCCCCGCCTATCCCGGACACTTGCGGCAGCCTATCCCCCCTCTCCGGGCTGCCGCATCGTTTCGAGTAAAGGCCGCCGTGGTTCCCCTCCACCACGGCGGCATTTTTTTGCCTTTGGACAGGAAGCTGTGGCCCAACGGTCGCGGGCTTTCCGTTTCGCCGCATGGGCTCTAGATTCGCCGCCAGAATCGAAAGGCCCGCCAGATGTCCGCAGTTTCCCCCGTCCTCGACCGCCTCGACAAGAACTTCGACCAGAGCCTGGAACGCCTGTTCGGCCTGCTCGCCATCAAGTCGATCTCCACCGATCCCGACTACGCCGCCGACTGCCGCAAGGCCGCCGAATGGCTGGTCGCCGAGCTCAAGCTGATCGGCTTCGACGCCAGCGTGCGCGACACGCCGGGGCATCCGATGGTGGTCGCGCATCACGACGGGCCGGCGGGCGCGCCGCATCTGCTGTTTTACGGCCATTACGACGTCCAGCCGGTCGATCCGATCGAGCTGTGGGAAAGCGACCCGTTCGCGCCGGCGGTCAAGGAGATCGAGCCCGGCCACAAGGTGATCACCGGCCGCGGCGCGGCCGACGACAAGGGCCAGCTGATGACCTTCGTCGAGGCCTGCCGCGCGTGGAAGCAGGTGCATGGCGGATTGCCGTGCCGAATCACAATCCTGTTCGAGGGCGAGGAGGAGTCCGGATCGCCGTCGCTGAAGCCGTTTCTCGAGGCGAATGCTGACGAGCTCAAGGCCGATTTCGCGCTGGTCTGCGACACCGGCATGTGGGACCGCGATACGCCGTCGATCTGCGTCTCGCTGCGCGGGCTGGTCGGCGAGGAGATCACGGTGACTGCCGCCGACCGCGACCTGCATTCCGGGCTCTATGGCGGTGCGGCCGCCAATCCGATCCGCATCCTGGCAAAGATCCTGGCCGACATCCACGATGCGGATGGTCACGTCACCATTCCAGGTTTTTATGACGGCGTCGAGGAAACGCCGTCGCAGATATTGCAGTCGTGGCTGTCGCTCGGCGAGACGGCAGAGACCTTCCTCGGCCCGATCGGCCTGTCGATCCCGTCCGGCGAAAAGGGCCGCTCGGTGCTCGAGCTCACCTGGGCGCGACCGACGGCCGAGTTCAACGGCATTATCGGCGGCTATACCGGTAAGGGCTTCAAGACGGTGATCGCCGCGCAAGCCTCGGCAAAAGTCTCCTTCCGCCTGGTCCACAAACAGGATCCGGAAAAAATCCGCGCCGCCTTCCAGGCATTCGTCAGGGAGCGCGTTCCGGCCGACTGCTCGGTCGAATTCCATCCGCATGGCGGCTCGCCGGCGATCCAGCTTTCCTACGACTCGCCCTTCCTCGCCAAGGCCAAGCAAGCGCTGTCCGACGAATGGCCGAAGCCGGCGGTGGTGACCGGCAGCGGCGGCTCGATCCCGGTGGTCGGCGATTTCCAGACCTATCTCGGCATGGAATCGCTGCTGGTCGGTTTCGGCCTCGACGACGACCGCATCCACTCGCCGAACGAGAAGTACGAGATGAGCTCCTTCCACAAGGGCCAGCGCTCCTGGGCGCGCATTCTCGAGGCGCTGACACGCTGAAATTGCGCCAGACTCAAGTTTTTGTTGATTTTTCGCCGGATCGCGGCAAGGACGGGCATGGTCTGTCGCGCATCGCTGCACGGGGCCGCGACCGGAGAAGACGATGAGCGACATACGTTTCCACAAAAACGATCTGCCCGGCCTGCTGCATTACGATGTCGGGGCGGTCGCCATCGACACCGAGACGCTGGGGCTGAACCCGCATCGCGACCGGCTCTGCGTCGTGCAGATCTCGCCGGGCGATGGCTCGGCCGACGTCATCCAGATCGCGCCCGGCCAGAAGAAGGCGCCGAACCTCGTCAGCCTGCTTAAGAACCGCAGCATCACCAAGCTGTTCCATTACGGCCGCTTCGATCTCGCCGTGCTCTACAACGCTTTCGGCGTCATGCCGGAGCCGGTGTTCTGCACCAAGATCGCGTCGCGGCTGACGCGCACCTACACCGACCGGCACGGGCTGAAGGACATCTGCTTCGAGCTTCTCGGCGTCGGCCTGTCGAAGGCGCAGCAATCATCGGACTGGGCCGCCGAGACGCTGTCGCCCGAGCAGCTCGAATATGCCGCCTCCGACGTGCTCTATTTGCACCGGCTGCGCGACGTGCTGAGCGCGCGTCTGGCGCGCGACAACCGGACCAGGGAGGCCGATGCCTGCTTCCGCTTCCTGCCGACGCGTGCGAAACTCGACCTGATGGGCTGGGATGAGGAGGATATCTTCGCCCACAGCTAATGGCCTTCATGATAATTCTACTCTGGCGGCCATCTGGCACAGTTTTCTCCGCTTCCGGTGCTCACGGACCCAAATGTCCGCTGCGCTCCGGTTCTCGAAAACCACGCCATATGTCTCGCCGGAGCGAATTCTCCTAAAGGCCATCGGCCAGGAACCAGACGCTTGTCCCGGCGTTCCGTTCGCTTCACCGGGAGAAATGAAAATGGCTGCCCGAAAATCAATCGAAACGGCACCGAAGGACGGCTCCAAGGTCACCGTCTACTGGCAGGACAGCGACGGCGTGATGAACGAGAGCATCGCGCAATACCGTTCGCTCGACCGGCTGAAGGCGGCAGGCGGCGACTGGGACGAAAGCGACGCTGGCTGGTGGGCCTATACGGACGGCCATACGCAAAGGAAGATCGAGCCGATCAGCTGGCGGCCGGCCTCCGACGATGCGGAAGCCGACGACTGAGGGTTGTCGCAACCGCCGAACTGAAGTGATTATTCTGAGGCAACGCGCATTTTGTTCTTGCTTTGTGCCGGCAGCTATGCTATTAATTTCGGTGTGGTGCTCATTGGCTCCAAGGACCCGCCCGCCGAGGCGGGTTTTTCATTTCCGGCTTTGGCGCTGTCGCGGGCCGCAGCCGTTCGGCAAGCGACTGAATACAGTTTACTTCGATTTTTCCCGACTTAACCCGCCTTTAAACCGCCGCATCTAGTCTTCAACCCCAACGCCATAGGCATGGGGAAGACAGCACAGCGCATGGCGAACCGGAAAGACAGCCGCATCGAGCCCAGCTTCGAGGCATCGCCGGCGGCGAGATCCTCGGCTGGTTTTTCGGTAAGCGAGGAGGACCGCGTCGTGCCGAGCAACCGAAAAGCCGCTGCAAAGCGCAAATCGTCCAAGGTCAAGCCGCCCCGCGGCGGGCGCGGCAAAAGCCGGCGCGGCGTCTTCGGCGTGCTTGCCCGGCTGTTCTACTGGTGCTTCGTGCTGGCCATCTGGGGCGGCATCGCCACTGCCGGCATCGTCGTCTATTACGGCGCGAAAATGCCGGCGGCCACCACCTGGGCCATTCCCGATCGCGCCCCCAACATCAAGATCGTCTCGGTCGACGGCCAGCTGCTTGGCAATCGCGGCATGAGCGGCGGCGAGGCCGTCGGCCTGCACGAAATGTCGCCCTATATTCCCGAGGCCGTCATCGCCATTGAAGACCGTCGTTTCTATTCGCATTTCGGCATCGACCCGATCGGCCTTTCCCGGGCCATGGTGACCAATGTGCTGGGCGGGCATTTTTCGCAGGGCGGCTCGACGCTGACCCAGCAGCTGGCCAAGAACCTGTTCCTGACGCCGGACCGCACGCTGGAACGCAAGGTGCAGGAAGTGCTCTTGGCGCTGTGGCTGGAGCACAAGCATACGAAGGACCAGATCCTCGAAATGTACCTCAACCGGGTTTATTTCGGCTCTGGGGCCTATGGTGTCGAAGCGGCCTCGCGCCGCTATTTCGGCAAGAGCGCGCGTGACGTCACGCTGTCGGAGGCCGCCCTTCTCGCCGGCCTGCTCAAGGCGCCGTCGCGGCTGTCGCCGGCGCGCGACCCGAAGGCGGCCGAGCAGCGCTCGCAGCTGGTGCTCGCCGCGATGCGCGACGAGGGCAAGATCAGCGCCAAGGAGATGACCACGGCGATGAGCGCGCCGGCGACGCGTTCGCCGTCCTACTGGACCGGCTCGGAAAACTATGTCGCCGATACGATCATGGAAGAACTGCCCGACCTGATCGGCGACGTGCGCCGCGATATCGTCGTCGACACGACCGTCGATCTGACGCTGCAGAAGCTCGCCGAGCAATCGATCCGCCGGCTGATCGACCAGAGCGGCAAAAAACTCAATGTCAGCCAGGGCGCGCTGGTGTCGATCGACAATTCCGGCGCGGTGCGCGCCATGGTCGGCGGTTACGACTATTCGACCAGCCAGTTCGACCGCGCCTCGGAGGCGCGCCGGCAGCCGGGCTCGGCGTTCAAGCCGTTCGTCTACATGGCGGCGCTGGAATCCGGCCGCACGCCCGACAGCGTGCGCAACGACGCGCCGATCAAGATCGGCAACTGGACGCCCGACAATTACGGCGGCAAATATTTCGGCAAGGTGACGCTGGCGACGGCGCTGGCAAAATCGCTGAACTCGGTTGCCGCGCAGCTGACCATGGAAGTCGGGCCGAATGCGGTGGTCGAGGCGGCGCACCGCATGGGCATCCAGTCCGAGCTGACGGCCAACACTTCGATTGCGCTCGGCACCTCGGAAGTGACGCCGCTGGAACTGACCTCGGCCTATGTTCCCTTTGCCAATGGCGGTTACAAGCCGGACATCCATTTCATCCGCAGGGTCACGACAAGCGACGGCAAGGTGCTCTACGAGAACAATGGCGGCGGCGCGCCGCGGGTCGTCAAGCCCGATGTCGTCGGCATGATGAACTCGATGATGACCGGCACGGTCGAGATCGGCACCGCCAGGAAGGCGGCGTTCGCCTGGCCGGCAGCCGGCAAGACCGGTACCAGCCAGAACTCGCGCGACGCGTGGTTCATCGGCTATACCGCCAATCTCACCACTGGCGTCTGGTTCGGCAATGACGACGGCAGCGCGATGAAGAAGGTCACCGGCGGCGCACTGCCGGCGCAGGCCTGGCATGAGTTCATGGTCGCCGCGCATGAGGGCGTGCCGGTGCGGCCGCTGCCCGGAACCTGGAAGTCGACGCCGCCCGACACCATCGTCCCGGACGACATACCGTCCGACACGCCGCCGCCGGCGCCGGTCGCTTCCGTTGGCCAATCGGCGCCGCCTGTGGCAGCTACCCAGCCGGCTTCGCGTCCCGTGCGTCCCGCCGAGACGGTCGATGCCGGCGGCCTGGCCATGCCGGGGGTCGACAGCGCCACCGGATCGATCAAGCACCCGGTGCCGCCCGGCAATGTCGGCGGCCCGGTCAAGAAGCGGCAGACGTCGATCCTGGACATCCTGACAGGCGGCTGAACAACAGGCCCCCTCGCCACCGCTGCCGCGTTCCGCTACATCTCCCGTTTGGAGACCGCGAATGGCAGAGACCGACACCAGAAAGACCATTGTGCTGACCGGCGCCAGCCGTGGCATCGGCCACGCCACGGTCAAGCGCTTTTCACGCGAAGGCTGGCGCGTCATCACCTGCTCGCGCCAGGCCTTTGCCGAGGACTGCCCGTGGCCGGCCGGCCCGGAAGACCACATCAAGGTCGACCTCGCCGACCAGGAGGATGTCGGCATCGCCATCTCCGAGATCCGCCACCGGCTGGAGGCGCATGGCGGGCAGCTGCATGCGCTGGTCAACAATGCCGGCATCTCGCCGAAGCTCAAGGACGGCAACAGCCGCATGAACTCTATCGACACGCCGATGCATGTCTGGCGCGATGTCTTCCAGGTGAATTTCTTCGCCCCGATCATGCTGGCGCGTGGCCTGTTCAAGGAATTGGCATCGGCCAAGGGCTCGATCGTCAACGTCACCTCGATCGCCGGCACCCGCGTGCATCCCTTCGCCGGCACCGCCTATGCGACATCGAAGGCGGCGCTCGGCTCGCTGACGCGCGAAATGGCGCATGATTTCGGCCCCCACGGCATTCGCGTCAACGCCATTGCGCCGGGCGAGATCGATACGGCGATCCTGTCGCCGGGCACGGAAAAAATCGTCGAGACGATCCCGCTGAGAAGATTGGGCACCACGGCAGAAGTCGCCGACATCATCTTCTTCCTGTGCTCGCAGCAGGCGTCCTATGTGACCGGCTCGGAAATCCACATAAATGGCGGCCAGCACGTTTGAGCGGCTGAGTTTTATCAATCGTCGGCGCTGCCCTGGGGGAGAGGTTGAGGGACGCGCTGCCGACCATACGCAAGTTCCCTGTTGAATGCAGATGATCGGCACTCATCCTTGAACCACGGGCTGGAGTCTCGGCGACCTTGAATGTCTATCAGCCACCCTCACGCGCAGCACCAAGGCGACAGGACTTATGTTTGAGTTTGGGTGCAGACGCGGGCGGAGCCGACCCAGCATTTGAATGGCGACTAGAGCAGGAAGAGCAGCCATGCGCCTCTGGCCCGGATCGCTGCCTCGGCGGCCGGGCTCTTGTGGGCAGCGAGATTGTCGAGGATGACGACATCGCCCTTTGCCAGCGTCGGAGCGAGCTGCGTTTCGACATAGGTTTCGAAGATGCGCCGGTTCATCGGCGTGTCGATAACAAAAGGGGCCGTGAGCCCATGACAGCGCAACCCGGCGATGAAGGTCTGCGTCTTCCAATGCCCGAACGGTGCCTTTGAGCGCAGCCGTTGGCCCTTTAGGCAGCGGCCGCGCAGACGTGTCATCTTCGTAGTGGTTCCG
>NZ_JAMYLR010000004.1:0-268672 GCF_040318155.1 Mesorhizobium sp. M1307 | reverse complement strand
TCGACCTCAACCTCGTCGAGAGATAGCATGGAGCACTGTTCGCGATGTCCTCGCACACCTGTTCGCGATGTCTCCGGTCCAAACAGGGGGGAGATTGGATATCAGGCCCGCTTTCGCCAATCTCCAACATCGCAGGGAGAGCCGTGGCAGCGAAGCCGCCAATCTCCCCCCTAGAGGGGGAGATGTCCAGCAGGACAGAGGGGCGCGCCGTGGAGCGCCGGGGCCGGAGAATTGTGGAGGCAGCAATGCCTGACCGTTCCTTCCTCTCCTGGCCGTTCTTCGAGGATCGCCACCGCGATCTGGCGGAGCGGCTGGAGGCATGGTGCGCCAAGAACCTGCCGGTCGCGCATGACGATGTCGACGCGGCCTGCCGCGAGTTGGTGGCGAGGCTTGGCAAAGACGGCTGGCTGAAGCCAACGGCGTTCGATGTGGACAATCCGGGACCGCTCGACGTGCGCACCCTGTGCCTCACGCGCGAAACGCTGGCCCGGCATGACGGGCTGGCCGATTTCGCCTTCGCCATGCAAGGGCTCGGCACCGGCGCACTCAGCCTGTTCGGCACGCCCGACCAGCAGCACTGGCTGGCGAAGACACGGGCCGGCAAGGCGATTTCGGCTTTCGCGCTGTCGGAGCCGCGCTCGGGCTCGGACGTCGCCAATATGGAAATGACGGCCACGCGTGACCGCGACAGCTATCTCTTGTCCGGCGAAAAGACCTGGATCTCCAACGGCGGTATCGCTGACTTTTATGCTGTCTTTGCCCGCACCGGCGAAGCGCCCGGCGCCAAGGGGCTTTCCGCCTTTGTCGTGCCTTCCGAAACCGAGGGGCTGATCGTTGCCGAGCGGCTGGAGGTGATCGCGCCGCACCCGCTCGCCCGGCTGTCCTTCGACAATGCACGCATTCCAGCCTCGGCGCTGATTGGCAAAGCCGGTGACGGTTTTCGCATCGCCATGTCCGTGCTCGACGTGTTCCGTTCGACCGTCGGCGCAGCGGCGCTCGGCTTTGCCCGGCGCGCGCTGGACGAAAGCATCACAAGAGTGGCAGAGCGCAGGCTGTTCGGTGCGCCGATGGCCGAGCTGCAGATGGTGCAGGGCCACATCGCCGACATGGCGCTGGATGTCGATGCCGCCGCGTTGCTGGTCTATCGTGCCGCCTGGACCAAGGACATGGGCGCGGCTCGGGTTACCCGCGAAGCCGCCATGGCCAAGCTGTTCGCTACCGACAAAGCGCAGGAGGTGATCGACAAGGCTGTGCAGCTGCATGGCGGCGACGGCGTCCGCAAGGGCCATATCGTCGAAAGCCTGTATCGCGAGATCCGGGCGCTGCGCATCTACGAGGGAGCGTCCGACGTGCAGAAGGTGGTGATTGCACGGCAAGTGATGGGAGCGGCCTGAGACAGGAGTTTGCGTGAAAATTATTGTCTTCGAGTTTTGAACGACCGGATTTGAGCATTGGGAGGTTTTGACATGCACACCATCCTGCAGCCGGAAGGCTGGGCGAAACCCGTCGGCTACGCCAATGGCGTCGCCGCGCGTGGGCAGCTTGTCTTCGTCGGCGGGCAGGTCGGCTGGAACGGACAGGGCCGCTTCGAGACCGATGATCTTGTCGGCCAGGTGCGGCAGACGCTGGCCAATATTGTTGCTGTGCTCGCCGAGGCCGACGCCAAGCCGGAACATATCACCTCGATGACCTGGTACTTTACCGACAAGGCGGAATATTTGGCCAATCTCAAGGGGATCGGAGAGGTCTATCGCGAGGTGATCGGCCGGCATTTTCCGGCGATGGCCGCCATGCAGGTGATGGCGCTGGTCGAGGATCGCGCCAAGGTTGAGATCCAGGCCACGGCGGTTATTCCGGAGTGACGGCAACACGTGGCAATTTTTTAAGCTTAAAACTTTCGCCTTGAAAAGCGCGGCACTTTGGATAGCATCCGATGTCTTGCGACTGCCGTGCCGGGAGGGCTTTCCGGCAGTCCCGTCACTTGGCGCATCAAAACCGTGCGGGGTCAAACCCGTCCGATCACAACCAGAGGGAACGAAAATGAACTTCACCCGTCGCAACCTGCTGCTTCTTGCTGCTGCCATCGGCATCGCCGGCGGCCCGGCCTACGCCGAAGGCACGCTGAATGTCGGCGCCTATCCGACCAATCCACCTTTTGAATACAAGAACGAGAGCGGCACGTTCGAGGGTTTCGAAGTCGACATCATCAATGAGGCGGCAAAGCGTATCGGCATGACCACTGATATCGCCGATCTCGGTTTCCAGGCGCTGTTCGCCGCCACCACCTCGAAGCGCATCGACGTCGCCATCTCGTCGATCACCATCACGCCGGAGCGGCTGAAGTCTCAGTCGTTCACGCAGCCCTACTATGATTCCGACATGGGCATCGCCGCGAAGGCCGACAGCCCGATCAAGGCCGAGGCCGACCTCAAGGGCAAGATCGTCGGCGTGCTGTCCGGCTCGACCGGCGAAGCCTGGGTCAAGGCCCACCAGGAAGCGGACGGGTTCAGTGACGTCAAGGGCTACGACACGCAGCAGAATTTGCTGCTCGATCTCAGCTCCGGCCGCGTCGATGCGGCGGTCAGCGATATTCCGGGCCTGGAATATTCTTTCACCAGGATGAAGGATCTCGCCGTAGAAGAGCGCATCAAGACCGGCGAGCAGTACGGTCTGATGATGACCAAGGACCACCCGCTGCTCGGCAAGCTGAACGACGCGCTGACCGCGATGAAGAAGGACGGCACGCTGGCCGCGATCCACAAGAAGTGGTTCGGCAGCGACGCACCTGCCGATTCCTCGACCGTCAAGGAAATGCCTATGCCGAAGGCCTGAGCGGCAGTTCGCGCTTAAATGTCGTGCCGGCTTTCGATGCCGGCACGATTTCGGATTTCGGGCTCGGGCTCGAGCGTCGCGGGACGCCAAACGTTTCGGAAATGCTGCGATGTCGCTGCTGGACACCTTCTTCAACGCCGACGTCATGGTCTCCAGCCTGCCGGCGCTGCTGCGCGGTTTCCTGAACACCCTGCTGCTCGGAATCATGAGCATCGGCATCGGTATTCCCGTCGGCCTCGCGATCAGCTTGGTGCGGCTCTATGCGCCAAAGCCGCTTCGGCTGCTGGCTGTCGGCTACATTGACATTTTCCGGGCGATGCCGGTGCTGGTCGTGCTGATCCTGATCTACTATGCGCTGCCGTTCCTCGGCATTCGCCTGTCATCGTGGACGTCCGCGGTGATGGCCTTCGCCATCATCATGGCGGCCTATTCGGCCGAGGTGTTCCGCTCCGGTATAGAGAGCATTCCGCGCGGCCAGTTCGAGGCGGCGCAGGCGCTCGGCCTGCCGTTCTTGCTGACCTTGCGCAAGGTAGTGCTGCCGCAGGCGATCCGCGTCGTCATTCCGCCAATGACCAGCAATTGCGTTTCGATGTTCAAGGATACTTCGCTCGCTTCCACCGTGGCGCTGCCCGAACTGCTGAAGGAAGCGACCAACGCGCAATCGCTCTATGCCAACCCTTCACCGCTGATCGGCGCGGCGCTGGTCTATCTCATCTTTCTCTGGCCGATGGTCCGTCTCGTCAGCCTCCTTGAACGCCGCTTTCAAACCGAAAAGACCCGCTGAATCTGTCAGCGCACTTCGCAGGAGACGACCTTGAACCAGCATCAGATTTCGAAAACCGGCGATGCCGCAGCTTTCCCGGTCGAGACGATCCGCGCCATGTTTCCCGCCTTGCAGCAAGCCGGGGACTTCGTCTTCATGGACAATGCCGCCGGCGCGCAGATCCCGCAAAGCGTGCTCGATGCGGTCACCAACCATTTGGTCGCGCATAATGTGCAGCGCGGCGGCCGCTATGGCCGCAGCGTCACCGTCGACCAAGCCGTCGCCGGCGCTCGCGAAAGCGTGGCCTTGCTGATCAACGCCACCAACCCGGCGGAGATCTGTTTCGGCATGAACGCCACTACGTTCATCCGCCTGGTCAGCCTCGGCATCGGCCAGATGCTTTCCGAGCGCCCAAACGGGGAGCGTGACGAGATCGTCATCACCGACATGGATCACGACGCCAATATCGCGACGTGGCTGGCGCTGGCGCCCGCCGGCGCCAAGTTCAAATGGTGGCGGATGCGCGAGGACGGCAATCTGCATGTCGACGATTTGCGCCCGCTGGTCTCAGAGCGCACCCGGCTCGTCGCCTGCACGGTAACGGCGCATTCGATCGGCTCGATTGTCGACGTTGCCTCCGTGGCTGGGATTGCGCATGCGGCAGGCGCCGAAGTGTTCCTCGACTGCGTGCATTACGGGCCGCACGGGCTGATTGATGTGCAGGCCTGGGATTGCGACTATCTGGTCTGCTCCGGCTACAAGAATTTCTCGCCGCATATGGGCTTCCTGTGGGGCCGCTTCGAAACACTGAAGCGCTTGCCGACCTTCCGCGAGGATTTCATCCCCGACGAGCCGCCCCACAAAATCGAAGCCGGCACGTTCATCTACGAGAACGTCTCCGGCATGGATGCTGCGGTGCGCTACCTCGAATCGATCGGCCGCAATTTCTTGTCCGAGAATAACCGGTCGCGCCGCGACAACATCGTCGCCGGCATGAATGCCATCCGCGACTACGAACAGGTGCTGGCGCGCGAAATGCTGGCGGTGCTCAAAGATTGCGATGCGACGATCTACGGCGTGGCCGAAGAGGCACGCCTCGGCGAGCGCGTGCCGACCTTCTGCTTCAATGTCGGCACGCTGTCGCCGCAGAGGATCGTCGAAGAGATGGCCGAGATGCAGATCGGCATTCGCGACGGCCACATGTATGCGCCGCGTCTGATGAAGCGGCTCAACCTCAGCATGGACAGCGGCGCCGTGCGCGCCTCGCTGGTGCATTACAATACGATCGAGGAAGTCCGGCGCTTCGGCGAGGCGCTGCGCACCATCATCGCCCGGCTGTCCTGATCGGACTGGGCGGCGGCGCCGGCGCGATCCTCGTGAAGCGCAAAGGCGATCGCACCCGGGTTCTCCAAGCCGGGGCGCAATTGCATGCTTGGGATCAAGTAATCGCCGCCATTCTGCTGCCGATAACGAATGGGCCGGATTGTCTCGAGCGTTCGCATCCTTTCGCGCAGTCGCTCCGCGACAGGCTCGAAATCCGCCTCCCCGAAACGGTCCACCCTGTAAACCACGAACGGCGGAAGCACGTCGTAGCCCGGATAGTATAGAATCCCGTGATTGATCGGGAACAGCAGGTCGTCGATCGGGCCGTTGACGCCGCGGGCGGAATAATGCTCCTCCCAGCCGCCGGTGGTCACGATCAGCATTGCGCGCTTGCCGGCGAGCGTTCCCTCACCAAAGCGGTCACCCCACCGCTTGTCGCTGTGCTCGCCAACGCCATAGGCGAAGCCGTAGGCGTACACGCGATCGACCCAGCCCTTGAGGATCGCCGGCATGGCGTACCACCACAGCGGGAACTGGAGGATCAGGGTATCGGCCCATAGCAGCTTGTCGATCTCCACTTTGACGTCATCGGTCAGAGTGTTGGTCGCAAAAGCCTTTTTGGAGGCGCCGGCCGGCAGGAAGCGTGCTTCGGGCGGCCACGACGGAAAGTCGGCACGGTCCACCTCGGCTTTCCAGCCATCGGCGTAGAGGTCCGACACCCGCACCTCGTGGCCCTGGGCCTCGAGTTCCCTGATGGCGACGTCACGCAGTGCGCCATTGAGCGAACGCGGTTCAGGATGAGCAAAAACAAGCAGGACTTTCATGGGTCTACTCCGAAGAAGGACGATAGACACCAAAGGTAGCCAGCCGTGGGCTGATCCACTATATGTAGGAAATGTATAAGATAATGCCGAATAATGGATAGATCGGACGTCACCCTTGAGCGCATGCGCACCTTCGTTCGCGTCGCCGAGCGCGGCAGCCTCTCGGCGGTGGCGCGCGAGCTCGGAGTTGGGCAGTCGACGGTCACACGGCATTTGCGAGAACTCGAGGAGGCCGTCGGAGTGCCCTTGCTCAGCAGGACCACCCGGCGCGTCACGATGACCGATGAAGGCAGCCGTTACTATGCCGACAGCGTCCAGATCCTGCGCCTCGTCGAGCAGGCCGGCGATGAGGCGCGGGGCACGCGCGGCGCGTCGGCCGGCACGATCCGGATATCCTGCACGGCGGCGCTCGGGGTCTTGCATGTCAGCCGGCTGATCTTCGCCTTTCAAGACCGCTATCCCGATATCGGCATCGATCTCAGCCTTACCGACGAGCGCATCAACCTTGTGCGGGAGGGCGTCGACATCGCGCTTCGCCTCGGCCCGCTCACCGACAGCTCAATGAAACTGCGGGCGCTCGGCCAGTCCCGGCGTCTGCTGGTGGCGGCGCCGGCCTATCTGGCGGCGCGGGGCAGACCGGCTGTCCCGCAGGATCTGCCTGGCCATGAAGGCATCCGGATGTCGAACATCGCGGGAAGCGACACGCTCACCTTGCAGGGGCCGGGCGGCGAGACCTTTGCGGTGCCCTTTGGCGGCAGATTTCTGGTCGACCATGGGCTTGCTGCGCGCGAAGCCCTTGTCGCCGGACGCGGCATCGCACCCGCCCACCACTGGCTTGTCGACGATCTTCTGGCGGCCGACCGGCTGGAAGTGGTCCTGCCGGGCTATTTTCCGCCTCCCGTCCCGCTGAGCATGCTGATCGTTCCGGAGCGTGCGGGCATTGCCCGGGTGCGGCTGCTGGTCGACTTTCTCGCCGAGCAGATCTCCGGCATTCCGGGGATCGAGAAGCGGTAGCCGGCCGGCAAACCTCGCCGGATCAGGCGGCCTTCTTCTTCGCCAACCGTGCCTTGATGCTGGCAACGTCGGCACGCGGCGTCGCCGCGAACAGCGTCCTGGTGTAGCTGTGCTTGGGGTCGGCGAAGACCTCGTCGCGCGAGCCGTATTCGACCGCTTCGCCGAAGTACATCACCATCACGTCGTCGGCGATATAGCGTACCACCGACAGGTCGTGACTGATGAAAACATAGGTTAGCTGAAACTCGTCCTGCAGGTCGGCGAGCAGGTTCAGCACCTGCGCCTGCACCGAAAGATCAAGTGCCGAGACCGGCTCGTCCAGCACCAGAAGGCTGGGGTTGAGCATCAGCGCGCGGGCGATGGCGATCCGCTGGCGCTGGCCGCCCGAAAACATATGCGGGTAGCGATTAAAGTGCTCGGGGCCGAGACCGACCTTCTTTAGCATCTTCATGGCAAGATCGCGCCGCTCGTCGGCCGTGCTGTCGGTGTTGATGAGCAGCGGCTCGCCAAGCACGTCGCCGATCTTCTGGCGTGGATTGAGCGAACCATAAGGGTTCTGGAAGACGATCTGGACCTTGCGGCGCATTTCCTTCGACAGGCCGTTCCTGCCGATGTCTACCTTCTTGCCGTCGATGAAAAGCTCGCCGGAGGTCGCCGGGTCGATCAGGGTGATGATGCGGGCGAGTGTTGACTTGCCGCAGCCGCTCTCGCCGACGATGGCCAGCGTCTTGCCCTTGTCGACGCTGAACGAAACACCCTTGACCGCATGAACCGTACGGGAGGGGCGGAAAAGCCCGCCACCGACATGATAGTCGCGCACGATGTTCTTGCCTTCGACTACCGTCACGCTCATGAGGCGGTTCCTCCTGCGGACCGGGCTGCGACCACAGATGGGGCCGGCTCGAACAGCATGTCGGAAACAGTAGGCAATCGGTCGCCGACGGCATTTTCCGGCAGCGCCGACAGGAGCGCGCGCGTGTAGTTGCTCTTGGGGGACTCGAACAGCGACAGCACGTCGGCCTCTTCCATCTTGCGGCCCTTGTACTGGACGATGACACGGTCGGCGGTCTCGGCAACCACCCCCATATTGTGGGTGATCATGATCAGGCCCATGCCATATTTGGCCTGCAGGCCGACCAGCAGATCGAGGATCTGCTTCTGGATGGTGACGTCGAGCGCCGTGGTTGGCTCGTCGGCGATCAAAAGCTTGGGATTGCAGGCGATGGCGATGGCGATCATGACGCGCTGACACTGACCACCCGACATCTGGTGCGGGAAGGAGCCCAGCCGTTCCTCGGGGTCGGCGATGCCGACCAACTTCATCAATTCGATGGCACGCGCCCGGCGCTGGGCGCGGTCCATGCCCATATGGAAGCGCAGCACCTCCTCGATCTGGAAGCCGACGGTGAAGCACGGGTTGAGGCTGGCGACCGGCTCCTGGAAGATCATCGAAATGTCCTTGCCGACGATCTTGCGCCGCTCGGATGGGCCGAGCTTGAGCAGGTCGATGCCGTCGAAGGCCATGCGGTCGGCCCTCACCGTCGCGGTGTTGGGCAAAAGCCCCATCACCGCCAGCATCGCCACGGACTTGCCCGAACCGGATTCGCCGACGATCGCCAGCACCTCACGCGGTTCGACCGACAGGTCGATGCCTTGTACCGCCATGAATGGTCCAGCGGCGGTGTCGAAGGAAACGGTCAGGTTCTTGATCTCGAGAAGAGGCATTGGATTATGACCTCTTCAGCTTGGGATCGAAGGCATCGCGCAAGCCATCGCCGATCAGATTGATGGCAAGCACAGTGATCAGGATAGCAAGGCCGGGGAAGGTCACCACCCAAGGCGCGCGCAGGATGAACTCGCGCGCCGAGGCGAGCATCGTGCCCCATTCCGGCGTCGGCGGCTGCGCACCGACACCGAGGAAGCCGAGCGCCGCAGCCTCGAGAATAGCGTTGGAGAAGGACAACGTCGCCTGCACGATCAGCGGTGCCAGGCAGTTCGGCAGGATCGTCCTCACCATCAAGCGAAGATGACCGGCACCAGCCACCTTGGCGGAGATGACATATTCGCGGTTCTTTTCGGCCATCACGGCGGCGCGGGTGAGGCGCGCAAAATGCGGCTGCAGCACCAGCGCGATCGCCAGCATGGCATTGAAAAGGCCGGGGCCAAGGATCGCCACCAGCACCAGCGCCAGAAGCAGCGACGGGAAGGCCAGGATGATATCCATGATGCGCATGATCAGCGTGTCGACCCAGCCGCGGAAATAGCCGGCGAGCACGCCAAGCACGATGCCGCTGGTGAGCGAGAAGACAACGACCACCAGACCGATGAACAGCGAGAAACGCGCCCCGAAGATCAACCGTGAAAGCATGTCGCGACCGACCGCGTCGGTGCCGAGCAGGAACATCGATTTGCCGCCTTCCTGCCAGGCAGGGGGTGCCAGCAGCGCATCGCGAAACTGCTCGTCGGGCGAATGTGGGGCGACGAACGGCGCAAAGATCGCCACCAGCACCAGCGCCGAAAACACGACAAGGCCGATGACCGCGCCGGTGTTCATCGAGAAATAGTGCCAGAACTCGGCGAAAGCCCGTTGCCTGCCGCCTGTCGGGATGGAGGCGGCGGTAGCTTCGGCGGCGGATTCGTCGGTCATCTCACTGCACCCGGATGCGCGGATTGATGACGGCGTAGAGCACGTCGACGATCAGGTTCACCGCCATGACGATCAGCGCGATGATCAGCAATCCGCTCTGCACGACGACATAGTCGCGCTTGCCGATGGCATCGATCATCCATTTGCCGATGCCTGGCCAGGAAAAAATGGTTTCGGTCAGAATGGCGCCCGCCATCAAGGTGCCGACCTGCAGTCCAATGGTGGTGACTACCGGGATCAGCGCGTTGCGAAAAGCGTGCAGACCGATGACGCGGCGCGGCGCCAGGCCCTTGGCGCGCGCGGTGCGGACATAGTCCTCGCCCAGCACCTCGAGCATCGCCGAGCGCGTCTGGCGCGCTATGACGGCAAGCGGGATCGTCGCCAGCACGATCGACGGCAGGATCAAATGGCTGACGGCAGATTTGAAAGCGCCGCTCCTGCCGGAGATCAGGCTGTCGATGAGCATGAACCCGGTCGTCGGCCTGAAGAAATACTGCAGGCCGATGCGGCCGGAAACCGGCGTCCAGCCGAGATAGCCGGAGAAGAAGATAATGAGCAGCAACCCCCACCAGAAGATCGGCATCGAATAGCCGGTCAGCGCGACACCCATCGTCGCCTGGTCGAACCACGAGCCGCGCTTGACCGCGGCGAAGATACCGGCAGGAATGCCGAGCAGGACGGCGATGATCAACGCCACTGTCGCCAGTTCCAGCGTGGCTGGAAACAGCGCCTGGAATTCGCCGAGCACTGGCCGCTTGGTGGCAATAGATATGCCGAAATCGCCGGTCAGGACCCTGCCGATATATTCCAGGTACTGAATGACATAGGGCCGGTTGTAGCCAAACTGCTCGATGAGCTGGGCGTAGCGCTCGGGGCTGACACCGCGCTCGCCCGCCAGGGCCAGGATAGGATCGCCGGGCAGAAGCCGGACGAAAGCAAACGCCGCCAGCGATATGCCGAACACGGTCGGGATGATCAAAGCGAGCTTGTGGAGGAGATAACGGAGCATCTTGCTTCATAGAACGGCGGCGCGGGAAGTCCAGCGCCGCCGTTCAATTTCTCAGGACTTATTCGGTGACGTCGACGCCGTCAAACCGATGAATGCCGAGCGGGTCCATAACGAAGCCCGACACCTTCTTGTTCATCGGCATGAAGACCTTGGAGTGGGCGATGGTCAGCCACGGAGCCTCACGCTTGAACACCACCTGAGCTTCCTCGTAGATCTTGGTGCGCTCGGCGACGTCCGTCGTCGCCTTGCCTTTTTTCAGCAGGGCTTCGAATTCCTGGTTGCACCAGATCGCATAATTGGACTGGCCGATGGCATCGCAACCGAGCAGGAAAAAGAAGTTGTCCGGATCGCCATTGTCACCGGTCCAGCCCAGTTGGAAGGCGCCATCGCGATCCTTAGCCTTGCCGCGCTGGCGATACTCTGTCCATTCGTAACTGACGATCTCCGCCTTGACCCCGACGGCGGCATAGTCGGCCTGGATCAACTCGGCGACGCGCTGGGCGTTCGGGTTGTAGGGGCGGCTGACCGGCATAGCCCAGATCTTCATCGACAGATCCTTGACGCCTGCATCGGCCAGCATCTTCTTGGCCGCCTCCGGATCATAGGGATCGTCCTTGATGTCCTTGTTATAGGACCACATGGTCGGCGGGATCGGGTTGATGGCCGGCGCGCCGGCGCCCTGATAGACCGCGTCGATGATCGCCTTCTTGTTTACCGCCATGTTGAGGGCCTTGCGGACCTCGACCTTGTCGAAGGGCGGCTGCGTCGTGTTGTAAGCCATGTAGCCGATGTTCAGGCCTTCCTGCTCGTCGACTTTGAGGTTCGCGTCAGCCTGCAGTCCGGCAATGTCGGCCGGCGCCGGGTATGACATGATATCGCACTCGCCTGCCTTCAGCTTCTGCGCGCGCACGGCGGGGTCGGGCGTGATGGCGAAGATCAGATCATCGATCTTCTGGCGGCCGCCATAGTAGCCGTCCCATGCTGCATAGCGCACGACCGCATCGACCTGATAGTCGACGAATTGGAACGGACCAGTGCCGACCGGCTTCTGGGTGAACTGCTGCCTGGTGCCGGCCTTGTCGAGCTGGTCGGCATATTCCTTGGAAACGATCGAGGCGAAATCCATGCCGAGGTCCGGCAGGAACGCGACTTCAGGCTTGTTCAGCACGAATTTCACCGTCAGGTCGTCGACCTTGACGATTTCCTTCAGGAGATCGGGGAAGCCCATGCCGGTGAAATATTCCCAGCCGGTGCCTTCCAGATAGCTGTACCACGGGCTTTCTTTCTTCCACTGGCGTTCGAAGGAAAAGATCACGTCGTCGGCGTTGAGGTCGCGCGTCGGCGTGAAATAATCGGTCGTCTGGAATTTCACACCCGGGCGAAGTTTAAAGGTGTATTCGAGACCGTCATCGGAAACCGTCCAGCTCTCGGCCAGGCCGGGCGAGATGGTGGTCTTGCCATGCTCGAACTCGACCAGGCGCGAATAGATGGTGCGCGACGAGGCGTCGAAGTCGTTGCCGCCGCTCCATGGCGACGGGTCGAAGCCGGCCGGCGAAGCTTCCGAGCAATAGACCAGTTGTTTTGCATTGGCCACGCCGCCGAGGACGCTTGCAGCCAGCAACGCGGCTGCAAAAGTCAGTTTCTTTTTCATTGAGCACTCCCTGATGTTCTTCCAAGCCCCTCTGTCAGGCTCGCGAAGGCCGCATATAAGCACCGTTTTTCTAGCTTTGGAACTGCTTGTTTGCCTAACCCACGGGAAGCAGAAAAAATTTCCGGCACGCGGCAAATTGTGGAAAAAACGAGCCGAATCCGCAGATCACGACATTATTAGCGACTTCAATTTTTTGTTGATCGGTAATGCCGCCGATTGGGGGAATCGAGCCGTTCGGTTCAAGAGATGCGCGTCCGAAAACCGGCCGCGGCCAAGAGGTTTGACGGCAAGTCTTACCGCACTCCAGGTGGCGAGGCTTGCACGGCCGCCGCTTGTGGCAATACATAGATAGATGGGCAGCGTGCCGGATTTTCCCAGGTTCCGGATATTGCGGCAAGCGGTGGGATATCTTTGTTGATCAGGGCGGTGGTGGCGCGCAAGCATGCCGAAACAATAAGAACGATTGAGGGAGCGACAGGTGGCAAGACCGGCAAAGACAACCAACGCGGCGAAAGCAAAGGCCGAGGCAACATCGAAAGCGGTCAAGCCAAAAGCGGCCGCCGCCAAGCCGACGGCTACCGCGAAGGCAAGCGCGAAGCCGGCGGCGAAGACCACGGCTGGAACGGCTGCTAAAGCGGCAACCGGCAAGACTGCGCCTGCTGCAAAATCTGCCGCCAAGCCGGCGGCGAAGGCAGTGCCGACAGCGCCACGACCGCCGGCAGGTCCGGCCAAGAGATTACCGAAGGCGATCACCGCACTGGCCGCTGGCCTGCCTGAAAAACCGTGGCTCCAGAGTTACCCAAAGATCGTGCCGGCCGAGATTGGCGACCTGCCCTCCAGCTCGATCGGCGACTTTCTCGTCGCCGTGTGCAAGCAGTTTGCGAATCGGCCGGCCTTCGTCTGCATGGGCAAATCGATCACCTATGCCGACCTCGAGCGACAGTCGGCCGCCTTCGGCGCCTATCTGCAATCAACGGGGCTGCAGAAGGGCGCGCGCGTCGCCCTGATGATGCCGAATGTGCTGCAATATCCGGTGGCGATTATGGCAGTGCTTCGCGCCGGCTATGTCGTGGTCAACATCAATCCGCTCTACACGCCGCGCGAGCTGGAGCATCAGCTCAAGGATTCCGGCGCTCAAGCCATTGTCATCCTCGAAAATTTTGCCTGCACCCTGCAGGCGGTGATCGCCAGGACCGCGGTCAAGCATGTCGTGGTCGCCTCGATGGGCGACATGCTCGGCGGGCTCAAGGGAACGATCGTCAACTTCGTTGTACGCCGCGTCAAGAAGATGGTGCCGGCATGGTCGCTGCCCGGCCATGTCAAGTTCAACGCCGCGCTGAAGGCCGGCACCGGCATGGCCTTCAGGCCCGCAAAGGTCGCGGCCGACGACATCGCCTTCCTGCAATACACGGGCGGCACGACCGGCATCTCCAAGGGCGCGATGCTTTTGCACAGCAACATTTTGGCGAACGTCGCGCAGAACGCGCTGTGGGCCGAAGACGCTTTTACCGTCAAGCCGAAGCCGGCGCATCTGAACTTCCTCTGCGCGCTGCCGCTCTATCACATTTTTGCGCTGACGGCGAACGTGCTGGTAGGCATGCAGCAAGGCGCGCAGAATGTCCTCATCCCCAATCCGCGCGACATTCCCGGCTTCGTCAAGGAGCTGCAGAAATACCCGATCCACATCTTTCCGGGCCTCAACACGCTGTTCAATGCGCTGCTCAATAATGAGGATTTTCGCAAGCTCGATTTCAAGCCGCTGATCCTGACGCTGGGTGGCGGCATGCCGGTGCAGAGGGCCATCGCCGAACGCTGGAAGGCGCTGACCGGCTGCCCGATCAGCGAGGCCTACGGGCTCACCGAGACCTCGCCGGGGACAACCATCAACAAATTCAGCGACGGCGTTTACACCGGCACGATCGGCCTGCCGCTGCCCTCGACCGAGATCGCCATCCGCGACGACGACGGCAACAATTTGCCGCTCGGCGAAGTCGGCGAAATCTGCATCCGCGGACCGCAGGTGATGGCCGGCTACTGGAACCGGCCGGACGAGACCGCCAAGGTGATGACCGAGGACGGCTTCTTCAAATCGGGCGACATGGGCTTCATGGACGAGCTTGGCTACACCAAGATCGTCGACCGCAAGAAGGACATGATCCTGGTTTCCGGCTTCAACGTCTATCCGAACGAACTCGAGGAAGTGGTGGCGCAGCATCCAGGCGTACTCGAAGTGGCGGCGATCGGCGTGCCGGACGAGCATTCGGGTGAAGTGCCGAAGCTGTTCGTCGTCAAGAAGGACCCGGCACTGACCGCCGACATGCTGACGGCTTATTGCCGCGAGAACCTGACCGGCTACAAGCGTCCCAGATATATTGAGTTCCGCACCGAGCTGCCGAAGACACCGGTCGGCAAGATCCTGCGACGGGCGTTGCGGGGCTAGGCGCAGCTTGAGCGATTGCATCGCCGGCGCCAACGCCGTGAGTATAGGTTCGCGCCCGGACCCGGCAGAGTTCACCCGGGCGAACATGCGGATCGCCCCCGTGCCCGCGCTTCCCGAAATCCGGCTTTACACCGCCCATCCGGGAAGCGGGCTCAGGCGGCTTCTCGAATGGAACCAACATGCGACCGAAGAAGACGGACCTGAACCGGAGCCACCGTACTGGGCCTATGTCTGGGCCGGCGGCGCGGTGCTTGCCCGCTACATAATCGACCGGCCGGAGACCGTGGCCGGGCGTCGCGTGCTCGACCTCGGCGCCGGTTCGGGTCTCGTCGGTATCGCAGCGGCAAAAGCCGGAGCCAGCGAGGTCGTCGCGGCCGAGATCGATCACAATGGTGTGGTTGCGCTCGGCCTCAACGCGACTGCGAACGGCGTCGCTATCATGATCATTGGCGAAGACATCACCAGCGGTCCGCCGCCACCGGTGGATGTCGTGGTGGTCGGCGACCTGTTTTACGCCCATGATCTTGCCGGCCGGGCCCTTTCTTTCCTCGACCGCTGCCTTGCAGCCGGCATCGCCGTGCTGATCGGCGATCCGGGCCGCGCCTATCTGCCCCGCTCGCGGCTTCGCCTGCTGGCCGAATACGAGGTGCCGGATGTCGGCGAAGGCAGGAATGCGGCGATGAAACCGAGCGGCGTGTTCTCGTTCGGACCAGCTAGCTGCGAGTCTAGACTGTCTCGCTGACCCGCGCCGCAAGAAAATCGGGCAGATCGGCCACCGAATCCAGGATGACGTCGGCGATCTGCGACAGCGATTCACGTGTGCCGGTGCCGGAAAGCACGCCAATCGCCAGGCCGCAGCCGCCGGCGCGCGCCATCTCCAGATCGTGACGATTGTCGCCGACCATTGCGATCGTCGCCGGCCTGAGCCCTGTCAGATCCGAAAAGGCAAGGATCGTATCCGGCGCCGGTTTTGGATTGGCCACCGCGTCGTAACCATAGGCGGCTTCGAAAAGCTGCGCGACGCCCAGCGTGACCAAGGTTTTTTCCGCGCCGCTGGTCGAGTCGTTGGTGGCGACGCCAAGCCGGTAGGATTTTCTGTGAAGCAGCCCAAGCGTCTCGACCACACCCGGCAGCGCCACCGCCATTGCCGATCCCTGCGCCGAAGTGATGGCGTTGAAGCGGGCGACGGCAAGCATCTGGTCCTCGTCGGACAGCCGTGGAAACCACAGCTCGACGACGTCCATGTTGGTGCCTGAGGCAAAAATCGAATCCGGCTTGAAGCGCTTGGTGGCGAAGTCGAAGCCCGCCGCCGCAAGCAGCCTGTCTGCTTTCCAGCGATCGCCTTCGGCCGCATCCATCGCCATGAAGTCGGCGATGCCCAGCCATGTCGCGTTGAAATCTACGAGCGTGCCGTCCTTGTCGAACAATATTCCCTTAATGTCCGCCAAGCTTTTCACTCCGGGCCGCGCAAGCGGTGGATGTATTCCACCAGTCCGGCAGTCGAGGCATCCCGCTTTGCGGCGTTCTCCTTGCCTTCAACGACGGGCAGCAGCCCGGTCGCCAGTTCCTTGCCGAGCTCGACGCCCCACTGGTCGAAGGAGTTGATGTTGAACAGCGTGCCTTCGACGAAGACGCGGTGTTCGTAAAGCGCAATCAGCCGTCCGAACGTGTGGGGGTCGAGTTTCCTGTAGAGGATCGTCACTGAGGGGCGGTCGCCGGAGAAGACACGGTGCGGAGCAATCCTGTCGACATCGGCCGGCTTCATGCCTTTCGCCAGCATCTGCGCGCGGGCTTCCTCAAGCGTGCGGCCCTTCATGAAGGCTTCCGACTGCGCCAGGCAATTGGCAAGCAGAAGGTCGTGGTGATGCTTCAGTTCCGGCTCGTGGCCGACGGCAGCGGCAAGGAATTCGACCGGAATGAAATCGGTGCCCTGATGCAGAAGTTGGAAGAAGGCATGCTGGCCATTGGTGCCGGGCTCGCCCCAGACCAGCGGGCCGGTCGGCGTCGTTACAGCGCCGCCGTCCAGGGTGACGCTCTTGCCGTTCGATTCCATGTCGAGCTGCTGCAGATAGGCCGGTAGCCTGGACAGACGCTGATCGTAGGGGATGACGGCGCGAGCGGAGTATTTGCAGATCACGCGGTGCCACCAGCCAATCAGCCCCATCAGCGCCGGCAGGTTCTTCGCCAGCGGCGCGGTGCGGAACTGCTCGTCCATCTCATGGGCGCCGTCGAGAAAGGCGCGAAAATCCTTCGGGCCGATGGCGATCATCACCGGCAGACCGATCGCACCCCAGACGGAATAGCGGCCGCCGACCCAGTCCCAGAAGCCGAAGACGCGATCGGGCGCGATGCCGAATTTGGCGACCAGATCGAGCGCCGTCGAGACGGCGGCGAAATGCTTGCCGACCGCTTCCTTGCCGAGCGCCTTCTCGACCCATCTGCGCGCGGTTTCGGCATTGGTCATCGTCTCGACCGTGGTGAAGGTCTTGGAGGCGATGATGAACAGGGTGGTTTCGGCGGAAAGACCCTTCAGCGTGTCGTGGATATGGGCACCGTCGATATTGGATACGTAATGCGCGCGCGGGCCGTCATGATAGGGCGCCAGCGCCAGCGTCGCCATGGCCGGGCCGAGATCGGAGCCGCCGATGCCGATGTTGACGATGTCGGTGATTTTCTTGCCGGTCGCGCCGGCCGCCTTGCCGGAACGCACCGCGTCGGCGAAGGCACCCATCGCGTCGAGTACGGCAAGGACTTCCGCCTTCACGTCCTGGCCGTCGAGCACGATGCCCTTGCCGGTCAGGTTGCGCAGCGCCGTGTGCAGCACGGCACGGCCTTCAGTGACGTTGATCTTCTTGCCGGCAAACATCGCGTCGCGCCGGCCTTCGAGGTCAGCGGCCTCAGCCAGCTTCTCCAGCAACTCCATAGTCCGCGCATCGACCGCGCATTTCGACCAGTCGAGCAGCAGGTCGCCGTCACTGGCGGAGAATTTCTCGAAGCGCTGCGGATCGGCAGCGAAAGCCTCGCGCATCGAGCCCGATTTGGCCGCACGATGATCGCGCAATGCGTCGAGCTGCTTTTGAAAGGACGATTGATCCACTGCTTCGCTCCGGTCTCTTGAGATGCATCTTATCAGGCCGGATGTTTCCGGCGCGTGTCGTCGCGGCAAACTATCGGGTCGAATTCCATCTGTTTCAATGCGCAGCGATGCCGCAGCGCAGCGTGGGCCGGCTCAAAGGATCACTGGCATAAATCCCAGCGATCAGAAAAATTGATTGGCGCAACACCTTGTGCCACCGGTACATTCGACTGGTCCAGCCAAGTGAAAAAAGCTGGCCATCGAGGAACATCTCCCATGCCACAGCGAAACGACACGGCCATATGGTCCGGCCTGTTCCGGATTTCGGCGGAATCCGGTCAGACCCTGCAGGCGCAGATCCGCCAGGCGATCGTCGCCGCCATCCTCGACCGGCAGATCGCGGCTTCCATGCCGCTTCCGTCCTGCCGGATTCTTGCCGAAAAACTCGGCGTGGCGCGCGGTACCGTGGTGCTGGCCTTCCAGCAGCTGGTCGACCAGGGCTTCCTGGTGGCGCGCGAGCGCCGCGGCCATTTCGTCAATCCCGAAGTGCTGGCGACGCCGGCCAAGCCGCATCAGAAGGCGCCCGACCAGGCCAACGAGATCGACTGGAAGGCGCGTCGGCAGATCGCGGCGAGCGACATGCCGCCGCCGGCCAAGCACGACAACTGGATCAAGTCGTCATACCCCTTCGTCTATGGCCAATTCGACCCGGCGCTGTTCCCGACCGCCGAATGGCGCGAGTGCAACCGCATGGCGTTGGCGGTGCTCGAAATCCGCAACTGGGCATCCGACATGGTCGACCGCGACGATCCGCTCCTGATCGAGCAGATCCAGGCACGGCTGCTGCCGCGACGCGGCATCTTCGCCAATCCGGACGAGATCATCGTGACGTTGGGCGCCCAGAACGCGCTTTACATGCTGGCGACGCTGTTGATGACCAAGGGCTCCAAGGTGGCGATGGAGGACCCCGGCTATCCCGATGCACGTTCGATCTTCCGGCTGGCCGGCGCCGAGATCCAGCCGGTTCCGGTCGACCACTCCGGCATCGTAACCTCGGCCATTCCCAATGATTCCGGCTTCGTCTTCGTCACGCCCAGCCACCATTGCCCGACCATGGTGCCGCTGTCGGCAGAGCGGCGGCAGGAGCTTTTGGCGCGCGCCAACCGGCACAACCAGATCATCATCGAGGACGGATATGACAGCCAGCTCCTGGACGAGGCGCCGCAGCAGGCGCTGAAGAGCCTCGATCGCTCCGGCCGCGTCGTCTATGTCGGCTCGATGTCGAAGACGCTGGCTCCCGGCCTCAGGCTCGGCTACATCGTCGCCTCGGCCGGGCTGATCTCCGAGCTTCGGGCGCTCCGCCGCTTCATGCTGCGCCATCCGCCGGCGAACAACCAGCGCGCCGTCGCATTGTTCCTGTCGCTCGGCCATCACGAGGCGCTGGTGCGGCGGCTGTCGAGCGCCTTCGACGAGAGGCGCAAGCGTCTGGTCCATGCGATTTCCGCCTTCCTGCCGGAGTGGCGCTCGACCGATTCGGCCGGCGGCACGTCGCTCTGGCTCGAGGGGCCGCGCGGCACCGATTCGCGCGGGCTGGCGGAGGCCGCGGCCTCGCGCAGCGTCATCATCGAGCCTGGCGACCGCTTCTTCGACCGCACCGAAAAGCCATCGCGTTTCATGCGCTTGGGCATTTCCTCGATCGCGTTGCAGCACATCGAACCCGGTATCCGCGAACTTGCGACGGCAGCTGGACGCAGGCCGGCAGCGGCCTGATCTCCCTTCCCCGACCGGAGCCTGGCGCATGTAGTGCGGCTCCGGTTCTTTAGCTCCTTGGCATATGCGACGGGACCGGCTGGCACATAGGCTGTGCCAATGCCGGCGGCATAGTCGCTGTATAGAGGGGACGGAGCAGGCCGATGGTGGACCAACCGCTGCGCCCGCTCCGCAGCTAAAGTTGGAGTCCTTCATGCCAATGGCCCATGAGAAGCAGGACGTGTCCGCAGACCAGCGTTCGCGGCGGTCCGGCGGGCGCGAGGCGCGCCGCGCCATGCGGGCGGCACCGCTTGCCGACGACGTCAAGCCGGTGCGTGCCGGCCTCGAAGGCGGAAGCTACAGCCCGCTCAGCGGCAGCGATTGCGAACGTATCCACGAGGCCGTGCTTACCCTTCTGGAGACGGTCGGCTTCGCCAACGCCATCCCCTCCTGCATCGAGGCGCTGACCAAAGCCGGCGCGACCTTCAGTGAGGACGGCCGCCTGCGCTTTCCTCGCGGCCTTGTGCTCGACACCATCAAGAACGCGGCGCGGCATTTCACCCTCCACGGCCAGGATCCGAAGCACGACATGGTGATCCAGGGCAAGCGTGTGCACTACGGCACGGCCGGTGCTGCGGTGCATCTTGTCGATGTCGAAAAGCGTGAGTATCGCGAGTCGCTGCTGCAGGACATTTATGATGCCGCGCGCCTGGTCGAAGGGCTCGACAACATCCATTTCTTTCAGCGGCCGATGGTGCCGCGCGACATTCCCGACCCGCTCGATATGGATTTCAACACGCTCTACGCCTGCGTCATGGGCACGTCGAAGCATGTCGGCACCTCGTTTACCGTGCGTGAGAACGTCAAGCCGGCGCTCGACATGCTCTATGCGATCGCGGGCGGCGAAGAGAATTTTCGCGCGCGGCCTTTCGTCTCCAATTCGAACTGCTTTGTCGTGCCGCCGATGAAGTTTGCCGAGGACGCCTGTGGCGTTCTCGAAGCCTGCGTCGAGGGCGGCATTCCGATCCTGCTGCTGTCGGCAGGACAGGCGGGTGCGACGGCACCGGCGGCGATTGCCGGCGCCGTGGTGCAGGCGGTCGCCGAAGTGCTCGTCGGCCTCATCTACGTCAACGCCATCAAGCCAGGCCATCCGGCGATTTTCGGTACCTGGCCGTTTGTCTCGGATCTCCGGACCGGCGCCATGTCGGGCGGTTCGGCCGAGCAGGCGGTGCTGACCGCGGCCTGCGCGCAGATGGCGCAATTTTACGACCTGCCGGGTGGTTCGGCCGCCGGCATGACAGATTCGAAACTGCCTGATATTCAGTCCGGCTACGAAAAGGGCATAACCGACGTGATGGCCGGTCTTGCCGGCCTCAACCTGGTTTACGAATCGGCCGGCATGCACGCCTCGCTGCTCGGCTTTTGCCTTGAGAGCCTGATCATCGACAACGACATGCTCGGCCACTGCCTGCGCTGCGTGCGCGGCATCGAAGTGACGGACGAGTCGCTGTCGATCGACACGATTGCCGATGTCTGCCTGAAGGGCCCGGGCCATTATCTCGGCAACGAGCAGACGCTGCGGCTGATGCAGACCGAATATTTCTATCCGGCCGTCGGCGACCGCTTTTCGCCGAAGGAATGGAATGAGAAAGGCAGGCCCGATATCCTGCAGCGGGCGATCATCGAGAAGAAACGCGTGCTTGCCGAACGCTTCCCGCGCCATGTGCCAAAGCCGGTCGACGACAAATTGCGCGCCCGCTTCGGCGATATGATCAAGCTGCCGCGAAGCAGAATGGGCGGCTGAGCGTTACCCGCTCGCCGCCAGCAACAAGACACCGGCCAGCGCCGATCCGGCAAGCGTCGGCAGCATACCGATCTTCAGCTTCAGAATGGCGATCATCGAGGCACAGGAAAGCAGCGCCGCGCGCCAGTCTATCGATGAAAGCACCGGCACGTCCATTCCAAGCCCGACATTGCGCACTTCGCCGAAGATGACGTGCAAGCCGAACCATAGAGCGAGATTCATGATGACGCCGACGACGGCGGCGGTGATCGCACCGAGCGCCGCCGACAGCGCCTTGTTGCCGCGCAGCGCTTCGATGTAAGGCGCCCCAAGGAATATCCATAGGAAACATGGGGTAAACGTCGCCCACAGCGTGAACAGCCCGCCAAACAGTCCGGCAAGCAGCGGCGCCAGCAAGCCCGGCTGGCGGAACGCGGCAACGAAGCCGACGAACTGCAAGACCAGGATGAGCGGACCCGGCGTGGTTTCGGCAAGTCCGAGGCCGTCGACCATTTCACCGGGTGCCAGCCAGCCGAAGTACTCGACCGCTGCCTGCGCGACATAGGCAAGGGCTGCGTAGGCGCCGCCGAAGGTGACGACCGCCATGACACTGAAGAAGCCACCGATTTGAGTCCAAACGCTGGCAGGGCCGGTGAAAGCCCAGACCAGCAGAACAGGCCCCAGCCAGATCGGCAGCCAGATCGCCAAAGTGCGCGGCGCGTGCCATCGTGTCGGCCTGACGTGGGTCAGTTCACCGCGCTCGAACATCAGATCGACCACGCCCTTTATGTCGGGAACATCGCCCTTGCCATGCGAGGCGCCGGAAAAAACTGCCGGCGCACTACGGTTGCCGATCCAGCCTGCCAGCCCGGCAAGCAGCACGATCAGCGGAAACGGCACGTTCAACGCGTAGATGGCAATGAAGGCGGCGAGTGCGATCGACACCATGACCGGGTTTTTCAGCGCGCGTCTGCCAATCCGGATCACCGCGTCGATGACAATGGCGAGCACGGTCGCCTTGACCCCGAAAAACAGCGCCGCGACGAGCGGTACATCGCCATAGAGCGCATAGAGGCTGCTCAGGACGAGCATGACAAGCGCGCCCGGCACGACGAAGAGAATGCCGGCAACAAGGCCGCCGGCCGTTTTGTGCAGCAACCAGCCGATATAGATGGCGAGTTGCTGGGCCTCGGGGCCAGGCAGCAGCATGCAGTAGTTCAACGCATGCAGAAAGCGCTGTTCGCCGATCCAGCGCCGTTCCTCGACCAGTTCCTTGTGCATGAGCGCGATCTGCCCGGCCGGGCCGCCAAAGCTGAGCACGCCGATTTTTGCCCAGACCTTCACGGCCTGCCGGAAGCTCGGCACAGCGGGCTCCTGAATCTCCGCCGGCTTTTTCGAAAGGACGGCGCTCACGATGGTTTGCCTGTGCCGAGACTGACTGCGCCGGCGACCGGCCAGTTATGCGTCTCCTCGGTGGCATCGCGGCACCAGCGGAAGAACGCATCGTAAAGCAGCATGCCGGCCTCGAGCTGCTCCAGATCGTCGCGAAACATCCGTGACAGGCCAAGCGAGGCGGCCAGGAACCCGGCCGCCTGTGGAACAAGATCGAGGCTCGCAGTATCGGCAGCGCGTATGATCGTGGCCAGGCGATCGAGCGCTTCGGATTTGAGCCCGAACTCCTCGATCATGGTGTCGAAGGTGCAGCGTTCGCCGCGGTGGCTCCAGAACACGTTCTCGATGTCGAAGGGGATGGCCTGAAAGCGATCGGCGACGGCCGCCACTTCGGCCGGCTCGACGAAGAGAAAGACCGCGTGAGGATCGATGAAGCGCCGGATCAGCCAGGGGCAGCCGATGCGGTCGATCTTCGGGCGCGTACGCGTCACCCAAACGGTGCGGCCCTTGGCATCGGCGGGCGGTATCTTGTCGGCGTGAACGAGAAGGCCCTTGGCATCGCGCCACGCTTCAAACCCGCCATCGAGCGATTCGGCGGCAACGCCCTCCTGCCGTAGCCATGCGGCCACGCCTTGCGAGAGCTTTTTTCCCTGTTGGCAGACAACTGTCACTTGCCTGCCGGCGAAGTCGGCAGCCCAGTTCGAGACACTCCTGAAATCACGACGATCCGACCCCGGCAGCAGGCGCGGATCGGCGTTGTAGTCATCATCGATGCGGACGTCGATGATTGCGGGTGCACCCGGCAGCCCAATCAGACGGGACAGTTGCGATACAGTGATAGCGGTTGTTGACGGCATGGCGTCCACCTCCTTGAAAGAGAAGCTTGGACGCGAACGTTGGGCTGACGCCTCACGGGGTCGTCGCGATGCACCCCTTGCGATGATCGTGGATTTGTCACGCCCGCTTGTCAAGCATTGCCGTTCTCGCGGGAGCAATCGCTGTTGACAAATGACCGCGTCCAACCCTGTGCCGGGCATTTCTGCCCATTAACGGCAGGCTATCGCAGGTGGAAAGCCGAGGCTTTCGCTCTACGATGTACCCCCACCCCTACCCCTCCTGGCGCTGACCTCGGCAAATTGCCTGCATCGGCGGCTGGCTCGTGCGACGGACCCTGGTCAGTGATTGTCCCTCGGCACGCCGCTTGTATGAGCCACATCCTGGTATTTCACCGCCGGCTTCAGCACCATTCCTTCGGAAAACTGGTCGACCATGCCGCGCTGGATTTCCTGCCAGGGCGTCTGGTGCTTCGGATACTGATAGCCGCCATTGTTTTGCAGCTCGGCGCGGCGCCGCGTGATCTCGTCGTCGCTGACGAGGATGTCGGCGGTGCCCTTGCGCAGGTCGATGCGGACGCGGTCGCCGGTCTTCAGCAGCGCCAGGCCGCCGCCGATGGCGGCTTCCGGCGAGGCGTTGAGGATCGATGGCGAGCCCGACGTGCCCGACTGGCGACCGTCGCCGATACAGGCCAGCGCGTGGATGCCCTTTTTGATCAGATAGGCAGGCGGCTGCATGTTGACGACTTCGGCGCCGCCGGGATAGCCGATCGGGCCGGCGCCGCGCATGAACAGGATGGTGTGCTCGTCGATGCCCTGTGCCGGGTCGTCGATGCGGGCGTGATAGTCCTCGGGGCCGTCGAAGACCATGGCGTTGCCCTCGAAGGCTTCGGGGTCCTTCGGGTTCGACAGATAGCGCTCGCGGAATTCGGGCGAGATGCCGCTGGTCTTCATGATCGCCGAATCGAACAGATTGCCCTTGAGATTGATGAAGCCGGCATTGGCTTTCAACGGCTCGGCAACCGTGCGGATGACGTCGAGGTTCTCGTTGACGGCGCCGCTGCAATTGTCGCCGATGGTCTTGCCGTTAGCTGTCATGGCATCCGGATAGGGCAGCAGGCCGCCCTTCATCAGTTCGGCGACCACGGCCGGCACGCCGCCGGCATGGTGATAGTCCTCGCCGAGATATTCGCCCGTCGGCTGCAGATTGACGATGAGCGGTATGTTGAGGCCGACCTTCTGCCAATCGTCATTGTCGAGCGAAACGCCGAGATGGCGGGCGATGGCGTTGAGGTGGATCGGCGCATTGGTCGAGCCGCCGATCGCCGAGTTGACGACGATGGCGTTCTCGAAGGCCTTACGGGTCATGATGTCGGAGGGCTTCAGATCCTCATGCACCATGTCGACGATGCGCTTTCCGGTCTCGTAGGCGATCTGGCCGCGCTCGCGATAGGGGGCGGGGATAGCGGCCGAGCCCGGCAATTGCATGCCGAGCGCCTCGGCCAGCGAATTCATCGTGGTGGCGGTACCCATCGTGTTGCAATAGCCGGTCGACGGCGCCGAGGAGGCAACGATATCCATGAACTCGTCATAGCCAATCTCGCCGGCCGACAGGCGCTGGCGCGATTCCCAGACGATAGTGCCGGAGCCGGTGCGCTTGCCCTTGTGCCAGCCGTTGAGCATCGGGCCGACCGAAAGCGCGATAGCCGGAATGTTGACGGTGGCCGCGGCCATCAGCATGGCCGGCGTCGTCTTGTCGCAGCCGATGGTGAGCACCACGCCGTCGAGCGGATAGCCGTAGAGCACCTCTACCAGGCTGAGATAGGCAAGGTTGCGGTCAAGTGCAGCAGTCGGCCGCTTGCCGGTCTCCTGGATCGGGTGGCAAGGGAACTCGAAAGGGATGCCACCCATCGAGACGATGCCTTCGCGCACGCGCTTGGCCAGTTCGATGTGATGGCGGTTGCAGGGCGACAGGTCCGAGCCGGTCTGGGCGATGCCGATCAGCGGCTTGCCGGACATCAGTTCGGCCCGCGTCAGCCCGTAATTCAGGTAGCGCTCCAGATAGAGTGCCGTCATGCCCGGATTGTCGGGATTGTCGAACCACTCCTGCGAGCGAAATTTTTTCTTGTGAGTGGGGGGGCCTGCCATCGTGGTCTCCGTATTTGTATGACAAATCGATATGACAACGCGCGGGAGCAGGCAAGGGGCACGCGCCATCCGAATCCGCTCTTTGGTACGAAAGACATACATCTGCCTCCGCGCTAGACGGGATCGTGGTTTGTCAGCCCGCTATCCCGGAGAGTTGGAGCGCGTCGCCGCGGACCCTACCTGACCCTTCCGGCCACCCTCCCCCTCAAGGGGCCCACTTGGGGGAGGGACATCCGCATCACTCGAACACGATGCTCGGCACTGCAGCCTCGGCCGCGCCGCGCTCTTCATTGACGCGGTCCCAGACCCTGGCGGCGATGTCGCGATAGATTTTCGCCTCAGCGCCATCCGGCTTGGAGACCACCACCGGCGTGCCGGCATCGGAGCTTTCGCGGATGCCCATCTCGAGCGGCACTTCGCCAAGGAAGGTGACGCCGAGACGCTCGGCCTCGCGGCGCGCGCCGCCATGGCCGAAGATGTCGTAGCGTTTTCCCGTATCGGGGGCGAGAAAATAGCTCATGTTTTCGACGATACCCAATAGCGGCACGTCGACCTTCCTGAACATGTTGAGGCCTTTGCGCGCATCGATCAGGGCCAAGTCCTGTGGCGTCGAGACGATGACGGCGCCGGCCAGCGGCACCTGTTGGGCCATGGTCAGCTGGGCGTCGCCGGTGCCGGGCGGCATGTCGACGACGAGCACATCAAGCGGTCCCCATTCGACCTCGCGCAGCATCTGCGTCAATGCCGACATCACCATCGGCCCGCGCCAGATCATCGGCGTCTCCTCATCGACGAGGAAGCCCATCGACATGACCTTGAGGCCATAATTCTGCATCGGCTTCAGGATCTTGCCGTCGACGGTCTGCGGCCTGCCACGAATGTTGAGCAGACGCGGCATGGAAGGGCCATAAATGTCGGCATCGAGCACCCCGACCCGCAGCCCGTTGGCGGCAAGCCCAAGGGCGATATTGACGGCGGTGGTCGACTTGCCGACGCCGCCCTTGCCGGAAGCGACGGCGATGATCGCTTCGATGCCGGGTACGCCGCGCTTGCCCTGGCTGTGCGAGGCGGGCGCCTGCGGCGCGGGACGCGCAGGTGCGGCCGGCGGAGCGGGCCTCTGAGCCGGTCTTTGCGGAACCGGCGCCTCCATGCCGCCGCCCTTCTTTTCCGCCGTCAACGCGACCACGGCGCCGGCAACACCGGGGATCGCCTTGACGACACGTTCGGCCGCCGCACGCAGCGGTTCCATCTCCTGGGCACGGGCAGCGGGAACGGTGATCGAAAAGAACACCTTGGCATCGGCAATGAAAATCTCGGAAACCAGGCCGAGGTCGACGATATTGCCGGTGAAATCCGGCCCATTGACCGTCTTCAGGCGCTCGATAACGATTTCCTTGGTCACGTTTTCATTGGCGGCGGGCATGAGTTTTTCCTCTACTTTTCCGCTCCAGATAATGCAGTTCCGGAACAGAACCAAGCGATGGACCACCAATTGCAGCGGCGTATCGGGGAGGCAGCGAGCATATGACGGCATTTCCAGTGGGAGCAGCCGTCGCCAAATCGGCAACGCAGCCTATTTCATGAGCATGGAATGACAGCCAGGGAAGGAGACGAATCATGCTCGCAAACAGCAACGCGACGGCCAATCTCGCCGTGAAGGACCTGGCCAAGGCCAGGGCATTCTACGAAGGGGTCCTTGGCCTGAAAGAGGTGCACAATGAAGGTGGCGAACTGATCGTCTATAAAAGCGGCGACACCAGCATCAACGTCTACCGTTCGAACTTCGCTGGGACCAACAAGGCGACGGCTGTGACATGGACGGTCGGCGACGAACTCGGCAAGATCGTTGAGGCATTGAAATCGAAGGGCGTGACCTTCGAGCATTACGACATGCCAGGCCTGACGCTGGAGGGTGACGTTCATGTCGGTCAGGGCATGAAGGTCGCATGGTTCAAGGATCCGGACGGCAACATACTGAACCTTGTGGATAGGTAGATACGGCGCATCGCCTGCCGCGCAGTGCTACGGTGCTGTCACCATGCCAGGCCGACCGCGAGGTAGGTGAGAGCCGCGATCGCCGCGGTTGCCGGCAGGGTGACGATCCATGCCACCACGATGTTACCGGCAATGCCCCAGCGAACGGCGGAGAGGCGGCGGGCGGCGCCGACGCCGATGATGGCGCCGGTGATCGTGTGCGTGGTCGATACAGGAATACCGAGCCAGGTGGCGGCGAACAGGGTGATCGCTCCGCCGGTCTCGGCGCAGAAACCCTGCATCGGGTTCAGCCGGGTGATCTTCGAGCCCATGGTGTGGACGATGCGCCAGCCGCCGAGCAACGTGCCCAGCGCTAGCGCCGACTGACAGGTGATGACGACCCACAGCGGCACGTAAAAATTCGCGCCGAGCATGCCTTGCGAATAGAGCAGCACGGCGATGATGCCCATAGTCTTCTGCGCGTCGTTGCCGCCATGGCCGAGCGAATAGAGCGAGGCGGAAAAGAACTGCATGACGCGGAAGGTGCTGTCGACGGCGAACGGCGTCCGCCGCACGAACAGCCAGGAGACCGCGAGGATCAGGACGAGCGCCAGCAGAAAACCTGCCGCCGGCGATAGCACGATGGCCGCCGTCGTTTTGCCCAACCCGGTCCAGACGATGGCACCGGTGCCTGCCTTGGCAACGCCGGCGCCGACCAAACCGCCGATCAGCGCGTGCGAGCTGCTGGACGGAATTCCGACGAGCCAGGTGACGATATTCCAGACGATGGCGCCGACAAGTGCTGCGAAGACCACTGCCGGCGTGACGATGCTGGCGTCGATGATGCCGGTTCCGAGCGTCTCCGCTACGTGGAGACCGAAGAACATGAAGGCGATGAAATTGAAGAAGGCCGCCCAGAACACCGCATAATGCGGCCGCAGCACCCGGGTGGAGACGATGGTGGCGATGGAGTTGGCGGCATCGTGCAGGCCGTTGAGGAAATCGAAGAACAGCGCGACGACGACAAGGCCGACCAGCACCGGAAAGGCTATCGCGGCTTCCACTATACGTTCTCGATGACGATGCCGCTGATTTCGTTGGCGACGTCCTCGAAGCGGTCGACCACCTTTTCCAGCTGGCCGTAGATCTCGCTGCCGATCAGATAGGCCATAGGATCGCTGCGGCCGTGCCGCTTGAACAGGTCCTTCAGGCCCTGTTCGTGCAGGTCGTCGGCCCGGCCTTCGGCGCGCATGACTTCCTCGGCGATGGCGTTGAGGCGCACCGTATGCGCCCCGACCTTGCCGAGAAGCGGGATCGCCTCGGCCACCAACTTGGCGGCCTCGACGATGACGCCCCCCATTTCCTGCATCAGCGGGTCGAATTCCTTCTTTTCGAACAGCTTTACCGTCTTGACGGTCTTGTGCATCATGTCGATGGCATCATCCATCGACTGGATCAGGTCCTTGATGTCGCCGCGGTCGAAGGGCGTGATGAAGGAGCGGCGCACGGCCAGCAGCACTTCCGCGGTGATCTGATCGGCTTCGTCCTCGAGATCGATGATCGTCTGACACCAGCGGTCGATGTCGTTGCCCTGCAAAAGCTGCTGCAGTGCCTCGGCGCCACCGACCACGGTGCGGGAATGCCGCTCGAACAGGTCGAAGAAGCGATCTTCGCGCGGCAGCAGCTTGCGGAACCAGCCCAGCATGTTCGGTCTCCCGTCGTGTCCAGTCCACGACCCCGTCTCATTCACATAGCGCCGCATTCCATCGCGGGAAACAGTAAGCCGGCTGAAAGATGTGGATGCGGACGATTTACACACGCGGCTTGCGGCCGAAGGCGATTTCCACGACGTTGCGCGCTACAATCGGACACAGCGTCCGTGACAGGCTCCCGACGGCATGATCGATAAGCTGGAATTCTTCATAGCACTTGCCAGGGAAGAACATTTCGGCCGGGCGGCGGAGGTGTGCGGCGTCACCCAACCGACGCTTTCGGCCGGCATCAAGCAGCTGGAAGGCCAGCTCGGCGTGATGCTGGTGCTGCGCGGCTCGCGCTTCCAGGGATTGACGCCGGAAGGCAAGCAGGTGTTGGTATGGGCGCGCCGCATCGTCGGCGACAGCAGGACCATGCGCGAGGAGATGCGGGCGGCACGCCACGGCCTGTCGGGGCGCATCCGCATCGCCGCGATCCCGACGGCGCTGGCCATGGTGGCGCGATTGACGACGCCGTTTCGGGCAAAGCATCCCGGCGTCACCTTCTCGGTGCTGTCGCGCACCTCGATCGAGGTGCTGTCGCTGCTCGGCAATTTCGACATCGACGCCGGTATCACCTATCTCGACAACGAACCGCTCGGACGCGTCACCAGCGTGCCGCTCTACGACGAGCGCTACCAACTGATCACCGCCGTCGGGAACCCCTATTTCGACCGCGACAAAGTGACATGGGCGGAACTCAGTCAGCTGCCGCTCTGCCTGCTGACGCCCGACATGCAGAACCGCCGCATCATCGACCAGCATCTGGCCGAAGCCGGCGTGCAGGTGCGGCCGACATTGGAATCCAACTCGATGATCGTGCTGTTTTCGCATATCCGCACCGGCAAATGGTCGTCCATCATGCCGCTTAACCTTGCGGAAACGTTCGGCTTTTCCGAGCCGATCCGGGCTATCCCGATCGTCGAGCCGGATGCCAGCCACACCGTCGGGCTGGTGGCGGCACCGCGCGAACCGCACACGCCACTGGTCTCGGCGCTGTTGGACGAGGCAATGGCGCTGGCGGACGATTTCCGTGCCCGCCGCTAGGCTAGACAAGGCTGGTGACCGCGAACGATAGAAAATTTCTATCGAGCAACGGATCGGCTTTATTGATTTAGCGGGTTTCCTCTGATTTCCTAAGCACTTAGCGGAAGACCGCCACGACCAGGGAGGGCGCTGCATGACGATGCAGCCTGCAAGTACCGAGATCGCATCGCGCACCGCGGCGATCATCCACGAGCTGAAAGGCCTCGAAGGCCCGCTGCTGCCGATCCTGCACGGCATCCAGGAAGAGTTCGGTTATGTGCCGCAGGACGCGCTTCCGGTCATCGCCGAGGCGCTGAACATCTCCAGGGCCGAGGTGCACGGCGTCGTGACCTTCTATCACGATTATCGCAGCCAGCCGGCTGGCCGCCATGTGCTGAAGCTCTGCCAGGCGGAAGCCTGCCAGTCGATGGGTTCGGATGCGATCGCCGCCAAGCTCAAATCATTGCTGGGCATCGGCTTCCACGAGACAACCCGTGACGGTTCGGTGACGCTGGAGCCGGTCTATTGCCTCGGCCTTTGCGCCTGCTCACCGTCGGCGATGCTGGACGGGGAGGTGATCGGTCGGCTCGACGACGAAAAGCTCAACGAGATCGTTGCCGAGGTGCGCTCATGATCCCGCGTATCTATATTCCCGGCGATTCCGGCGCGCTGGCGCTCGGCGCGGAAAAGGTCGCCAAGGCGATTCGGGCGGAACTGGCCGAGCGCGGCATCGAGGCCAAGATCGTGCGCAACGGCTCGCGCGGCGCCTATTTCCTCGAGCCGATGGTCGAAGTGGCAACAGCTAGTGGCCGCGTCGCCTATGGGCCGGTGAAGCCCTCCGACGTCAAAAGCCTGTTCGACTGCGGCTTTCTCACCGGCGGCCACCACAAGCGCTGGCTGGGCGCACCGGACAAGATCCCGTTCCTTGCCAGGCAGACGCGGCTGACCTTTGCGCGCTGCGGCGTCACCGATCCGCTGTCGCTCGATCACTACAAGGCGCATGGCGGGCTGAAGGGCCTGCAGAATGCAGTGGCGATGACGCCGGCCGAGGTCGTCAAGCAGGTGACCGAGTCCGGGCTGCGCGGTCGTGGCGGCGCCGGCTTCCCGACTGGCATCAAATGGAAAACTGTGCTCGATACGTCGGCCGACCGCAAATACATCGTCTGCAATGCCGATGAAGGCGATTCCGGCACGTTCGCCGACCGCATGATCATGGAAGGCGACCCCTTCGTGCTGATCGAAGGCATGGCGATCGCCGGCATCGCCACCGGCGCGACCAAGGGCTTTATCTATATCCGCTCCGAATATCCGCACGCGGTGGCGGTGATGCAGAAGGCCGTCCAGATCGCCCGCAAGGCCGGCGTGCTCGGCGTCAATGTGCTCGGCTCGGCCAATTCATTCGACATGGAAGTGCGCGTCGGCGCCGGCGCCTATGTTTGCGGCGAGGAAACCGCCCTGCTCGACAGCCTCGAAGGCAAGCGCGGACAGGTGCGGGCCAAGCCGCCGCTGCCGGCGCACAAGGGCCTGTTCGGCAAGCCGACAGTGATCAACAACGTCATCTCGCTGGCCTCTGTGCCGGTGATCATGGACAAGGGCGCCGCCTTCTACAAGGATTTCGGCATGGGCCGTTCACGCGGCACCATCCCGATCCAGATTGCCGGCAACGTCAAGTATCCCGGTCTCTACGAGGCGGCGTTCGGCATGACGCTGGGCGAGATCGTCGACGATATCGGCGGCGGCACGGCGACGGGACGCCCGGTCAAAGCGGTGCAGGTGGGTGGCCCGCTCGGCGCCTATTTCCCGCGCGCGCTGTTCGACACGCCGTTCGACTACGAAGCGTTTGCCGCCAAGGACGGGCTGATCGGCCATGCCGGCATCGTCGTTTTCGACGACAGCGCCGACATGCTGAAGCAGGCACGCTTTGCCATGGAATTCTGCGCCATCGAGAGCTGCGGCAAGTGCACGCCGTGCCGCATCGGCTCGACGCGCGGTGTCGAGGTGCTGGACCGGCTCGCCCAGAACGTCGAACCGGAAAAGCAGATCGCGCTGGTCACCGACCTTTGCAACACGATGAAGTTCGGCTCGCTTTGCGCTCTCGGCGGCTTCACCCCATATCCAGTGATGAGTGCACTCAACCATTTCCCGGACGACTTTCGGCCGACGCCGGTCGCCGAAGCAGCGGAATAGGAGCGGACAGGTATGAACGCGGCATTCGATATCAAATCGCTGGTCCAGGAAATCGACTACGGCACACCTGCCTCTGAAGCCGAGCAGCAAGTGACGCTGACCGTCGACGGCAAGTCGGTGACGGTGCCGGCGGGGACCTCGATCATGCGCGCTTCGATGGAAGCGGGCGTCGAAATCCCGAAACTCTGCGCCACTGACATGCTGGACTCGTTCGGCTCCTGCCGGGTCTGCCTCGTCGAGATCGACGGGCGCGGCGGCACGCCGGCCTCGTGCACGACGCCGGTCGGCGAAGGCATGGTCGTGCATACGCAGAGCGACCGGCTAGACGCCGTTCGCCGCGGCGTGATGGAACTCTACGTCTCCGACCATCCTGTCGCATGGGGCGAGAAGGCCGGCACTGGCGCCAGCGAGTTCGACAAGATCGTCAGGACGGTCGGCCTGACCGAGAACCGCTATGGCGTGGACGGCCGCAACCACGTCAAGCAGGAAAACGGCGTGGCGCCCGGCCATGGCTCGCTGACCATCGATTACATCGCCCGCGATGAATCGAACCCGTATTTCACCTACGATCCGACGCAGTGCATCGTCTGCTCGCGCTGCGTGCGCGCCTGTGAGGAGGTGCAGGGCACGTTCGCGCTGACCATCGAGGGCCGCGGCTTCGAATCCAGGGTCTCGGCCGGCATGCACGAGGCGTTCGTCGATTCCGAATGCGTGTCGTGCGGGGCCTGCGTGCAGGCCTGCCCGACCGATGCGCTGAGGGAAAAGACCGTGCTGGCGAAAGGCCTTCCCGAGCGCTCGACCGTCACCACCTGCGCCTATTGCGGCGTCGGCTGCTCGTTCAAGGCCGAGGTCAAGGGCGACGAGGTCATCCGCATGATGCCCTACAAGGCAGGCAAGGCCAATCACGGCCACTCCTGCGTCAAGGGCCGCTTCGCCTATGGCTACGCGACGCACAAGGACCGTATCCTGAAACCAATGATCCGCGAGAAGGTCGGCGATCCGTGGCGCGAAGTGTCGTGGGAAGAGGCGCTCACCCATACGGCGAATGAATTCCGCCGCATCCAGTACCAGTACGGCCGCACCTCGATCGGCGGCATCACCTCCTCGCGCTGCACCAACGAGGAGACCTACCTCGTCCAGAAGCTTGTCCGGCAGGGCTTCCGCAACAACAATGTCGATACCTGCGCCCGCGTCTGCCATTCGCCGACCGGCTATGGTCTCGGCCAGACCTTCGGCACCTCCGCCGGCACGCAGGACTTCGATTCGATCGAGCAGACGGACGTGATCCTGCTGATCGGCGCCAATCCGACCGATGCGCATCCGGTGTTCGCCTCGCGCATGAAGAAGCGCATGCGCGAGGGCGCCAAGCTGATCGTGCTCGATCCGCGCCGCACCGACATCGTGCGCTCGGCCCACGTCGAGGCGCAGTTCCATCTGCCGCTGAAGCCGGGCACCAATGTCGCCATGCTGACCGCACTTGCCCATGTCATCGTCACCGAGGGCCTGTTCGACGAGGCCTTCATCCGCGAGCGCTGCGACTGGGACGAGTTCCAGGACTGGGCATCGTTCGTGGCGCTGCCGGAAAACAGCCCGGAAGTCGTCGGCCAGCTTGCAAATGTCGATCCCGACGACATACGCGGCGCGGCGCGGCTCTACGCTCGCGGCGGTAACGGCGCGATCTATTACGGCCTCGGCGTGACCGAGCACAGCCAGGGCTCGACCACCGTCATCGCCATTGCCAACCTCGCCATGGCGACCGGCAATATCGGCCGGCCGGGCGTCGGCGTGAACCCGCTGCGCGGCCAGAACAATGTGCAGGGCTCCTGCGACATGGGCTCGTTCCCGCACGAGCTTCCCGGCTATCGCCACATTTCAGGCGACGCGGTGCGCGCCATCTATGAGAGCCTGTGGGGCGTCAAGCTCGACGACGAGCCCGGCCTGCGCATCCCCAATATGCTGGATGCGGCCGTCGACGGCTCGTTCAAGGGGCTCTATGTGCAGGGCGAGGACATCCTGCAGTCGGACCCCGACACCAAGCATGTCGCCGCCGGTCTCGCCGCGATGGAATGCGTCGTCGTGCACGACCTCTTCCTCAACGAGACGGCCAACTACGCGCATGTGTTCCTGCCCGGCTCGACGTTCCTCGAGAAGGACGGCACCTTCACCAATGCCGAGCGCCGCATCAACATGGTGCGCAAGGTGATGGAGCCGAAATGCGGCTATGCCGACTGGGAAGCGACGCAGGAGCTCGCCAAGGCGCTCGGCCTCGGCTGGAACTACACGCATCCGTCCCAGATCATGGACGAGATCGCCAAGACAACACCAAGTTTCGCCGGCGTTTCCTTCGACCTTCTCGACAGGGTGGGCTCGGTGCAGTGGCCCTGCAACGAGAAGTCGCCGGAAGGCACGCCGATCATGCATATCGGCGGCTTCGTGCGCGGCAAGGGCAAGTTCATCCGCACCGAATACGTCGCGACCGATGAAAGGACCGGACCGCGCTTCCCGCTGCTGCTGACCACCGGCCGCATCCTGTCGCAATACAATGTCGGCGCGCAGACCCGGCGCACCGACAATGTGGTCTGGCATAGCGAGGACCGGCTGGAGATCCATCCGCACGATGCCGAAAATCGCGGCCTGCGCGACGGCGACTGGGTGCGGCTGACCAGCCGCTCCGGCGAGACGACGCTGCGCGCGCTGATCACCGAGCGGGTGTCGCCGGGCGTCGTCTATACGACCTTCCATCATCCCGACACCCAGGCCAACGTCATCACCACCGACTTCTCCGACTGGGCGACCAACTGCCCGGAATACAAGGTGACCGCGGTGCAGGTGGGTGCATCCAACGGCCCGTCGGAATGGCAGCGCGACTATGACGAGCAGGCAAAGCAAAGCCGCCGCATCGCCCCGCTGCAAGCAGCGGAGTAGCGGTTTTGGTTTCGTGCCGGAGTACCCCCCTCTGGCCTGCCGGCCATCTCCCCCTCAGGGGGGGAGATTGGATGTCATCTCGACTTTCGCCAATCACCAAAGTCGAAAGGTGCGCCGCGACGCCTGAACTGCCGATCTCCCCCCTTGAGGGGGAGATGCCAAATGATGACAAAGAGGGCAGGCCAGAGGGGGGTGCCGCGTGATGCCCAAACGTCGTGCTGTCACACAGATCAGCCGCCTGGCGCGCCGCGCCGGCGGCACTGCGGCCGCGAACCGGATGGTGCCGGAAGAGACGCCGGTGGCGTTCTCCTTTGCCGGCACCACGCATGCGGTGATGATGGCAAGCCCGGCTGATTTCGAGGATTTCGCGCTCGGCTTCTCGCTGACCGAAGGCATCATTGCCTCGCCGGACGAAATCGAAGCGATCGAGGTCGAGGATCACGGCGCCGGCATCGATATCCAGATCCGGCTGAAGGATCAGGCCAACACCCGCTTCGAAGCGCGGCGGCGCAGGCTCGCCGGGCCGGTCGGCTGCGGGCTGTGCGGCATCGAATCCATCGAGGAGGCAATGCGCTCGGTAAACCCGGTCGGTGCGTCGCAACTTACACTTCAGGCCGATGACATCGTCCGCTCGGTCAAGCTTTTGTCGAAGCTGCAGCCGCTGCACGCCGAGACCGGTGCCGTCCACGCCGCCGGTTTTTACCTTCCCGGCAAGGGCATCGTCATGGCGCGCGAGGATGTCGGCCGCCACAACGCGCTGGACAAGCTGGCTGGCGCGCTGGCCAAAGCCGGTATCGACGGCAGGTCGGGTGCGGTCGTCGTCACGTCGCGCGTTTCGGTCGAGATGGTGCAGAAGACCGCGGCGATCGGCTCGGCCGTCATCATTGCCGTCTCGGCGCCGACCGCACTTGCCATCCGCACCGCGGACGATTCCGGCATGACGCTGGTGGCGCTGGTGCGCGGCGACGATTTCGATATTTTCACCCATCCTGACCGAGTGGTTTCCGGAGTTGCCAAGCATGTCGCATGACGAGGGCCACCTCATGAGCACCAGCGAAAAGCTGGTTCGCATGGCCAACCAGATCGCCGCCTTTTTCCACTCCAAGCCGCGCGAGCAAGGCATTGCCGGCGTCGCCGAGCACATCAACAAGTTCTGGGAGCCGAGGATGCGCCGGCAATTGTTCGAGATGCTTGACAGCGGCGGCGAAGGGTTCAATGAACTTGTCGTCGCGGCCGCGCCACACATCAAGCGGCCGGGCGCGCCGGAGGGCGCAGGTTTTAGCGTCGGCGGAGCGAACACCGAGACCGCCGCGTCACAGAAGTAGGCGTCGCGGGCCCACATTCACTCGCTCTAAAGTTTCATCTGCCGCAAGCTGCGCGGCTCTGCTATGATCCGGCGATAAGAAATCGTCGGGTCGGGCGGGCAACTCGTGAGGCCGATCGAAACTCGATACGCGCTCAGTGGCGACGTGCGGATCGCCTATCAGGTGGTCGGCCAGGGATCGCTCGATCTCGTCTTCGTGCCGGGTTTCATTTCCAATCTCGACCTGCACTGGGAAGACGAGGGCTACACCCGGCTGTTGAAGCGGCTTTCCGCGTTCTCACGGCTGATCCTGTTCGACAAGCGCGGCACCGGCCTGTCCGACCGCGTCGATGTCCACCACCTGCCCAGCCTCGAAACCCGCATGGACGATGTGCGCGCCGTGATGGATGCGACCGGCAGCGGCCGCGCCGCCTTGCTCGGCGCTTCGGAAGGCGCGCCGATGGCAATGCTGTTCGCCGCCACCTACCCGGAGCGGACGCGGGCGCTGACGCTTTATGGCGGCTATGCGCATTTCCACAAATGGGTGATGCCGCCGGAGCGCCTGGAGGCCTTCATCGCGACGGCGGAGACCGCATGGGGCACCGGCGCCACCCTGCCGCATTTCGCGCCCGGACGCGTCGACGATCCGCGTTTCGCGACGTGGTGGGCGCGCTTCGAGCGGCTGTCGGCGAGCCCGACGGCGGCAATCGCCCTGGCCCGCATGAATGCGGCGATCGACGTGCGCGGCGTACTGGAAGCGATCAGCGCACCGACACTGCTGATCCATCGCCGCAACGACGCACGCGTCGACCCGGAGGCCAGCCGCTTCCTGACAAGGAAGATCCCGAATTCGCGATTGGTCGAGGTGCCCGGGCGCGACCACCCGATCTGGACCGGCGATGTCGACCGGGTGGCCGATCTGATCGAGGAGTTCCTGACCGGAGCGCGAGCGGTAGCCGAGGTGGAACGCGTGCTGGCGGCACTGCTGGTGACCCGGATCTACGATACGGCGCGGCTTGGCGACCGCATGTGGAGTGAGCGCAGCCAGCGGTTCCTGGAAAGCTGGCGGCGGCTGGTCGGGCGCCATGGCGGCCGCCCGGCCGGCACGCATGGCGAGTTGATGATGGCGCGCTTCGACGGCCCGGCGCGGGCCGTACGCTGCGCGGCGGCGCTGCGCGATGCGGCGCAGGAGATCGGCGTCGCCAGCGCGCAGGGCGTGCATGTCGGCGAGGTCGAGTTGCGCGGACCGCCGACGGGATTGACGGCGCGCGTGACGATGCAGCTTGCCGCGCATGCCGGGCGCGGCGACATCCTCGCTTCGCGGCTGGTCGCCGACCTCGCCGCCGGTTCAGGCCTTCATTTCAATGACGCCGGGCGCATTGCGCTTGACGAGCTGGATGAGCCGCTGGCGCTGGTGCAGGCGACCTCGGAACAGCATCTGGAGCCGGCCTGCCGGCCGAAGGCCAAGGCTGCCGAGCCGGCCGCACTGACGGCGCGCGAAAGCGAGGTGGTGAACCTCATCGCCGATGGCAAGAGCAATGCCGCGATCGCCGCCGAACTCGAGCTGAGCGAACACACCGTCAAGCGCCACGTCGCCAATATTCTGCTCAAGCTGGACCTGCCGTCGCGGGCGGCGGCGGCGGCGTTCTCGGCCCGGCACGCTGGCCCGCACGGGCCATAGGAGCCATGGCGCTTTCGGGCGAAGCGGCCGGGCATGCGTAAGCGCTATCACTTCGTCCCATGCAGGCCAGGCGGATATCGCCGGGAAAGGCGCTGCGAAGGGAGGAATAAAATGCTGAAGTTGACACTCAAATCACTGGTGCTAGCGGCAGGCGTTGGCGCGCTGTTGGCGATAGTTCCTGCCAAGGCCGAAGACGCCTCGGCGACGGCTGCCTACAAGGACATCCAGGCAACGCTCGGCTCGGTACCGGACATGTTCAAGACGCTGCCGGACGTCGCCGTTGCCGGCGCCTGGGCCGAGATCAAGGGCGTGCAGCTCAACCCGAACACCGCGCTCGACGGCAAGACCAAGGAATTGATGGGCCTCGCCGTCGCCTCGCAGATCCCCTGCCAGTACTGCATCTATTTCCACACGCAGGCGGCCAAGCTCAATGGGGCCAGCGACGAGGAGATCAAGGAGGCGGTGGCGATGGCGGCGATCGTGCGCCACTGGTCGACGATGCTCAACGGCAGCCAGGTCGATCTCGCCACTTTCAAGAAGCAGTCCGACGAGGTGTTCGCGGCCGTCAAGGCGAAGTCGCAGTGAACCACCTGCCCGTCTATGAGCGCCGGGCGGTTCTGATCAATTGAACGCCCGGTGAAGACGGGCCTATGGAGGAAAAAATGCTGACCAAGACACAGACGATAGACGGCGCTGCGATCAAGAAGGCGATTGAGGGCCGTGATGGAAAATTGCTGGCGAGCTTCTATGCCGACGACGCATTGGTGCGGGTGATCGACCGCAACAACCCGCCGAGCAAGCCGCGCGAAATCCGCGGGCGCGCTGCGATCACCACGTTCTGGGACGACATCTGCAGCCGGGCGATGACCCACAAGGTCGACACCACCATCGCCGACGGCAAAAATCTCGCCTTCACCCAGGCCTGCGCCTATCCGGACGGGACCAAGGTGTTCTGCGCGGCGATACTGGAGCTGAAGAACGGCCTGATCGTGCGGCAGACCGTCGTGCAGGCGTGGGACGAGTGAGGAGGCGGCGATGTTCAGTGCCAGATGGCAGATCGACGCAAAATTCGGCCAAAAGCAGACCGTGCTCTGTTGAAGAAATGGGAACGCGAGATCGGCTCGCAGGCCGGTCTCGACGACCTCAAGTTCCAGATCATGACCGGATCGATCGACGCGGGAAGCGACGGTCGGGTCACATCACCAGGTCGAAAGCCTCGCCAGTTGGAGGCGTTCTTCGCCAGGATCGGCAAGATCGACGCGCACGCCAAATGGGGCAAGGAGATGGAGCCCTATGTGGTGTCGGGGCACCAGCTTGTGGAACATCTACCGCATCGTGGAATAGCAGTCCGGCTTACTCCCTTCTCCCCGTCACTTACGGGGAGAAGGTGGCGGCAGCCGGATGAGGGGCAGCGCGACGTCCAAAATTACGACGAGCGAAAAGCCCCTACTCGCTCTCGCCGTCCAGCGCCGGCACCGACACGCCGGCAAGCTCGGCCGCGAGCAGCCGCGACGCACCGGCGCGTGCGATCCGCAGCATCAGCGCCTTGCGCGTCGCCGCTGCCATGCGGTGCTCGGGCGCATCGCGCAAAATCTCGGCACCGTAGCCGTCGGAGAGAATGAAGCCGCACTCCTCCGGAAATATCTCCTGGGGTACGCCGGGATGGGTGGCGAAGAAGAACCGGTCGGAATGCAGGCGGTAGTCCGGCCATTTGCGGTCGACCCTGAAATCCTCGATCGAGGATTTGATCTCGATGATCCAGATGTCGCCCTGGCGGGTCAGCGCGACGAGATCGGCGCGCCGGCTGGTGGCCAGCGACAGTTCGGGCAAGACATGCGCGCCCATCTGCCTGAGCAGCCGCTGCACGCCACGCCTGACCAGCATGGCACGCTCCGACTGGCGGCCGTCGATGAGCGGATTGAGGGGTAGAGGTGAGATGATCGGCATGGAGGATACCATGGCAGATTTTGTTCACGGTTTGAACCGGTTTTGCGGGCGATTACGCACTTTACAAACACGGCGATGTGCCTGATACCTTGAATCCACAGTAGGAATCCGGGTTATGAGTGTCCTTTTCGAGCCACACTTCCACAACGAAGAAGCTGCTTTCGAACGGCTGGAGACGGGCAAGAAGACCCGTCAGGCAATGGCTGAGTCACAATGAGCGTCGTGAGCGGTGTGGTGCTTTGTACGTCTTCTGCTGAAGATCTATCGAGCCCGAACGGCCTGCCCATTCTCTTCGAGAACATACAGGAATGGCTGGCAGAGCGCGCCCCCTTCCAACAACTTAACAGCGTCGAGGATAGCTTTGGCGGCAGCAAGCACCCGCAAATGTTTGTAGCCGGTGGTGGCTTCAACCATTTCCCTGAAGACGATTTTGCGGCCTACGTGATGTTGTTGCCTTGGCAAAACCCAGAAAACGTTGTGCTGGTGATCGACCCCGAAGAAGGGCCTACCCGCGTCTTCAGGCCTTCCTGTTTGTAAAGTACATAATTGCCTTTTGAGAAACGATAAAGGCCCACCCTACCACAAGGCGTGCCGCTCGCGTTAGCAATGCAATTCCTACGGTGACGGAGCTATGTTTTCGCGAGGCGTCGCCGTCGATCTAATATTCACCGCTGCAGGCCCGAGTGGTCATAGCGTGACCACAAAGGTGGCGAAGCATGGCTACTGAGAATACGAGTTTGACGGCCGAGCAAACCAGGCTCAACAGGATGCTCGCGCGGGGCGTCGTATTTTCCGTCATTTGGCTCGCCGGTTTCGGGTCTTCTTATGCACTCTACCAGGGGCTTCTGGCGCGACGGATGATAAAAATGAATCCCGTGCTTCGGGGAAATGGCCGCGCCTGGTGGTGCATCATTGTGGGAGGGCTTGGGGCCGCAGCCTTATGTGCGATAGTTGGCGCCGGCATTTTCAATGCCATGACACAACCCTAGGTCACGCTGTAACACCGCCTGCCGATCTGGTGTTGGGTCATATTGATTTGTAGGTCCCGTTCAATGAGTGCTTCCGGCGTCATCCTCCCATCATTGGCCGTCATTTCCCGCCCGCAAGTTTAAAGCTTGCTGATTCATATCAGAATGCTCCTGTCCCGTCGCCGGGCCGCACCAGATATGGCAACTCAGATTTGCCATTGTCATCGACCCAGCCCTCAGCTAACCGGCATCATGCCCTCCAGAGCAATAATTCTCGTCTTTGCGCAGCGTTCGCGGATGGCTTTGAGGCGGCCGTATTCCGGAGAGTCGTACCATGCCAGGAGGGACGCCATGTCCGGGAATTCGACAATGACGAGGCGATGAGGTTCCCAATCGCCCTCCAGAACTTTGGTGGCTCCGCCGCGAGCGATATACCTCCCCCCATAGCGGGCTTCGGTTGCCGGCACGTCCCGGCGGTATTCCTCGAAAACGGCGGCGTCGGTTATGTCTACATCAGCAATGAGATATGCGGCCATTGACCTTACTCCCTGAAAAAAACATTGAAACAGGTCTATTAGCGGCCCCGCAACTAAGCCAGCGGTACTACGCCTCGGAAACGACTCGCGTTCTCCGGGATTGGGGCGCTTAACTGTCTTGGTGGGGGCAGCTCTGGGAGGAGACGAACCATGCCGATGTATCTCACGCGATTCAGCTACAGGCCCGAAACCTGGGCGCGCTTGATGGATAATCCCGAGGATAGACGCGAGGCTGCCCGCTCCTACATCGAGTCGGTCGGCGGAAAGCTGCACGGGTTCTGGTATGCCTTCGGAGAGTACGATGGCTGGAACCTATGGGAGGCGCCGGACAACGTGTCGATGGCATCCGTCATGCTGGCCATCGGTGCGGGAGGCGCGCTCAGCTCGTACCAGACCACCGTGCTGTTAAGTGTCGAAGAGACGATGGACGCTCTTGGGAAAGCCAAGTCGATCCGGTATCGCCCACCGGGATCGTGACCGCCGCCCGCGCTTTGCGGAGTGTCGAAGGCTGGTAACGCTTGCTCGCGAACTGCGCACGTTCCTAAACTTTTGCGCAAAAGAGTCCACTGCGGCTCTTGGCAGCGCCGGCAGCTTGCGCTTTCAATGTCTGCCACGGATTTTAGGAGGAGCATTAGATGACGGAAGATGACGACCGGAAATCGGCGACGCCGGAGGAAATCCGCTCGGCCATCAGAGGCTGGGCGATGCTTGGGGCAATTATCGTTGCCGTGTTTGGTGCGGCCTACGTCATGATCGATAGTTGAATGGCCAACGATCCTGGTCGCCCCGATGGACTGCCTGAAAAGATCGGCGCGGTCCTTGGTGCATTAGTGGTGATCGGCACGTTCGGGCTTCTGGCTTGGACCGTGCTTCGCGGCGTCCTTTATTGAACTCGGCCCGTCTGGACTTTCCCCTGCAGCGGCCGCGTCTCAGGCCGATCTCCTCGTAGCAACGGATGGTCTTGGCCGCAGGCCAGAGCGCCGGGCAGCGTCACCGACATTCATGGGTGATTTCTTCGTCTCCTGGTTCTTGTTCTTGGCCCATTGATTTTGCAACATAATCCTGCCGGGGCTGTTGCCGAAATGCCATAGTCGCAGGTTTACCAGCACGTAAGTCCAAGGATATGGGCATCGCCCGCTTGGCAAGCAAAGCAAATGCCAGCATGAATGAAGATGAAAAAAGCGGCCGACTCGAGCCGCTGTTGTTTGGGCAGGCATCGGACCTTTTCATGCGCATGAAGTCACTTGCAATCGTCGCGGCCCTGGCGCTGTCGACGGCTGTCGCCGGTTGCAGCACCATCGGCTCGCAGATCTTCACCAACAACTACGGCGCGGTAACCGACGCCGGCTATCATTTGCCGCGCGTTCCGATCGAAAAGGTGCCGTTCAAATACCGCCGGCAGATCGTCGACTACGACACCAGGGAAAAGCCAGGCACCATTATCGTCGATACGCAGAACAAGTTCCTCTATTTCGTCATGGGCGACGGCGAAGCGATGCGCTACGGCATCGGCGTCGGCCGTGAGGGTTTCGAATGGCACGGCACCGCCCATATCGCGCTGAAGCGCGAATGGCCGACCTGGACACCGCCTTCGCAGATGATCAAGCGCCAGCCGGAGTTGGCCAAGTTTGCCGGTGGCATGGAGCCGGGGTTGAAGAACCCGCTCGGCGCGCGCGCTATGTACCTGTTCAACAAGGGTGGCGACATGGGTTATCGCCTGCATGGCAGCCCGGAATGGAATTCGATCGGCAAGGCGATGTCGTCGGGCTGCATCCGGCTGATGAACCAGGACATTATCGACCTCTACGACCGCACCTCGGTCGGCGCCAAGGTCATTGTGATATAAAACCCTTATACGCGGACCGTCTAGGCAACAACACAGACGTCGCAAACAGAAAACCGGGCACTTTGGCCCGGTTTTTTGTTGTCTATCGATGTTGACGATGGAACGTCGCGTCAGGAGACCTGTTCGACATGCTGCACTTCCGGCACAAAGTGCCGGAGCAGGTTCTGGATGCCGTGCTTCAGCGTCGCCGTCGACGACGGGCAGCCGGCGCAGGCGCCCTTCATGTGCAGGAACACGGTGCCGTTCTCGAAGCCGCGGAAGGTGATGTCGCCGCCGTCCTGGGCCACCGCCGGGCGCACCCGGGTGTCGAGCAGCTCCTTGATGGTGACGACCAGCTCCTCGTCGGCCTTGTCGTAGAATTCGCCGGTCTGGCTGGTCTCGGCGGCGGGGCCAGCCTTGGCCATCACCGGGGCGCCGGACATGAAATGCTCCATGATGGCGCCGAGGATAGCCGGCTTCAGATGCTGCCAGTCGGGGCCGTCCTTGGTCACGGTGATGAAATCATAGCCGAAGAAGACGCCGGTGACACCGGGGATTTCGAACAGCCGGCCGGCGAGCGGCGAAGCCGTCGCGGCGCTATCGGCATCGCGGAAATCGGCGGTGCCTTCTTGCAGCACTTCCTTGCCGGGCAGGAATTTCAGCGTCGCCGGGTTTGGCGTCGACTCGGTCTGGATGAACATGGCCGTCTCCGTGCCCGTTTGGGGCAGCTAGTTTGGAATAATTCTAATTAGGCTTTATCCGCCCGACATTCAAGCGAAAGGCATCGGGGGGAACGGCTGGCTGGCGGAATGTTTTGCTAGTTCGCTGAAACGATTGGAGATGTGTTGAGATTCAGGTCAGGCCGAGCCGAAAATGGTGGTTTCCGAGAACCGGAGCGGAGCGTACTTTTGGTACGTGAGCACCGGAAGCGCAGGAAGCCGCCACTTGCAGGCCGGCCTCACCTGAATATCAGCACATCTCAGGCGAGGCTGTCGATCTCCTCGTCCGACAGGTTCTGCGGCACCACCGTGACGGGAATCGGAAAGGCGGCGCCCTTGCCGGCGACCGCGCCGACCAGCGGCCCTGGGCCTTCCTTGCCGGCGCCTGCCGCCAGCACCAGAATGGCGATGTCCTGGTCTTCCTCGATCAGCTTGTGGATCTCTTCGGTCGGCTTACCTTCGCGCACCACCAGTTCCGGCTCGATGCCGAGCTTCTGGCGCACCTTGTTGGCGTAGCTGTCCAGTGCGGCACGCGCCGTGGCGGTCGCCTCCTCGCGCATGATCTTCTCGACGCCCAGCCAGTGCTGGAAATCATCCGGCTCGATGACATAGAGCAGCACCAGCACGCCGCCCGTGCTTTGCGCCCGCTTCGAGGCGTAGGCGACGGCGCGCTCGCATTCGGGCGTATCGTCGATGATCGCCAGGAACTTGCGGCGATGACCGACTTCGCGGCTGAGGCGTTTGGAGACCATATTCACCCTGTTCGATGGTTTCGGCCGCAATCTGCCACCGCCACAGCCCGCCCGCAAGCGACCGGCGGCTGTGGCAATGCTGGTGCAGCTTAAAGCGCGATGCGTTCGACCAGCGACGCGCTTCAGGTTCTTGTTTTATGCATGTCGTTATCGCAAAACCGCTGCACACTTTTGCGCGACATGCATTAGCCTTGCAACAGGCCGATAATGTCGCGCACGGTCTTCATGGTCGCTTCGGCCAATGTGCCGGCACGCTCGCCGCCATCGCGCAGCACCGCGTCGACATAGGCGCGGTCGCCGGAGATGCGGCGCATCTCGCCGGCGATCGGCGCCAGCTTTTCCACCGCAAGGTCGGCCAGCGCCGGCTTGAACACCGAAAACTGCTGGCCGCCATATTCCTTCAGCACCGCCTCTTTCGAGATTTCGGCGAGGCCGGCATAGATGCCGACGAGGTTTTCCGCTTCCGGCCGGCCGGCAAGCCCGTCCAGTTCGCCGGGCAAAGCCTCCGGGTCGGTCTTGGCCTTGCGGATTTTCTTCGAGATGGCGTCGGCATCGTCGGTCAGGTTGATGCGCGACAGGTCCGACGGATCGGATTTCGACATCTTCTTCGAACCGTCGCGCAGCGACATGATGCGCGCTGCCGGGCCGCCGATGACCGGCTCGGTCAGCGGGAAATAGCCGTTCACCGTCTCTTCGCCGACCTCCATTTCGACGCCGACGCCAAGCGCTGCGATGCGGTCCGAAAAGTCGTTGTTGAATTTCTGCGCGATGTCGCGGGTCAGCTCCAGATGCTGCTTCTGGTCGTCGCCGACCGGCACGTGGGTGGCGCGGTAGACGAGGATGTCGGCGGCCATCAGGGAGGGATAGGCGAGCAGGCCGAGCGAGGCGTTCTCGCGGTCCTTGCCGGCCTTATCCTTGAACTGCGTCATGCGGTTCATCCAACCGATGCGCGCCACGCAGTTGAAGATCCAGGCAAGCTCGGCGTGCTGCATCACCCGCGACTGGTTGAAGACGATGTGTTTTTTCGGGTCGATGCCCGAGGCGAGAAACGCCGCGGTGATCGAACGCGTCTGGTCCTGAAGATCCTCATAGACGAGCTGTGCGGTCAGCGAATGCAGATCGACGACGCAATAGATACAGTCGGAGGTGTCCTGCAGGGCGACGAATTTCTTGATGGCGCCGAGATAATTGCCGAGATGCAGATTGCCGGTTGGCTGGACGCCGGAAAAAACGAGCGGTTTGAAGGCGGGCTGATCGGTCATGGTGTTTCCCTGGCTTGTGGAGGGCCGTTTCGCGCGCGGCGAAAGTCTTGCGACGGCGCGCTTATGGACGAGAGCGAGGAGACGATCAAGAGGGGCGTTGGCCAGGGCGCGCAGGCTTTGACGTCGGCCGAACAGAAGGCTGTTTGAGGGATGGCGCCGACCAGAAACAAAAACCCGCCTCGGTGGGCGGGTCGTTGGAGCCAATTAGCACCATAGCGAGATTAATAGCATAGCTGCCGGCACAAAGCAAGAACAAAATAGCTCGCGTCGGCAATCGCTTCGATTTGGCTTAGGGTCACATTGACGGACTGATGTAGATAGCTACATAATATTTGCTACACAGCGGAAGCAAAACAATGACGATCAACATCAACAACAAGGAAGCGGACAGCCTGACGCGGGCTTTTGCCAGGCTTGAAGGTGTCGGGATCACCGAGGCAATCGTGATCGCCATGCGCGAAGCTCTGGAGCGCCGGCGCAATCGCGAGACGCCGCTGGAAACGGCGGCACGGCTCCGGGCCGAGTTCGGGATTGAGCTGAGCGAGCAGGCGCGCAAGCCGCTGCCGCGCTCGGTCTACGACGAATTGTCCGGCGAAGACTGATGTTCATCGATGCAGCCGCTATCGTTGCAATACTGAGCAACGAGACCGAAGCCCCGCGCTGCGCGCAGGCGGTCATGAAAGCGTCGGCTCCGTTCACGTCGGCGATCGCGGTTTGGGAAGCGGCGATGGCGCTTTCGCGATCGGAAAAGCTGGCCGTACCGGTCGCCACAAGCTTCAAGATAGTCAGCCGTTTTCTCGAAGAGCGTGGAATCACCTTGCGGGAGCTTCCGCCTCCCTCTGACGCGGCATCTCTGGCTGTTGAGGCTGCATCGCGGTTTCGCAACAACGCTGGCCGCCTCAACATGGCCGACTGTTTCCACTACGCCTGTGCGCGCTACTACGCCGTTCCGATGCTTTCGACGGCGGACGAATTCCGCTTCACGGATCTGGAGACTGTTGCTTGACCGGCTGGGAGCCCTTGCGCCCGATATTGCGGCGGATCATGCCGAAATCGGCGCCGCCGGTGGCGAAGGCGGTGACGAAGTAAAGCAGCGCCCCGCCGGCGACGAGCGCAAGCAGCGTCACCGCCTTGATCACCAGCGGCGAGCCGGAGCCGAGACTTGCGGCGAACCAGTGTTCGGCAAAATAGAGCGCCGCGGCCATCACCGCCGCCGACAGCACCAGCCGCGGGATGCGTTTCATGAGCGGCACGTCGCGGCCCCAATGGCCGCGCCGGATCAGCACGGCGAGCAGCATCGCCGCATTCACCCAGCCGGCGACGGCCGAGGCAACCGCAATGCCGGGCGCGCCCATGGTCGGAAACAGCGTCAGTGCCGTCGTAATGTTAACCGCCACCGAGATGGCGGCAAAAATCATTGGCGTGCGCGTGTCCTCGCGGGCGAAATAGCCTGGGGTGAACGCCTTGATCAGCACGAAGGCCGGCAGGCCGATGCCGAAGATCGCCAGGATTGCCGCGACCGTAGGCGTCGAATTGTTGGCGGCAAAGGCGCCGCGCTCATAGACCAGCCGCACGATCGGCTCGGACATGACCAGCAGCGCGGCCGCCGCCGGCAAGGTCATGAAAAGGGTAAACTCGACCGAGCGGTTCTGCAGATTGGCGGCCTCGACCAGATTGCCTGATTTCAGCGCCCGCGACAGTTCCGGCAAAAGCACGATGGCGACGGCGACGCCGACGACGCCCAGCGGCAGCTGGTAGACGCGGTCGGCATAGGCCAGCGACGACACCGCGCTGTCCTGCGCCGACGCGATCGCCGTGCCGATCAGCTGGTTGATCTGGGTGATGCCGCCGGTGATCGCCGCCGGCAGTGCCAGGATCAGCAGCCGCTTGACGTTCGGCGTCATCTTCGGCCGCCGGAAGCCGATCGAAATGCCGGCATGGCGCACCGCCGCCCAGACGATCGCCAGCTGCACCAGGCCGGCCGCCAGCACGCCCCAGGCCAGACCGAAACCAACGGTGCGGGCGTCCGAACCCTTGTACCAGGCATAGGCAAGCACGGCGATAAGAATGACGTTGAGGAACACCGGCGCCACCGCAGCGGCGAAATAGCGGCGCAGCGAATTCAGCATGCCGGCCATCATGGCGCCGAGCGACATGCAGATCAGGTAGGGGAACATGACGGTCGCCAGCGCCACCGTCGTCTCGAATTTTCCCGGCGTGTCGGCAAAGCCCGGCGCCACCAGGTAGCGCACGATCAGCGGCATCGCCAGTTCCATGGCGATGGTCAGCGCCAGAAGCGCCGTGAACAAGACGCCGAACACCTCTTCGGAAAAGCGCTTGGCGCCGTCGGTGCCGTGCGTCTCGATCTCCTTGGCGAACAGCGGCACGAAGGCGGCATTGAAGGCGCCTTCGGCGAACAGCCGGCGAAAGGTGTTGGGAAACTGGAAGGCGGCGTTGAAGGCGTCGGCGATCGGCCCGGTGCCGAGTGCGGCAGCCATCAGCATCTCGCGGCCGAAACCGAGGGCGCGGCTCATCAGAGTGCCGGAAGCGACCGTGGCGAATTTCTTGACAAGGCTCATGCGCTTGAAGACTGCCTGTGCGATTGGGGCAAATGGAAGGTAACGGTCACTCGGCGGCCGTTTTGGTCTTGCCGCGCTCGGACGCCGTGCCCTCGAGCACCGCGATCAGCCTGTTGCGGATGGTCGCGGTGCGCGACGGGCTGTCGATCTTCTGGCCGGTGAGATCGGTGACGTAGAACGTGTCGATGACCTTTTCGCCGAAGGTGGTGATGTGGGCCGAGGCGATGTCGAGCGACAGGTCCGACAACATGCCGGTGATCTCCGACAGAAGGCCCGGCCTGTCCAGCCCCTCGACCTCGATCACCGAGAAACGGTTCGACAGGGTGTTGCGGATCTCGGCGCGTGGCGGAATACGGAAAACCTTGGCGCCGCGCCGCGGCTTGGTCCGCTTCTCGATCATTTCGGGCAGCCAGCTCTTGCCCGACAGCACGTCCTCGATCAGCCGGCCGACGCGCTCGGCACGGCGGCGCTCGTCCTCGTCGAGGTCGAACTCCCTCGAGATCAGGATGGTGTCGAGCGCCCGACCATCCGAGGTGGTGAATATCTGCGCGTCGACGATGTTGCCGCCGGCCGCGGCACAGGCGCCGGCAATCACCGAAAGCAGGCGCGGATGGTCCTGCGCCAGCACCGTGATCTCGGTCACCGCCTCGAACTGGTGGGTTTTCACCATGGTGGCGAGCTTCTTGCCGGCGTGATCGGCCTCGCGGATGAATTCGGCATGGCGGAGCTGGTCGGGAAGATCGACCGCCAGCAGATAGTTCTCGTAGTGCTGGCCGACATAACGCTTGCGGGCCTTTTCCGGCCAGTCGGCAAGCGCCTCGGCCAGTTGTTCGCGCGCCGCCGCCGTCCGTTTGGCGCGCGACACCTCCGAAAACCCGCCGGTCAACAAAAGCTCGGTCTCGTAATAGAGCGTACGCAGCAGCTGGCCCTTCCAGCCGTTCCAGACCCCAGGCCCGACGCCGCGGATATCGCAGACGGTAAGCACAAGCAGCATCTTCAGCCGTTCGACCGACTGCACGATGGCGGCAAAATCCTCGATCGTCTTGCGGTCGTTGAGATCGCGGGTCTGCGCCGTCATCGACATGACGAGGTGGTTCTCGACCAGCCAGGCGACCGTTTCGGTGTCGGCCGGCGAGAGCCCCATATGCGGGCAGATGCGCCGGGCGATCCTGGCGCCGGCTTGCGAATGGTCCTCCGGCCTGCCCTTGGCGATGTCGTGCAGCAGCACGGCGACATAGAGCGCCTCGCGGCTCTTCTTCAGCCCCGGCATCAGCGAGTGGGCGAGTGGATGGATCTTTTCCCCGTCGCCGCGCTCGATCTCGGCCAGCACCCCGATGCAGCGGATGAGGTGCTCGTCCACCGTGTAGTGGTGGTACATCGAGAACTGCATCATGGCGACGATCTTGCCGAAATCCGGGATCAGCTTTGCCAGCAGTCCGGCCTCGTTCATGCGCCGCAGATTGAGCTCGGCATTGCGGTCCGAGGTCAAGATGTCGAGGAACAGCCGGTTGGCCTCCTCGTCGCGCCTGAGCGCCTTGCCGACGAGGCCGAGCGAACGGGTCAACAGCTTCAGCGCATCGGGGTGGAATTCAAGGCCATGCTTGTCGGCAAACCAGAACAGCCTGAGCAGGTTAACCGGATCGCGCTCGAACACCTCGTCGTCGGCAATGTTGATGCGGTGGTTGTCGACGATGAAATCGGCCGTGCCGGCGAGCTTGCGCTTGCGGCGCGAAAAGGTGAGGAAGATGCGGTTGAAGCCCGGCACATGCTTGGCCTGCTCTTCTTCCAGCGCGGCGCAGAAAATGCGGGTCAGGTCGCCGACATCCTTGGCGACGAGGAAGTAGTGCTTCATGAAGCGTTCGACCGCCGACAGGCCGGGATGGGTGGTGTAGCCCAGCCGCTCGGCAATGTCGCGCTGGATGTCGAAATGCAGCCGCTCCTCGGCCTTGCCGGTGAGGAAATGCATGTGGCAGCGCACCGCCCATAGGAAATCCTCGGCCTTCTGGAATTCCCTGTATTCGGCGTCGGTAAAGACGCCCTTGTCGACCAGTTCCTCGCCGGTGCGCACGCGGTAGAAATATTTGGCGATCCAGAACAGCGTCTGCAGGTCGCGCAGGCCGCCCTTGCCGTCCTTGACGTTGGGCTCGACCAGATAGCGGCTCTCGCCGGCCTTGGCGTGGCGCTCGTCGCGTTCGGCGAGCTTGGCCTGGACATATTCGGGGCCGGTGGTGCGCACCACCTCGTGGTCGAAGCGCTGCAAAAGCTCGTCATAGAGCTTTTGCTCGCCCCACAGGAAGCGCGCCTCCAGGATCGAGGTGCGGATGGTGATGTCGGTGCGCGACAGCCTGAGGCACTCGTCGATGTTGCGGGTGGCATGGCCGACCTTCAGCCCGAGGTCCCACAGCATGTAGAGCATGTATTCGACGATCTGCTCGCCCCATGGCGTCTGCTTGTAGGGCAGCAGGAACAGCAGGTCGATGTCGGACCCGGGCGCCAGCGTGCCACGGCCATAGCCGCCGACGGCCACGACCGCCATGCGCTCGGCCGATGACGGGTTTTTGACGCGATAGACATGGGTGGCGGCGAAGTCGTAGAGCGCGCGGATGATCTCATCCATCAGATGCGACAGCCGGGCGGCGCAGGCGGTACCGCTGCCATCGTCCATCAGCATGCGTTCGGCGACCGTGCGGCCGTCGGCTAGTCGGCTTTTGAGAAGCTTGAGAACGCCGCTGCGCGCGGCCTTGCCGGAGCCGTCCCCTGCCGTGGCCGCGGTCAGTTCGGTCATCTCGCGGCGCAAGGCTTCGCCGTCGATCAGTTCCTCGAGCTTCAGGGATATTCTTGCCATAAATGCCGTTCGGCCTCGCCGTTTCGGCGGCGTCTATAGCGCGTTTTCGCGGCGCTGGGTATGGGGCGGACGGACGCGTTCTCCGCAGCCGTGGAACGGGACGATCGTCTCATGCCCGCGGCCGGTGCAGTTTGGGCCTGGCCACGAAAAATCGAAATCAGCCCTTGACCTTCCAGTTACTGGAAGCACTACCTCCGCCGCAACATCGAAATACAGGGGCTTTCGGCATGACGCATTCCGACCACCATCATCACGCCCATGGCAGCTGCTGCTCGGCAAAAGGCGCCTCCTCTGCTGCGGACGCCGTCGTCCGCGATCCGGTCTGCGGCATGACCGTCGATCCGGCTGCCGGCAAGCCGACGGCCGAGCATGACGGCCATCGCTATCATTTCTGCAGCGAGAGCTGCCGCGCGAAATTCGTCGCCGAGCCGGAAAAATACCTGACCGCTACCGATCCCGTCTGCGGCATGAGCGTCGATCGCGCCACGGCCAAGCACTTTTTGCGGCACGAGGGCCGGGGCTTCTATTTCTGCTCGGCCGGCTGCAAGGCGAAGTTCGAAGCCGAGCCGGCAAAATATCTCGGCGACAGGCCGGCGCCGCAGCCGATGCCGAAAGGCACGCAATACACCTGCCCGATGCATCCGGAAATCATCCGCGACAAGCCCGGCTCCTGCCCGATCTGCGGCATGGCGCTGGAGCCGATGGGCGTGCCGACCGGCGACGAGGGACCTAACCCGGAACTGGTCGACTTCACCAGGCGCTTTTGGGTGAGCGCGGTGCTGTCCGTGCCGTTGCTGCTCATCGCCATGGCGCCGATGCTCGGCCTGACGTTTCAGGCCTTTATCGACGAGCGGGCGAAGGTCTGGCTGGAGCTGGCGCTGGCCAGCCCGGTGGTGCTGTGGGCGGCATTCCCGTTCTTCCACCGCGGCTGGGATTCGATCCTCAACCGCAGCCCCAATATGTGGACGCTGATTTCGCTCGGCGTCGGTGCCGCCTACCTCTACAGCGTCATCGCCACGCTGTTTCCAGGCCTCTTTCCGCACCAGTTCCGCGGCCATGACGGCACCGTACCGGTCTATTTCGAGGCGGCGGCGGTAATCGTCGCGCTGGTGTTCCTCGGCCAGGTGCTGGAATTGCGTGCCCGCGAGAAAACCGGTTCGGCGATCCGTGCGCTGCTCGACCTGGCGCCGAAGACGGCGCGGCTGATCGGCGCGGACGGTTCCGAAAACGACGTGCCGCTCGATATTGTCAAAGCCGGCGACCGTCTGCGCATCCGCCCCGGTGACGCCGTGCCGGTCGACGGCATTGTGCTCGAAGGACGCTCTTCCATCGATGAATCGATGATCACAGGCGAGCCGCTGCCGGTCGAAAAGACCGAAGGCGACAACCTCACCGGCGGCACGCTGAACAAGAACGGTTCGCTGATCATGCGCGCCGAAAAGATCGGCGCCGAGACGACGCTGGCGCGCATCGTCGAGCTGGTCGCCAAGGCGCAGCGTTCACGCGCGCCGATCCAGGGGTTGGCCGACCGCGTCTCGTTCTACTTCGTCCCGGCCGTCGTTCTGGTTGCGATCATTGCGTTCGTCGCCTGGGCGATCGTCGGACCGGAACCCAGCCTGGTGTTTGCCATCGTCTCGGCGGTCTCGGTGCTGATCATTGCCTGCCCCTGTGCGCTCGGCCTTGCCACGCCAATGTCGATCATGACCGCCACCGGGCGCGGCGCGCATGCCGGCGTGCTGATCAAGGAAGCGGCGGCGCTCGAGCGCTTTGCCTCGGTCGACACGTTGATCGTCGACAAGACGGGAACGCTGACCGAAGGCCGGCCGCGGCTGACCGACGTCGTCGCTTTCGAAGGGATGGCGCAAGACGATCTGCTGGCGCTCGCCGCCGGGCTGGAAAAAGGCTCGGAGCATCCGCTGGCCGAGGCGATCGTCGACGGCGCCCGCGAACGCGGGGTGAATATCCCGGATGCCGGCGGTTTCGAGGCCGTCACCGGCAAGGGTGTTTCCGGCACGGTTTCGGGACAGAAGGTGGCGCTCGGAAATGCCGCGATGATGGCCGATCTCGGCATCGACACGGCGTCGGTCCTGGCCAGCGCCGAGGCGCTGCAGGCCGACGGCAAGACCGCGATGTTCGTTGCTGTCGGCACCCGGCTCGCCGGCCTCGTCGCCGTCGCCGACCCGATCAAGGCGACCACCGCCGAGGCGATCAAGGCGCTGCATGACAGCGGGCTGAAGATCGTCATGGCGACCGGCGACAACGAGCGCACCGCCAAGGCCATCGCAGCCAAGCTCGGCATCGACGAGGTGCGTGCTGGGCTTTTGCCCGAGCAGAAGGGTGCGCTGGTCGAGGAATTGCGTGCAAACGGCGCCGGCGTCGCCATGGCCGGCGACGGGGTCAACGATGCGCCAGCACTGGCCGCCGCCGACGTCGGCATCGCCATGGGCACCGGCGCCGATGTTGCGGTCGAAAGTGCGGGAATTACCCTGGTCAAGGGCGATCTCAACGGCATCGTCAGGGCCCGCACGCTCGCCCGCGCGACGATCCGCAACATCCGCCAGAACCTGTTTTTCGCTTTCCTCTACAATGTGCTCGGCGTGCCGGTTGCTGCCGGCGTGCTTTATCCGCTCACCGGCACGCTACTGTCGCCGATGATTGCGGCGGCGGCGATGAGCCTGTCTTCGGTTTCGGTGATCGCCAACGCATTGCGGCTCAGGATGTTGAAACTCTGAGTAAAACTTCCAGATAGACCCTGTTCAAAAAAGGAGACGACGAATGACGTTGGCCAAGAAGATCGTGCTGCTGATGATGGCGGCGGGAATGCTGCTTGCCGTTTTCCTCGAAAGCGTTCCGGCGCAGGCCGAGGAGATGAAGCACGACATGGGCGCAATGGGTGCGCAGAGTCCCTCGACCGAGGGCTACAAGGCGGCGATGGACAAGATGCATACCGACATGATGGCAATCGAATATTCCGGCAATGCCGATGTCGATTTCGCCCGCGGCATGATCCCGCATCACCAGGCGGCCATCGACATGGCCAAGGTCGAGCTCGCCAATGGCAAGGACCCGGAAATCCGCAAGCTGGCGGAAGCAGTGATCGCCGCGCAGCAAGCCGAGATCAAGCAGATGCATGACTGGCTCGCCGCCCATCCGGTGAAGTAGGCGTCACGCTGTCGGGGAATCCGGGCGAGAGGCTTCGCCTGGATTTGTGCTTCACCTGGATTTGCCTTGGCGGCTATGGTGCTATCCGGGTCTCGGACTGGAGCATGCCATGCCATCGACGATAAGAACGACCACCCTGCCCTGCGGCGAAGCCGTGCCGGTGCTCGGCCAGGGCACCTGGAAGATGGGCGAGGACGGCCGCCGCCGTGGCGACGAGGCCAATGCCCTGAAGCTCGGGCTGGATCTCGGCATGACGCTGATCGACACCGCCGAAATGTATGCCGGCGGCGGCGCCGAGGAGGTGGTGGCGGAGGCCATCGCCGGGCGCCGCGACGAGGTCTTCCTGGTCTCCAAGGTGCTGCCGTCCAATGCCTCACGCTCCGGCGTGAAACGGGCCTGCGAGAACAGCCTGAGGCATCTCGCCACCGACCGAATCGATCTTTATCTGCTGCATTGGCCGGGCAGCGTGCCTTTGACGGAAACGGTAGAGGCATTCGAAGCGTTGAAGGCAGCCGGCAAGATCCGCCACTGGGGCGTCAGCAATTTCGATACCGATGAGATGGAAGAGCTGGTTCGGTTGCCGGCCGGAGGCAACGTCCAGACCAACCAGGTGCTCTACAATCTGTCGCAGCGCGGCGTCGAGTTCGACCTCGCCCCGTGGAGCCGGCAACGCGGCATGCCGCTGATGGCCTATTCGCCGGTCGATCAGGGGGTATTGGCGCGCAACGCCAGGTTAGATGCCATCGCCGCCCGCCACGGTGCGACGCCGGCGCAGATCGCACTTGCCTGGGTGATGGCGCAGGAGGGCGTCATCGCCATTCCGAAGGCCAGCCGCCCGGAGCATATCCGGCAGAATGTCGCGGCGTTGGACATCGCGCTCACGAGCGAAGATTTCGCCGAAATTGATCGCGCTTTTCCGCCGCCGAGGCGGAAGTCGGGCCTGGCGATGATTTGAGGGGTGGGGCGGAAGGCAAGCCAAAGCAGCGTTCCGTCACACCCCCCTCTGTCCTGCAGGACAGAGGGGGGTGCCGTAGAGCGCTATCGGACGAGCACTATTTCCCCGCCAGCCCCTTCAGCCGGTACAGCGCCTCCAGCGCCTCCCTTGGCGTCATCTCGTCGGGATTGATCTCCGCTAGCGCCGCGCCCAGCCCGTCACTCTTCGCCGGCTTCGACGCTTCCCGCTTCGCCGCCACTGAAAACAGCGGCAGGTCGTCGACCAGACGGTTGGCCTTGCCCGAGACCTCGCCGGCTTCAAGCTGGTGCAGCACTTCCTTGGCCCGGCCGACGACCGCTTCCGGCAGGCCGGCCAGCCGCGCTACCTGGACGCCGTAGGAACGGTCGGCCGCACCCTTGCCGACCTCGTGCAGGAAGACCACGTCGCCCTCCCATTCCTTGACCCGCATGGTGACGTTTGAGAGCCGCGGCAGTTTTCCGGCCAGCGCCGTCATTTCATGGAAATGCGTGGCGAAGATCGCCCGGCAGCGGTTTTTCTCGTGCAAATATTCGACCGCCGCCCAGGCGATCGACAGGCCGTCGAAGGTGGCGGTGCCGCGGCCGATCTCGTCGAGGATGACCAGTGCGCGTTCGCCTGCCTGGTTGAGGATCGCCGCCGTCTCGACCATCTCGACCATGAAGGTGGAGCGGCCGCGCGCCAGATCGTCGGAGGCGCCGACCCGCGAAAACAGCCGGTCGACGACGCCGATATGGGCTGATGCCGCCGGCACGAAGGAGCCGGTCTGGGCGAGGATGGCGATCAGCGCGTTTTGCCTGAGGAAGGTCGATTTGCCGCCCATATTGGGGCCGGTCAGCAGCCAGATCGCGCCGGCCTTGGCATCGCCTTGCGGCGACAGATCGCAATCATTGGCGACGAACGGGCCTTCGCCGGAACGCCGCAGCGCCTGTTCGACCACCGGATGACGTCCACCCGAAATCTCGAAGGCAAGGCTTGCATCGACCAGCGGCCGGCACCAGGCCTCGCTCTCGGAAAGCAAGGCAAGTGCGGTCGAAACGTCGAGCACGGCGAGCGCTTCGGCGCCGGCACGGATCGTGTCGGCCTGGCCGACCACTTCCGCCGTCAGCGCCTCGAAAGCGGCAAGCTCGATCGCCAGCGCCCGGTCGGCGGCGTTGGCGATCTTGGTTTCCAGTTCGGCGAGTTCCGTGGTGGTGAAGCGCATGGCGTTGGCCATGGTCTGGCGATGGATGAAGCGCGCCTTGGCGCCGTCGCTGCCGGTCATCAGCGCATGATGATTGGCGGTGACCTCGATATAGTAGCCGAGCACATTGTTGTGCCTGATCTTCAGCGAGCGGATGCCGGTCTCGTCGATCAGCGAACGCTCCAGCCCGGCGATCACCTTCCGCGACTCGTCGCGCAGTGCCCGCATCTCGTCGAGTTCGGTGTGGTAGCCGCCGCGGACGAAGCCGCCGTCGCGCCTGAGCAACGGCAGCTCGTCGCTGAGCGCCTGTGCCAGATGCGTCGCCAGATCACTGGGCAGTGCCTTGATAGCTCCCAACGCCGCGGTCAGTTCGGCCGGCAATGCGGTTTGGCCGAACAGTTCGGCGATGGCGCCGGCCGCTTCGAAACCGGCGCGCAGCGCGCCGAGGTCTCGCGGACCGCCGCGGTTGAGCGCCAGCCTGGACAGCGCCCGCGGCATGTCGGCGACGCTCTTCAGGCTTGCCCGCACCGCCTGGCAGAGGCGCGTTTCGGAGCGGAAGAACGACACCGAGTCCAGCCTTGCAGCGATTGCCGCCGGGTCGGTCAGCGGCGCCATCAAGCGGTCGGCGAGCAGCCTTGCACCGCCGCCGGTCACCGTGCGGTCGATCGCCTTGAACAGCGATCCGTCGCGGCTGCCGGACAGCGTGCGCAGCAGCTCCAGATTGGCGCGCGTCGCCGGGTCGATGAACAGCGTCGAACCCTGCTCCTCGCGCTGCGGCCGCGACAGCGGCGGCCGCTCGGCTTTCTGCGTCTTCTCGACATAGGCGATGACGCCTGAGATCGCCGACAGTTCGGCGCGCGAAAACGTGCCGAAACTATCCGGCGTTGCCACCTCGAAGAAGCGGGCGATGCGGCCGGCGGCCGAAGCCGAATCGAACAGTGACGGCGGCTGCGGGCTGGCGACGCGGCCGAGCACGTCGAACACCGGTTTCAGCTCCGGGTCGTAAAACACCGGCTCGGCGACGATCAGCTCGCGCGGATCGACGCGGAAGACATCGGCGAGCAGCCGGTCGGCGGTTGTCTCGGCGACGCGGAAGACGCCGGTCGAGATCTCGATCCAGGCTAGGGCGAAACTTCCTTGGTTCCCTGTCGCGCTGCCGCGCTCCCCGCCTCTTGTATCGCTGCTGCCGCCCTTGACCCGTCCCAGCGCCATCAGGAAACTCGATTCCGACGGCGCCAGCAGTTTGTCCTCGGTGATGGTGCCTGGGGTGACCAGCCGCACCACATCACGGCGCACCACCGATTTGCCGCCGCGCTTCTTCGCCTCGGCCGGATCCTCGATCTGCTCGCAGACGGCGACGCGGAACCCCTGGCCGATCAGCTTCTGCAGATAATCGTCGGCGGCATGCACCGGTACGCCGCACATCGGGATGTCGAGCCCCTGGTGCCTGCCGCGCTTGGTCAGCACGATGCCGAGCGCCCGGCTTGCCTTCTCGGCATCGTCGAAGAACAGCTCGTAGAAATCGCCCATGCGGTAGAACAGCAGCGAATCCGGATTCGCCGCCTTGATCTCGATATACTGCTCCATCATCGGCGTCGCCGGCGCGAAGGCCGGCGTGGCGTTGTCGCTTCGAATGGGCGTCTCGTCGTTCAAGAAGCTGCTTCCAAAATTTTGCAAGCCATGCTTGGCGGTTTACAGCGGCGAAGTGTAGCCTTAATCCCGAACCTTCCACAAAAGAAAGCATGCGCACCCATCTCAAGCGGTGCCGTACGGGCGAGGAAACCAAAAGTACCATGGCCAAGAAAACCGAAAGCAACGGGCCCTCCGTCAGCGCCCAGGAGGCATTGGAATTCCATGCCATGGGCCGCCCCGGTAAGCTGGAGATCGTAGCCACAAAACCAATGGCGACGCAGCGCGATCTCAGCCTTGCCTATTCGCCGGGCGTCGCCGTGCCGGTTCTCGCCATCGCCGAGGACCCGAGCCGCGCCTTCGACTACACGGTTCGCGGCAACATGGTCGCGGTCATCTCCAACGGCACCGCCATCCTCGGCCTCGGCAATCTCGGCGCGCTGGCCTCGAAGCCGGTGATGGAAGGCAAGGCGGTGCTGTTCAAGCGCTTCGCCGATGTCGATTCCATCGACCTCGAGGTCGACACCGAGGATGCCGACGAATTCATCAACTGCGTGCGTTTCCTTGGACCCTCCTTCGGCGGCATCAACCTCGAGGACATCAAGGCACCGGAATGCTTCATCATCGAGCAGCGGCTGCGCGAGCTGATGGACATCCCGGTCTTCCATGACGACCAGCACGGCACCGCCATCATCTCGGCCGCCGGCCTGATCAACGCGCTGGAAATCACCGGCCGCGACATGAAGACCACGAAAATGGTCTGCAACGGCGCCGGTGCTGCCGGCATCGCCTGCATCGAATTGATGAAGGCGATGGGCTTTGCGTCCGAAAATATCATTCTCTGCGACACCAAGGGCGTCGTCTTCCAGGGCCGCACCGAAGGCATGAACCAGTGGAAATCGGCGCACGCCGTGAAAACCGGCGCGCGCTCGCTGGCCGAGGCGCTGGACGGCGCCGACGTGTTCCTCGGCCTCTCGGCCAAAGGCACGCTGACCACCAGGATGGTGCAGTCGATGGCCAAAAACCCGATCATCTTCGCCATGGCCAATCCCGACCCCGAGATCACGCCGGAGGAGGTCGCCGAGATCCGCACCGACGCCATCATGGCGACCGGCCGCTCGGATTACCCGAACCAGGTCAACAACGTGCTTGGCTTCCCCTACATCTTCCGCGGCGCGCTCGATGTGCGGGCGACCACCATCAACGACGACATGAAGATCGCCGCGGCTAAAGCGCTCGCCGAACTGGCGCGCCAGGACGTGCCCGACGACGTCGCCGCCGCCTACCAGGGCATGCGGCCGAAATTCGGCCCCAACTACATCATCCCGGTGCCGTTCGACCCGCGCCTGATCTCGGCCATTCCGATTGCGGTGGCCAAAGCGGCGATGGACTCCGGCGTCGCGCGCAAGCCGATCCTTGATCTCGACCGCTACGCGCAGGAGCTTTCCGCGCGCCGCGACCCGATCGCCTCGACGCTGCAGCGCATCTACGACCGCGTCCGCCGCCAGCCCAAGCGCATCGTCTTTGCCGAGGGCGAGGAGGAGCAGGTGATGCGCGCCGCCGTCTCCTATGTGAACCAGCGGCTCGGCACCGCCATCCTGCTCGGCCGCGACGACATCATCAAGGAAAACGCCAGGAACGCCGGCATCGATCTCGGCAAGCAAGGCATCGAGATCATCAATGCGCGGCTGTCGCGGCGCAACTCGGTCTACACCGACTATCTCTACGAGCGCATGCAGCGCAAAGGCTTTCTGTTCCGCGACTGCCAGCGGCTGATCAACAACGACCGCAACCATTTCGCCGCCTGCATGGTGGCGCTGGGCGATGCCGACGGCATTGTCACCGGCGTTACCCGTAACTATTCGACGGCGCTCGACGACATCCGCCGCGTCATTGACGCAAGGCCTGGCCATTGCGTCATCGGCGTGTCGATCGTGCTGGCGCGCGGTCGCACCGTCCTCGTTGCCGACACCGCGGTGCATGACATGCCGGATGCCGTCGAGATCGCCGACATCGCCGAGGAGGCCGCCGGTTTCGCCCGCCGCATGGGCTACGAGCCGAGGCTCGCCATGCTCGCCTATTCAACCTTCGGCCATCCGCAGGGCGAGCGCTCCGAGCGCGTCCAGGAAGCGGTGCGCATCCTCGACAAGCGCCGCGTCGATTTCGAGTATGACGGCGAGATGGCCGCCGACGTGGCGCTCAACGCCCGCGCCATGGCGCAGTACCCGTTCATCAGGCTGACCGGCCCGGCCAATGTGCTGATCATGCCGGCCTTCCACTCGGCCTCGATCTCGACCAAGATGCTGCAGGAGCTCGGCGGCTCGACCGTCATCGGCCCGCTGCTGGTCGGCCTGAACAAGCCGGTTCAGATCGTCTCGCTCAATGCCAAGGATTCGGACATCGTCAACATGGCAGCGATTGCGGCGTATAGCGCGGGAGCTTGACGAGCGGGGGCAGCAGCAGCGCCTCTCCCTTCTCCCCCTGGGGGAGAAGGTGGCCGAGCGAAGCTCGGTCGGATGAGGGGTGTTCCAGCTTGGCACCGGCAGCACTCCGTCCAGCACCCCTCAACCGTCTCGGCGCTGCGCGCCGATCCACCTTCTCCCACAGGGGGAGAAGGAAGAGGTGCCGCTACAGAAGCCCCGCCTGCTCGGCCTCTCGGCGCAGATTTTGCCGTGGCCTTGGGCCGATTTGCTGGATGACCAGCCCGGCTGCCAGCGAGCCGAGATCGCCGCAATCCTTGAGGCTGCGGCCTTGCGTGTAGCCGTAGAGGAAGCCGGCGGCATAGAGGTCGCCGGCGCCGGTGGTGTCGACCAGCTCGCGGATCCTGGTCGCATTGATGGTCACGGTCTCGTCGCCGCGCACGATGACCGAGCCCTTTTCCGAGCGGGTGACGGCGGCGATCTTGCAATCCTTGCGGATCTGGGCCAGCGCCTCGTCGAAGGACGCGGTCTGGTAGAGCGACTTGATCTCGTGGCTGTTGGCAAAGACGATATCGACGGTGCCGGAGCGCATCAGATCGAGGAATTCGTCGCGGTAGCGATCGACGCAGAACGAGTCCGACAATGTCATCGACACTTCGCGCCCGGCGGCGTGGGCGAGCTTAGCCGTCTGCCGGATCGCCTCCTTGGCGCGCGGCGGGTCCCACAGATAGCCCTCGAAATAGGTGACCGCGGCGCCCGAGGCCTTGTCGGCCTCGACGTCCTCCGGGCCGAGCTCGACGCAGGCGCCGAGATAGGTGTTCATCGAGCGCTCGCCGTCCGGCGTGACGAAGATCATCGAGCGCGCTGTCGGCGGTTCGCCGTTAAGCGGCCTGGTGTCGAAGGCGACACCCTGGGCATGGATGTCATGCGCGTAGATTTCGCCGAGCGCGTCGTTGGAGACCTTGCCGAAGAAAGCGGCGCGACCGCCGAAGGAGGCCACGCCCGCCGCCGTGTTGCCGGCGCTGCCGCCCGAGGCTTCAATGGCCGGGCCCATGCGGCTGTAGAGCAGTTCGGCGCGCCTCGTGTCGATCAAATTCATTGCGCCCTTGATGATGCCGTTGGTCTCCAGGAACGCCTCGTCGCACTGGGCGATGATGTCGACGATGGCATTTCCGATACAAAGCACGTCATAGTCCGGCATCAATTCATGTCTCCGCCAAAAGCCCACCGGCTTTCTGCCACGCCGGGCGCGGGCGGGTCTAGCGGTTTGATGCGGCTTTGCCTAGGCCGCGAGTTATAAATCCGGGCAGAGCGCATGCTTCGTATCGCGCGGTTTGCGCTTGTCTCGCGACCTGTCTCCGCCTATCCCGAAATATCGCCCATGGCCTCGTTTGACATGGAATTGGAAACGCCGTGATCCTCGACGCCGCCCGTGCCGCCTTGAGCCGGCAGTTCTCGCCCGCATTCCGTTCCGTGTTCCTGAAGACGCTGGGCTGACCTTGCTGGCGCTGGCGGCGCTTTGGTTCGGGATCAAGAGCCTGTTCGAATGGCTGGCCTGGCCGTGGATCGATGCATGGCTGCCCGCCCTACCCTCCTGGGCCGGGTGGCTGGGCGCCGTCGTCGCCGGCGTCGGCCTTGCGCTGGGCTTGGCGCTGCTCATCGCGCCGGTGACGGCGATCATCGCCGGCCTGTTCCTCGACGACGTCGCCGAAGTGGTCGAGCGCACCGACTATCCAAACGATCCGCCCGGCCGCGCCGTGCCGGCGTTGCGCTCGCTGGTGCTAGCGATCCGGTTTTTCGGCGTCGTCATCCTCGGCAATATCGTCGCCCTGCTGCTTCTGCTGGTGCCAGGCATCAACATCGCCGCCTTTTTCGTCGTCAACGGCTATCTGCTCGGGCGCGAGTTCTTCGAGTTCGCCGCCATGCGCTTTCGCCCGGAGGCCGAGGCACGGGCGTTGCGCAGAAAGCACTCCATCACCGTGTTCCTGGCCGGGTTGGTGGTCGCCGCTTTCCTCGCCGTGCCGCTGCTCAACCTTCTGACGCCACTGTTCGCCGCCGCCATGATGGTGCACCTGCACAAGGCGATCTCGGCACGGGAAGGGAGCTAGCGCAGCAGAAAGCCGCGCCCCAGTTCATCATCGTCCTCGACGATGAATTCGGCCCGCCCTGAGTAATAGGCGCGGCCGCCGACGCGGGCGATGATGGCGTCATGCGGCCCGGCCGTGGCCGTGCGTACGACGGCGCCGGAAAAGCGCGAGCCGGCAATGCTCTCGAACAGCCGCGTCCGGCCAATTTCGATCTGACCCTTGGCGTGCATGGTCGCCAGCCGCGCGGTGACGCCGGAGCCGGTCGGCGAACGGTCGACCTCGGCTTCGGCGAAAACGCAGATGTTTTTGGTCGGCGTATCGGAGAACGCATCCTGTCCGTCGGTCAGGATGGTGCCGTAGAGAAAGGCGAGATCGGCATGGTCGGGATGCGACAGCGGCAATTCGGCCTTGAGCTTATTGGTCAGCGCGGTCGCCGCATCGACGAAATCGCGCACCCGATTCCTGCCGAATTCCAGCCCGAACTGGCGGCAGTCGGCGAGTGCATAGAAGGCGCCGCCATAGGCGATGTCAAAGCCGACCGGACCATAGCCCGGCAGCTCGATCCGCCGGTCGCGGGCAAACAGAAACGCCGGCACGCTTTCGAAGGACACCGCGCCGGCCTTGCCATCCCTTACCTCGACTGCAGCCGAAATCAGCCCGCATGGCGCCTCGATATTGACGGTCGTCAGCGGCTCGCGTGGCGCCACCAGCCGCTCGTCGACGGCGTAGCGGCCGAGCGCGACGATGGCGTGGCCGCACATCGTCGAATAGCCCTCATTGTGCATGAACAGCACCGCGAGGTCGGCGCCCGGCAGGTCGGGCTCCACCAGCAGCGCGCCATACATGTCGTAATGGCCGCGCGGCTCGAACATCAGGATCTTTCTGAGATGATCGAGATAGTCGCGCACGTAGGCACGCTTTTCGAGGATCGTGCCCTTGGGAATGTCGGGGTAGCCGCCGGTGACGATCCGCAGCGGCTCGCCGCCGGTGTGCATGTCGACGACGGTGAGCGTCATTCGCCGGGCCCGACCTAGGCGGAAGGTTTGGCAAATAGCGCCTGCAGCTTGCCGAACGGCATGGCGGCGCGGGTGAAGCCGAAGGTGCCATCCTGCTGGATCTCGCGCGCCGCGGTCTCCAGCATGCCGAAGGCGAAATTGGTCAGCCATGGGCCGAGCGAGACGCGCTTTACCCCCGCCATGGCCAGGTCGGCGATGGTGAAGCCGGGCCCGGCCATGACGTTGACCGGCTTGGTCAGCGCCGAGCAGACGGTTCGCACCATCTCGATGTCGCCCAGCCCCGGTGCATAGAGCACGTCGGCGCCGGCCTTCTCGAAGGCCTGCAGCCGCTTGATCGTGTCGTCGAGGTCGGGCTTGCCCCACAGGAAATTCTCGGCCCGCGCGGTGAAGACGAAATCGCGTTTCAGTGCCCGTGCCGCTTCCGCCGCCGCCGCGACGCGCTCGACGGCATGCGCAAAATCATAGATCGGCTTGTCGGGCTCGCCGGTATGGTCCTCGATCGAGCAGCCGGCGAGGCCAGCCGCCTCGGCGGCGAAGATGGTCTCGCCGGCACTTGTCGCGCTGTCGCCCTTGCCCTTTTCGAGGTCCGCCGAAACCGGCAGCCCGGTCGCCGCTGACACTTCACGGCAATGATGGATCATCGCCTCGAACGTCACCGCGCCGTCCGGCAGGCCGCGCGAAAAGGCAAAGCCGGCGCTGGTCGTGGCCAGCGCCTTGAAGCCGAATGAGGCCAAGAGCTTGGTCGTGCCGACGTCCCAGGAATTGGCCATGACGAAGATCGAGGCATGCAGGTCGCGAAAAATCTTGCCCTTGTCCATGGATGCTCCCCTCCAGTGCAGAATGTGAGGCAAATTCTAGCCCGGCGGAAGGCGCCGGGCAAACAAATGCGGTTGGCTCAGAAGCGTTTGGCGTTGTCATCTGCCAATCGATCCAGCGCGTCGGAATCCTTGACGTAGCGCGAAGCATTTTTGTCCCAATGATAGGTGACGGAGATGTCGCGCGAAGACGCCTCTGGCGGCGGCTGGCCGTCGCAGCTTTCTTCTCCCGGCAGCGTCGCGTCGGTCACCGTGACCTTGATGGCTGCATAGGGCTGGCCGTCGGCGATCACCTGGAACGCCGCATTCTGTGTCCTCCTATGGGTGCAGAGGTTTTCGTCGAACGTATAGATCATGTCGATCAGCTCGAACCTGTCGTTGCGGACCATGATCAGCGGCGTGATCCCATAGCCCTGGCTCGAATTGAAATGCATGCTCATGCTGATGATGGCGTCATCGCCGGGCCCGATCGACAGCTTGCCCGGATCGCGAAAGTAGGTGCTGCGGTCGACGGCGACATTGACCGCGTCGAGCAAGGCCGGCTTGCCGGTGATGTCGTAGAGTGCCAGCACGGCATAACCCTCGGCGCTGTCAGGCGAGTCGCCGAGGTCGAGCAGCATCGCCAGCCGGTCCTTGCCGCCGGCCTTGATGCCGAGCACGTCGCCGCTGGAAAGACCCGACGTCGCCGGCGGCGAGCCGTCGTAGTCCGGTCCAGCGACGTGGCGCATCTCGATCGGCATCGAACCTCGGAAAAAACCGTTCTTGTCCGCGGTCAGATCGGGAATGACCATCCTGGCGAGATCGAGATAGGTGACATCGCCGTGGCCGGGGACAGCGCTGCCGAGCTCCGGGAAACTGACGGCCTCGGCGCTGGCCGCCGTCCAAAGGCAAGGCAGCAGCAGGCAGGCAAAGATGAAACGAAGCAGGGAGAAGGTCATGCGCGCGCTCGTTATGTCGGGCGCGCGCAAGCTAGAGCATTTTGCGACCAAGAGGAAACACCTGGCGTTGCCTCACTATGTTGGCTTGGCTTGGCTCGCCAGGGTCTGCTGGAAAACCGGCACCAGCTGATCCATGGCGGCTGCGAGCCACGCGCCGAGTTCGTCGGGCAGAGTGTCGTGGATCCAGACCAGGCGGCTCCGGCCCTCGCCCTCGGCAAAGACCTGCATGAAGGTATTATCGTGGGTGACCTCGTCGCCGAGCCATCCCCACACGATCCGCCGGCTCTGCTCGTCGCGGGCGATGAGCCGCTCTCGCACAATCTTGCCGTCGGCGAAAGTAAGGGCCCGTACGTCGCCCTCATCCACCCGGCAGTCGACGAAAAACGCCTGGGGCTATCCGTTGGGCGCCGCCGGCGAAGTCGCCCACCGTCCCGTCGCATCCTCGATACGGCGACCGCACTGTTTTCTCTGGAGGGGGTCCGTGCAGTCGGGATCGACCGCATCATCGCCGAGGCCGGCGTTGCCAAGGCGACGTTCTATCATCACTTCGCGGCCAAGGACGACCTCGTCCGCGCCTATATCGAGGAGCTCAGCAAGGGAGGACGGGCGGCAATCGCGAGCCTTGGCCGGCGGCCACCTCGCCAGATGATCCTTGCCATATTCGATCTCATCGCCGACGCGGCGGATCAGCCGGGCTACCGCGGCTGCCCGTTTCAGAACGCCGCTGCTGAATATCCGGACCCCAGCAGCCCGGTTCGCCAGGCGATCGATCAGCATCGTCACTGGAAGTGGGGCACCCTCAGGGACTTGCTGATCGCCGACGCAGATCCCGATCCGGACCGCACCGCGGACGCGCTAACGGTGGCGGCCGACGGCCTCCTTGTCGTCAGTCATCTCGACAGGCCGGCCAATCTGCGCAGTCTCATACGCGACACGGTCGACCGAGTACTTGGGGCGCCGCGCCCGGTCTGAGATCGGGCGCGCATGCAGGCTGCGCAAAGGCGATCAGTGGATCGGCACCAGCCCGGCCAGTTCACGCATGTCGTCGAACAGGATGCCGCCGGCTTCGATCAGCCCGTCGCGGTCGGAAAGCGGGTCGCCGTGGTAGGAATAGACGCGCATGCCGGCGGCGATGCCGGCTGCCGTGCCGGCGACGCTGTCCTCGATGACGATGCAGTCGGCGGGTGCGAAGCCCATCGTCGCTGCCGCATGCAGGAAGAGGTCGGGGAACGGCTTACCGCGCGAGACCATGGTCGAGCTGAACAGCGCATGCTCGAACAGCGGCAGCAGCCCGGTCTGACCGAGCGTGATGTGCATTTTCGGTACCCGTGCCGACGAGGCGACGCAGGTGGCGATGCCGGCGGCGTGCACGGTTTCGATGAACTCGCGAACGTAGGGGATGGCCTCGACGCCATGCGCAAACAGGTCCGGCAGGCCGGCGTTCCAACGCTCGACGAAATCGGCGCCGAGGCTGACGCCGGTCGCCTCGACTTCCTTCTGCACCGAGACCATGCTGCGGCCGGAGAAATTCTTGCGGCAATATTCGAAGCTGGCCGGAAAGCCGGCCGCGGTCAGCCACTCGGCGAGGCGCCGATTGGCCAGGTTCTCGGTGTCGACCAGAACCCCGTCGCAATCGAAGATGACGAGCTTGGGTATTTTCATCAGGCCGTGCCGGTCGATCCGAAGCCGCCCGAGCCGCGCGCCGTACCGCCAGCCAATGTGCGCTCCTCGACGGTCGCCTGCGTCACCGGGGCGAAGACGATCTGGGCGATCCGCATGCCCCGCGTCACCGCGAAATCCTCGTCGCCGAGATTGATCAGCAGCACCTTGACCTCGCCGCGATAGTCACTGTCGATGGTGCCCGGCGTGTTGAGGCAGGTGAGCCCGTGCTTGAAGGCGAGGCCCGAACGCGGCCGGACCTGGCCTTCGACGCCCTCCGGAATTTCCAGGACCAGCCCGGTCGGCACCAGCGCGCGCTTTCCCGGCAGGATCAAAAGCGGCCTGTCGTCCGGGACGGCGGCGCGCAGGTCCATGCCGGCGGCGCCCGAGCTTTCATAGGCCGGAAGCGGCAAGCCCTCGCCATGCGGCAGCCTGACGAAGCCGACAGCCGGACCGATGACGGAGGTGGGATAAAGTGCTGCGCGCATGAGGCTGATCCTATCGTCGCGAACGCCGGCTCAGTCAACTCGGCGGCAATGCTATCAACGGCTTTCTTTCAGTGCGGTTCCGCCTCAGCGCAGTTCCATCGGAACGACCGTGGTCTCCTTGATCTCCTCCATGACGAAGGAGGCCGAAACGTCGGATAGTGCCACCTTGGCGATCAGCCGTTGATAGAGCCGGTCATACGCCTTCACATCGGCGACGCGGGCGCGCAGGACATAGTCGAGATCGCCGGACATGCGGTAAGCGCCGGTGATCTCGGCAAAGCCGGTCACCGCCGCCCGGAATCTTTGCAGCCAGTCGGGATCGTGGTTGGAGGTGCGGATCAGGATGAACACCGAAAGGCCGAGCCCAAGCTTGTCGGCATCGACCAGCGCCACCCGGCCGGTGATGACGCCGTCCTCCTCCAGCCGCTTCACCCGGCGCCAGCAGGCATTGCGCGACAGCGATATTCTTGCCGAGAGCTGGTCGACGGACAGCGTGCCGTCGCGTTGCAGCTCGGCCAGCAATCTCCGGTCTATTTCGTCTATTTCCGGCGCCATGTGGGATGTTTGTCCCAAAATTCAGCCTTTCACAAGGACAATTTGAGACCGATGAACCGAACACCCATGCCAGTATACTCATCGCCGGCTCTTCATGCCGGCAGGAGGGATCGACATGACCGCACGGCTCGCAAGACTTTTCACCTCTCACCCGGCCGCGGTCGGCGAGAGTTATTTCGGCCATATGGCTTTCGCCGCATGGTTCTCGTCGCGATTGTTCATGGCGGCCTTTGCCGCGCTCGTTCATGCTTTCTTGCCGTTTCTGTTCGAGACCACGGCAAGCGGCATCATCCGTGAGCTCTATGAGCGGACGCACAACAGAGGACGGTAAGCCGCAGAGGTACCGAGCGCAGCGAGGCCGCTGGACAGCGCCGACCCTCAACAGGCCCCGCAGCGCAATCCCGATCAAGCGCCGCCATCGTCGAATGCCGAGCCAGGCTTGTATCCACGCGCCAATCCGCCATTTTGAGGATCGCGGCGCGATAGCCCGGAGCATTCACCATGGATATCGTCTTTTCCTCGACCACCAAACTGGCCGCGGCCATCCGCGACCGTACGGTTTCCGCAATAGAGGTGCTGGACGAGCATCTGGCGCAGATCGACAGGCACAATAAGGCGGTCAATGCCGTCGTAACCCTCGATCGGGACGGTGCGCGGCAACGCGCCGTCAAAGCCGACGACGCGCAGGCGCGCGGCGAGGCTCTTGGGCCGCTGCATGGCGTGCCGTTCACACTGAAAGACACGCATGAAACCGCCGGCATGAGAACCACCGTCGGCTTCCCGGCCTTCGCCGACTATGCTCCGAGGGCAGACAGTCCGGTCGTTGCCCGGCTGAAGGCGGCAGGCGGCGTGCTGGTGGGCAAGACGAACGTGGCGACGATGCTCGGTGACTGGCAGTCTGACAATCCACTGTTCGGCCGCACCGGCAACCCCTGGAACCTCCAGCGCACCGCCGGCGGCTCCAGCGGCGGTGCGGCGGCGGCGCTCGGCACTGGTATGACGCCGTTCGAGGTCGGCACCGACATGCAGGATTCGATCCGGCTGCCGGCCGCCTTTTGTGGCGTCTACGGCCTCAAGCCGACCGAGCACCGCGTCTCGCTCGCCGGCGCCTTCCCCGACCCGGGCGGGGCGCCGCGCAGCGTGCGGCTGATGTCCTGCCTCGGACCGCTGGCGCGCAGCGTCGAGGACCTGGCACTGATCTACGGCCTCATTGCCGGGCCGGATGGAAGCGATACCGACCTTGCGCCGGTACCGGTCGAAACCATGCCGGAGCTGGATCTCAGAAATTTGCGCATTGCCGTCGCGCCGTCCTTTCCGGGCTTTCCGGTGGCCGGCGAGATCAGCGCGGCGGTCGAAAGTCTGGCAAAGGAGCTTCAGTCGGCAGGCGCCATCGTCGAGGATGCCAAATTGCCGGAGCTCGACCTGCACGACGACCTAGCACAAGGCGGTGCGCTGATCGGCATGATGCTGGAGGCGGCCCAGCCCAAACCACCGGAGAAGCCGACGCCGGTCTCGCGCTGGTTCGAGGCGCTCGCCCGCCGCGACAGCTCCATCCTGGCGTGGGAACGGTTCTTCGACGGCTGCGACGCCTTGCTGTGCCCGGTCGCCATGGCCACCGCCTTCCCGCATTGCGAGCCGGGAACGCCGATCGAGGTCGACGGCAAGACGCAAAGCTACTTGATGCTGCCGGCCTATGGCGCGGTGTTCAACTACAGCGGCCATCCGGCACTGTCGCTGCCCTGCGGACAAGATCGCGACGGCCTGCCCATCGGACTACAGCTTGTCGGCAAACGCTGGTCGGAGCGGCGCCTGCTCGGAATCGCCAGGGCAATCGAGCCGCTGGCCGGCGGCTTTCGCCGCCCGCCCGGCTATTGAGTAAACCGCGCCAGTCCGTAGGGATCAAGCAGCGGATCGCGCTCGCCGTCGAGGATTTCGCGGGCGGCGAACAGGGCGACGGCCGGCGCCAGCGTGATGCCGGAATGCATAACGGCGACATAGACGCCGCTCGTGCCTTCGGCGCGGCCTATGATCGGAAAGCCATCGACCGGCGTGGGCCGATAGCCAATGGTGTGGAAATCGAGTTCCAGCCCATCCGCGCCGCGCAGCATCGCCTTCATCGCCGCAAACAGCTCGCGGGCGGTGGCCGGGGCATCCATGCCGGGATCGGCGCCACCGAAATCCGAGCCGGCGATGACGCGGCCTTCCGCCGTCTGGCGCATATGCAGGCGGTCGCCGATCACCAGGCCGTTGAGCAGCTTTTCGTAGGGGCGCGAATGCACGATCAGGCCGGGCGGCGTTTCGATCGGCAGTTCTATCCCGGCTGTGGCAGCGATTGCCGGGGAGCCGGCTCCGGCCGCGATCACCACCTCGTCGGCAGCAATCCGCCCGCCGGATGTATCGACGCCGGCAATCCTGCCGTTGGCTTGCACCAGAGCGGTGACGGTCGTCCCGGCTACAATTCGCGCGCCGCGCCGTTCGGCGTCGGCCAGCAGTGCTTGCGTGGCGGCGACCGGCTCGGCAACGCCTTCCTCGGCGACATAAAGGGCGAAATCGGGAAGCTCGGTCAGATTGGGCTCGATGCGGGCCGCTCCGGCAAGGTCGACACGCTCGATGCCGTAGCCCCATGCGGAGTGCTCGGCCGCATAGGCTTCGAGTTCGGGACGTGGCAGGTCCCAGCACAGGCCGCCGCACCATTGCAACGGGATGCCGGGCACCTCGTTCGCCAGTCGCGTCCATTCGGCCATCGATCGAGTCCGTAGTCGGAAGTAAGGCTGCGGATTACCCCAGCTGGCATTGATCCAGGCAAAGGAATTCGGTGTCGCGACGCCGCCGGCGCCGCTGCCGGCAACGACCGTCACCTTTGCTCCAGCCCTGGTCAGGTGCCAGGCGATGGAGGCGCCGATGATACCGGCGCCGATGACGATCACTTCTTTCGCAGCTGTCATGCTTCACTCCTCGTTCCAACGCCACCACTGCGATGCCATTGCCCGTGGGTTCTGCCAAGAGCGAGCCGTATCAAATGTGCCTCTTGACTTTAATACGTACGTACGTATTTTACCTGGCATGGCTAGACATTCACTTCGCGAAAAACTTCTCGACGCCGGTTTCAAAACCATCTGGAGCTCCGGCTATTCGGCCGCCGGCGTACGCGACATCGTCGCCGCGGCCGATGCCCGTCCGGGGTCCTTCACCAATCATTTTGCCTCCAAGGAGGCGTTCACCGGCGAGGTGCTGGACCGCTATTTCGCCTATGTGAGCGGTTTGGCGGAGCAGGCCCTTGCCCGGGACGGCACACCCCCGGTCGGGCGCTTGCGCCGCTATCTCGAAATCATCACGTCGAAGCTGGAGGCGCATGATTGGGCACGGGGCTGCATGATCGGCAATCTCAGCCTCGAGACGGCGGCTCACAGTGAGGCGCTGAGGCTGCAACTCGTCGCCATCTTCGAACGCTGGCGCAAGCCCTTTGCCGAATGCATCGCCGAGGGCCAGGCGGCTGGCGACATCACCGACGCGTTCGATGCCGAGGACCTCGCCGATTTCCTGTTGAGTTCCTGGCAAGGCGCGATGCTGCGCATGAAGGTGGAGCGCAGTCCCGAACCGCTCGAGCGTTTCAAGAATATCGTCTTCAAAACAGTCTTCGTAAAAAAGGAGCTGATCCGATGAACCCGAAACTCGAAAAGCAGCAATCCCGCACAACGGTGCCGCGCTCGGAAGTCGCGGTACTCGATTCCACCATCTCCTATGTCGAGGCAGGTACTGCCGGTCCGACGGTGCTATTCCTGCACGGCAACCCGACGTCGTCCTACATCTGGCGCGACATCATCCCGCATGTGGCGCCGTTCGGCCGCTGCATTGCGCCCGACCTGATCGGCTATGGCCAATCCGGCAAGCCGGACATCGACTATCGCTTCTTCGACCACGTCCGCTATCTCGACGCCTTCATCGAGACGCTTGGCATCAGTGACGTGGTGGTCGTCGCGCAGGACTGGGGCACCGCGCTCGCCTTCCATCTCGCGGCCCGGCGGCCGCAGCGGATCCTCGGCCTCGCCTTCATGGAATTCATCCGCCCCTTCGAGAGTTGGGACGATTTTCACCAGCGTCCGCAGGCGCGCGAATTGTTCAAGGCAATGCGCACGCCTGGCGTCGGTGAGAAGCTTGTCCTGGAAGACAACGTCTTCGTCGAAAAGGTGCTTCCGGCTGCGGTGCTGCGCACGATGAGCGATGAGGAAATGGCCTCCTACCGGGCACCGTTCCCGACGCCCCAATCGCGCAAGCCGATCCTGCGGCTGCCGCGCGACCTGCCGATTGAAGGCCAGCCCGCCGATGTCGCTGCCATCAGCGAGCACGACCATCGGGCGCTCCGGCTCTCCTCCTACCCGAAGCTGCTTTTCTCAGGCGATCCGGGGGCCCTCGTCTCGCCGCATGCGGCACGGGAATTCGCGGCCGGCCTGAAGAACTGCCGGTTGATCGATCTCGGACCCGGCGCGCATTATCTACAGGAGGACCATGCCGGCAGGATCGGCGCCACAATTGCCGAGTGGATTCCGGAGGTGGCCTTCGAGAGCCGAGCGACCGAATCGGCCTGACGTCGGGACGTGAACCGGCGGCAGCCGGAGAGGTCGACAGCTTAGCTCTGCCGGTGCCAAGCGATGGAGGCGCCAATGATGCCGGATCCAATGACGATGATGTTCTTGCTCACGGCCGTGTACCTTCAAACGCCCAGGACTTCTTGCCCTCATTGCCACCATGCTACAGACTTACCAAGGGCGTTGCCGGGACCGCTCTCGAAGCGGGTCGATGACGATCGCCTCACTGGAAACGTTCAGCTCAATCACATGAGGGTCATTTGCGCCGCTGGATAAAAGGGTTGGTTTTTGCTGCAGCCGGAGCCGCCATTGTCTATGCCGTCTTCTTTGGCCCGCTGCCGTTCGTTCGATCTTGGTGGCAGGACGACAACTGGCTGGATCCTTTGCATAAACGCCATCGCATCGCTGACGGTTTGGTGCTGACCGGGGCGTTGGTTGGGAAATCGCGGGCAGAAGTTGTTGCCATGCTCGGCGAGCCGCCGAAGACGGACTATTTCGAGGACTGGAGTCTGGTTTATATTCTTGGTTCGGAAAGAGGATTTTTTTCGATCGACTCTGAATGGCTGGTTATGCGCCTGGATGACGTTGGCTCGGTCTCGCAGGCGGCTATCGTCAGAGACTGAACCTGCTGCCGGGGTATCAGCGGTGTTTCCGTTCGACAGGCTGGAAAAGCGCTGCTAGAAGCCCGCGCCACAGACAGGATTCCATGAAATTGGCTGAAGACATCGAACAAGCGGTATCGCGCCGCCGCACTTTCGCGATCATCGCCCACCCCGACGCCGGCAAGACGACGCTCACCGAAAAACTGCTTTTGTTCGGCGGCGCCATCCAGCTTGCCGGCGAGGTCAAGGCCAAGAAGGACCGCATCCAGACCCGCTCGGACTGGATGAAGATCGAACGCGAGCGCGGCATTTCGGTGGTCACCTCGGTGATGACCTTCGAATACGAGGACACCGTCTTCAACCTGCTCGACACGCCCGGCCACGAGGATTTCGCCGACGACACCTATCGCACGCTGTCGGCGGTCGACAGCGCGGTCATGGTCATCGACGCCGCCAAGGGCATCGAGCCGCGCACGCTGAAACTGTTCGAGGTCTGCCGGCTGCGCGACATCCCGATCATCACCTTCGTCAACAAAATGGACCGCGAAAGCCGAGACCCATTCGACATCCTCGACGAGATCGAGCAGAAGCTGGCACTGGATACAGCGCCGATCACCTGGCCGATCGGCCGCGGCAAGACCTTTTCCGGGACCTACCATCTGGCGCTGAACGCGGTGCGCAAGGGCGACGCCGAAAAGGAGCGCACGCCGGTCAATGGACCCGATTCCAACCGCGTCGCCGGCCTGTTGCCGGAGAACGAGCGCGAGGCCTTCATCGAGGAGCTGGAGCTGGCGCGCGCGGCCTGTCGCCCGCTCGACCTCGATGCCTTCCGCGAGGGCCATCTGACCCCGGTCTATTTCGGCTCGGCGCTGCGCAATTACGGCGTGCGCGACCTGATCGAGGCGCTCGGCGCCTACGGGCCGCCGCCGCGCGCGCAGGAGGCCGACAGCCGCAAGGTCGAGGCGACCGAGGACAAGATGACCTCCTTCGTCTTCAAGATCCAGGCCAATATGGACCCCAATCACCGCGACCGCATCGCTTTCGTGCGCGTCTGCTCCGGCAAGCTCGAGCGCGGCATGAAGGCCAAGCTGGTGCGCACGGGGAAACCGATGAGCCTGTCGGCACCGCAATTCTTCTTCGCCCGCACCCGCGTCACGGCCGACGAGGCGTTCGCCGGCGATGTCGTCGGCATCCCCAACCACGGCACGCTGCGCATCGGCGACACGCTGACCGAGGGCGAGGAGATCCTGTTTCGCGGCGTGCCGAATTTCGCGCCTGAAATCCTGCGCCGCGTTCGCCTCGGCGATGCCATGAAAGCCAAGAAGCTCAAGGAAGCGCTGCACCAGATGGCCGAGGAAGGCGTCGTGCAATTGTTCTCGCCGGAGGACGGCTCGCCAGCCATCGTCGGCGTCGTCGGCGCCCTGCAGCTCGACGTCTTGAAGGAGCGGCTAAACTTCGAATACACACTGCCGGTCGATTTCGAAATGTCGCGCTTTTCCGTCTGCCGCTGGATATCGGCCGACGACAGGGCCGAGCTCCAGCGCTTCATCGAGGCGCATCGCGGCGACATTGCCCGCGACCTCGACAACGATCCGGTGTTCCTCGCCCAGCACGCCTTCTCGCTCAACTACGAGGCCGAGCGCTGGAAGGCGATCCGCTTCACCGCGGTCAAGGATTATCAGGTCCGCGACAGGGCGGCTTGAGCTGTTGGTTTTCCCTTCTCCCCTTGTGGGAGAAGGTGTCGCCGAAGGCGACGGATGAGGGGTGTTCCAGAAAACACCAACGTCTCATTCCGTCCCACACCCCTCAACCGTCTCGGCGCTTCGCGCCGATCCACCTTCTCCCACAGGGGGAGAAGGCAAGATCGCGTTCCATTCACCCCTTGGCTGCCTCTTCGATCTTGGCGATGTCGATCTTGCTCATCTGCATCATCGCCTGCATCACGCGGCCAGCCTTTTCCGTGTCGGGGTCCAGCAGCAGCCTGGGCAGCTGTTCGGGAACGACCTGCCAGGAGAGGCCGAATCTGTCCTTCAGCCAGCTGCACTGGCTGGGCTGGCCACCGCCCGCGATGAGCCTGTCCCAGAAATAGTCGACCTCTTCCTGCGTCTTGCAGTCGATGGAAAGCGAGACTGCCTGGGTGAACTTGAATTGCGGGCCGCCGTTGAGCGCCTGGAACTGAACGCCGTCGAGCTCGAATGAGACCATCAGCACCTTGCCCTCATTATCGCCGCTGCCCTTGGGCCAGCGCATCACGCTCAGCACCTTCGAATTCTTGAAGATGGAGATGTAATGGTTCATGGCCTCCTCGGCCTGGTCGTCGAACCACAGGCAGGGGGTGATCTTTTGCATTCGCTTGCTCCTCGGGCTGGTTTTGGCTTGTTTCGCTCGCAAACGGCCGGCTGGCAATTGATGCCCGGTCCGCCGTCTGCTCAAGGACGCTCGAGCAAACCACGATCCGACAGCGCTTCTGACTTTTTTACGGCCTGGACCGGCTGCGTCTTTGGCTGGCCGCTCGTTCCGCACCCTGGCGCAGCGCAAAATTGTGGCCAGACCAGAGTGTGCCGTCTATAAGGTCTGCGGCTCAATTCCGGTTTTCCGCACCTTTGGGCGCGACGCAGACAGCAAGGACAGTTCAATGCCCGCCTACCGTTCCCGCACCACCACCCATGGCCGCAACATGGCCGGCGCCCGCGGCCTGTGGCGCGCTACCGGCATGAAGGATTCGGATTTCGGCAAGCCGATCATTGCCGTGGTCAATTCCTTCACCCAATTCGTGCCGGGCCATGTCCATTTGAAGGATCTCGGCCAGCTGGTTGCCCGCGAGATCGAAAAAGCCGGCGGCGTCGCCAAGGAGTTCAACACCATTGCCGTCGATGACGGCATCGCCATGGGCCATGACGGCATGCTCTATTCGCTGCCGTCGCGCGAATTGATCGCCGACTCGGTCGAATACATGGTCAACGCGCACTGCGCCGACGCGATGGTCTGCATCTCGAATTGCGACAAGATCACGCCCGGCATGCTGATGGCGTCGCTGCGCCTCAACATCCCGACCGTCTTCGTCTCCGGCGGGCCGATGGAGGCCGGCAAGGTGGTGCTCGCCGGCAAGACCCAGGCGCTTGACCTGGTCGACGCCATGGTCGCAGCCGCCGACGACAAGGTGTCCGACGAGGACGTCAGGATCATCGAGCGCTCGGCCTGTCCGACCTGTGGCTCCTGCTCCGGCATGTTCACCGCCAATTCGATGAACTGCCTGACCGAGGCGCTCGGCCTCTCGCTGCCCGGCAACGGCTCGACGTTGGCCACGCACGCCGACCGCAAGCGGCTGTTTGTCGAGGCCGGTCATCTGATCGTCGATCTCGCCCAGCGCTATTACGAGCAGGACGATGACACCGCGCTGCCGCGCAGCATCGCCTCGAAGGGCGCCTTCGAGAATGCCATGACGCTCGACATCGCCATGGGCGGCTCGACCAACACGGTCCTGCACATCCTCGCCGCGGCACATGAGGGCGAGGTCGACTTCACCATGGAGGACATCGACCGGCTGTCGCGGCGGGTGCCGGTGCTGTGCAAGGTGGCTCCGGCCAAGGCTGACGTCCACATGGAGGATGTCCATCGCGCCGGCGGCATCATGGCCATCCTCGGCCAGTTGGATAGCGCCGGGCTGATCAACCGCGACCTGCCGACGGTGCACACCGCAAGCCTCGGCGAAGCGCTCGATCATTGGGACATTTCGCGCACCACCAGCCAGAATGTCCGGGATTTCTTCCTGGCGGCACCCGGCGGCGTGCCGACGCAAGTCGCGTTCAGCCAGGACCGCCGCTGGGACGATCTCGATCTCGACCGCGAGAAGGGCGTCATCCGCTCGGCCGAACATCCTTTCTCCAGGGATGGCGGCCTTGCCGTGCTGAAAGGCAATCTGGCAATCGATGGCTGCATCGTGAAGACGGCGGGCGTCGATGAATCGATCCTGAAATTCACCGGTCCGGCAAGAGTGTTCGAAAGCCAGGACGCCAGCGTCAAGGCGATCCTGTCGAACGAGATCAAGGCCGGCGATGTCGTCGTCATCCGCTATGAAGGGCCACGCGGCGGACCCGGCATGCAGGAAATGCTCTACCCGACCAGCTATTTGAAGTCGAAAGGTCTCGGCAAAGCCTGCGCACTGATCACCGACGGTCGTTTTTCCGGCGGCACCTCCGGCCTGTCGATCGGCCATGTCTCGCCGGAAGCCGCGGAAGGCGGTCTGATCGGGCTGGTCAGGGAAGGCGACACGATCGAGATCGATATCCCCAACCGCACCATCAGGCTTGCTGTCGACGACGCCGAACTCATCGCCCGTCGCGCCGCGATGGAGGCCAGGGGAACGGCTGCCTGGAAGCCCGAAGAAAAGCGCAAGCGCAAGGTGACGACAGCCTTGCGCGCCTATGCGGCGATGGCGACAAGTGCCGCCAAGGGGGCGGTGCGGTACGTGCCGGAATAGAGGCTTTTCCTTCTCCCTTTGTGGGAGAAGGTGGATTGGCGCGCAACGCCAAGACGGTTGAGGGGTGCTGGACGGAGTGCCGCCGGCGCCAAGCTGGAACACCCCTCATCTGGCCGCTTCGCGGCCACCTTCTTCCACAAGGGAAGAAGGGAAGGGCCGCGCCTGAAGGTTCCGCCTTGCGGCAGCACGCTGCATGGAAAGAAACGGCTTTTTTGAACGAGGTGGCGCTAGATGGATTTTGACCTTGTGGTGCGCGGCGGGATGCTGCCCGACGGCAGGATCGCGGATATCGGCATCGTCGGCGAAACGATCGCAGCGATAGAGCCCGAGCTGAACGTCAGCGCCGGCACGGCGATCGATGCCCATGGCAATCTGGTCTCGCCGCCCTTCGTCGATCCGCATTTCCATATGGACGCCACGCTTTCGCTCGGCATTCCGCGCATCAATGTCTCGGGCACGCTGCTCGAAGGCATCTCGCTTTGGGGCGAGTTGAAGCCGCTTCTGACCCACGAAGCGGTGCGCGACCGTGCGCTCGCCTATTGCGACTGGGCGGTGTCGATGGGCCTGCTCGCCATCCGCACCCATGTCGATGTTTGCGACGACCGCCTGCTGGCGGTCGAAGCGCTGCTCGACGTGAAGAAGACGGTTGGCCCCTATATCGACCTGCAGCTGGTCGCCTTCCCGCAGGACGGGTTTTACCGCTCGCCGACGGCGCGCGACAACACCATCCGGGCGCTCGACATAGGCGTCGATGTCGTCGGCGGCATTCCGCATTTCGAGCGCACAATGGCCGACGGCACGCGCTCCGTCACCGAGCTCTGCGAAATCGCGGCGAAGCGCGGCCTGATGGTCGACTTGCATTGCGACGAGACCGACGATCCGCTGTCGCGCCACGTCGAGCAGCTTGCCTATGAGACGCAGCGGCTCGGGTTGCAGGGCAGAGTGGCCGGCTCGCACCTGACATCGATGCATTCGATGGATAATTACTACGTTTCGAAGCTATTGCCGCTGATTGCCGAGGCCGGCGTTTCGGCGATCCCCAATCCGCTGATCAACATCATGCTGCAGGGCCGCCACGACACCTTTCCCCAGCGCCGCGGACTGACGCGGGTCAAGGAGATGCTGGCGCAAGGCATCCGCGTCGGCTGGGGCCAGGATTGCGTGCTCGACCCCTGGTATTCGCTGGGCACCGCAGACATGCTCGACGTCGCCTTCATGGGCCTGCATGTCGCGCAGATGTCGAGCCCGGCCGAGATGGCGCGCTGCTTCGATATGGTCACCAACGTCAATGCCGCCATCATGGGCCTCGACCACCTTGGCCTGGCGGTCGGCAAGCGCGCCAGCCTGGTCGTTCTCGATGCCGGCAACCCAGTCGAGGCGCTGCGGCTGCGCCCAGAGCGTCTCTGCGTCATCGCCAGGGGCAAGGTGGTGGCCGAGCGCAGCCGGCAGGACACGCGGCTTTCGATCGCTGGAAGGCCGGGCACGGTGAACCGGCGCCACGCTTAAAGCGCGTCGCGTTTGAACGGACCCACGCGACGCGCTTTAAGGTCTTGTTTTTAAGCGTGTCGTTATCGCAAAACCGCTGCACACTTTTGCGCGACATGCATTAGTCCAGCCGATTTCCGGCGCTGGTCTTACCGAATTCTCGATTTTCGCCTCGTCATGGCCGCAGCTTGCGACTACGACGCGGGTCACCGTACCCCACGGCGAGGAACCGGTAACGGATGGCGCAGCCCGCAGCCCAGTACTCAACGATCATGAACGTGCTGCTGGCCGGCATCCTGCTGATGCTCGCCGGCGACTTCCTGTTTGCGCTGAACGACGCGATGGGCAAGTGGCTGGTCGCCAGTTTTTCCGTCGGCCAGGTCGTGCTGATCCGCTCGATCGGCGCGTTTTTCATACTCGGGCCGATGATTGCACATCAGGGTGCGGCCAAGCTGTTTCGCATGGAGCGGCCGGAGCTGCAGCTGCTTCGCGTGGTGATGACGACGCTCGACACGGCGCTGTTCTACGCGGCGGTCGTCTATCTGCCGCTCGCCGATGTGATGAGTTTTTACATGGCCGGGCCGATCTATGTCGCGGCGCTGTCGCACTTCCTGCTCGGCGAAAGGGTCGGCTGGCGCCGCTGGGCGGCTATCCTGGTCGGTTTCTGCGGCGTGCTGATCATGCTGAAGCCGTCCTCGGCCGCGTTCTCGCTGTCGTCGATGTTCGCGCTCGCCGGCAGCATTTCCTTTGCCTTCGCCATCATCCTCAATCGGCGGCTGCGCGGCACCAGCGACACCTCGCTGGTCACCTGGCAAACCATCGGCACGCTGCTGGTCGGCGCTGCGTTGACCCTCGGCAGCTGGAAGACGCCGTCCTCGCTCGATTTCGGCGCCATGCTGCTTCTCGGCATCGTCTCCTGCGGCGCGCATCTGATGATCACCAGGGCGTTGAAGCTGGCGCCGGCCTCGACCTTGGCGCCGCTGCATTACAGCCTGCTGTTGTGGGCAGTGGTCTTCGGCCTCGCCTTCTTCGGCGATGTGCCTGGGCCGCGCATCCTGATCGGCTCGGCCATCGTCGTGCTGGCCGGCCTGTTCATCTTCCACCGCCAGAAGGTGGTCGACACGGTACCGCCGGAAAACGTGCCGAAGGGTGTAAATTAACCCCGGCGCACCGCCGCGAGATGCCGCGAAAATTCCGGCGTCTCCATCAGCGCCTTGCAGCGCGCAAACCGGCCGTCGGCATAGGCGCGAAAGTCGTCGGCCGGATTTTTGTTGGCAAGCTGGATCAAGCCCCAGAGCGTCCACAACAGGTCGCACATCGCCTTGTAGATGACGATGCGGCCGCGCTCCGCCGGTCTCGGCTCGCCGCCGAAATAGGCCAGCATCATCTCTTCGTCCTGCGCGGCGTTGAATTGCCCTTCGACGCTGAGGTCGCCGAGATCCCAGAGCGGATCGTTCATGCCGGAATATTCCCAGTCGACGATCCACATCCTGTCGCCCGTATCGAGAAAGTTTTCGCAGAGCGGGTCGCAGTGGCAGGCGACGATCGGCAGAGCTTGAGCCGCAAGTGCTGAGCGCACTGCCTCCGCCTCGCGGACCACATCGTGGTAGCCGGCAGGCAGGGCGACGTCCTTGGTTGACAGCACTTTCAGATAATCGTCGATCATCGCAAACAGCTCGAAGCGGAAGGGGAACACCGCGCCGGATGTGTGCAGTTTGCGAAAGGCCTTGCCGGCGCGTGCCGGGCTGCCCGGCCGAGTCTTGAACTTTTCCGGTGACATCGTCTCGGCACCGGCAACGAAGCGGGTCACCAACACGCCGGTCTCGGCATCGACATGCAGCACTTCGGGACTGACGCCTGCCTTCGCCGCTTCCCGCGCCGCCACTGCCTCGTTGGCGCGGTTGATGTATTCCTCGGTGCCCTTGCCGGGGATACGCAGGCAGAAATCCTTACCCCTGAAGACGAGGTTGGTGAGACCGCCGAGCCGTTCCAGAGGGCCGTCATAGCCGGCCAGCATCGGAATGGCCGCAAGTGCGGCGCGCGCCCGGTCGTCCGCCATGGATTTCGCTCCTTTCCCCGTGTTATTGGGACGACGACGGTTCCACAGTTTTCGCCGTTTGGCTATGATCGCGTTGCGGATCGATACCAGGCGACGGAAAGCGATGACGGACAGCAATCAGCAGAGCGCACTCGCCGCAGCCTATGCGGCGAAGCGGCCGGAAGACGTCGCGGCGCTCTACGACAGTTGGGCAGGCACCTATGACGCCGACATGTCGGCGGCTGGCTATCGCCATCCCACCATCTGCCTTGCCTTGCTGGCCCGCCATCTGCCGCGCGGCGCCGCTCCTCTGCTCGATGCCGGCGCCGGCACCGGGCTCATCGGCGAATGGCTTGCCATTACCGGTTATCCGCAGGTCGAGGCGCTCGACATCTCGGAAGGCATGCTGGCGCAAGCCGCGCGCAAGGGCGTCTATTCGGCGCTGCACTGCCTGGCGCTTGGCGGACCGCTGCCCTTCGTGGACGACGCCTATGCCGGGATCATCTCAGCCGGCGTCTTCACGTCCGGTCATGTCGGGGCCGAGGGTCTGGACGAGCTGATCCGCATCTGCCGGCCGGGCGGGGTGATCGTGCTGACAGTGAAGAACACGCTGTGGGATGCCGGGTTTGCCGCGCGGATCGCCGATCTCGAGGCGCAAGGCACCGTCACGCGCGCCGAAGAGACGCCGTCCTATGTTTCGATGCCAGGCGAGGCCGATACCGTGCCGAGCCGGGGGCTGGTGCTCATCGTGAACTGAGGCTGAAACCGAAAGGCTCTACGCCTTCACCTTTGCTCCTGCCGGATCGTAAAGCGGCTCGAGGTGTATCTTAGCCGGCGTCCGTTCCATTGCCACCACCAGCTCGTAGTTGCCGGAAGTGAGGAAATCATCGTTGACGCCATCGGCATTGCGCACATAGCCGTAGCCGATGTTCTTGCCGATGGTGTAGCCATAGCCGCCGCTGGTGAGATAACCGACCGCCTCGCCGTTGCGCAGGATGGTCTCGCGCCCGAGCAGCACGACGTCCGGATCATCGACAGTGAAGCCGGCAAAGCGTTTCCCGAGCGCCGCGCCGTCGAGCTTTTCCAGAGCCCGCCGGCCGAGGAAATCGGTGTTCTTCCTGAGCTTCACCGCCCAGCCGAGGCCGGCCTCCTGCGGCGTGTCGTTGGGCGTGATGTCGGCGCCCCAGGCGCGGTAGCCCTTTTCCAGCCGCAGCGATTCCAGCGCCCGATAGCCGACCGGGCGAATGTCGTGGACAGCGCCCGCCGTCATCAGCGCGTCGAAAACCTCGCCCGTCGCCGCGATCGGCGCATGCAGTTCCCAGCCGAGTTCGCCGACATAGGTGACGCGCAGTGCCCGGATGGCATGACCGGCAATGGCGATCTCGCGAACATGGCCGAATGGAAAGGCGGCATTCGAGACGTCGGCATCGGTCACCGCTGACAGCACGTCACGGGCGCGCGGCCCCATCAGCGACAATGTGCCGAAATCCTCCGTGACGTCGGTCAGCATCACGTCGAACTCCCTGCCGATATGATCGGCAATCCAGGAGAAATCATGCGTGCGGAAACCGGTGCCGGTGACGATGTAGAATTTCTCCTCACCGAGCCTCGCCACGGTCAAATCGGCCTCGATGCCGCCGCGCGTGTTGAGGAGCTGCGTGTAGGTCAGCCGGCCGACCGGCTTGGCGACGTCGTTGGCGCAGATCCAGTCCAGCGCCTTCAGCGCGTCGGCTCCGGTCATTTCGTATTTGGCGAAAGACGACTGGTCGAAAATACCGATCTTCTCGCGCACGTGGTGGTGCTCGTCGCCAACCGCCGGGAACCAGTTCTGCCGGCCCATCGAATAGAAGTCCTTCGGCTCGATGCTTTCCGGCGCGAACCAGTTCGGCCGCTCCCAGCCAAGTTTCGAGCCGAACACGGCGCGATGTTTTTGCAGCCGCTCGTACAAAGGCGAGACGATGCGCGGCCGGCCGCTGACATATTCCTCATGCGGGAAGCCGATCGTGTAGTGCTTGCCATAGGCTTCCAGCGTGCGGTCGCGGACCCATTGCCGGTCGCGGTGGAGATCGGAGAAGCGGCGGATGTCGACCACCCACAGATCGAGCGGCGCCTCGCCGTCGACGACCCATTGCGCCAGCACCCAGCCGGCGCCGCCGCCGGACGCGATGCCGAAGGCATTGAAGCCGGCGCCGACGAACATATTGGCGCATTCCGGCGCCACACCGAGGATGAAATTGCCATCCGGCGTAAAGCTCTCCGGCCCGTTGATCATCTGCTTGACGCCGGCATTGGCGAGCGCCGGGACACGCTCGATCGCCTGGCTCATATGCTGCTCGAAATGATCGTAATCATCGTCGAAGAGCCGGAACTCCCAATCGTCCGGCACATCGCCGCCCGGCAGACCGGTCGTCCACGCCTGCGGGTTCGGCTCGTAGCCGCCCATCACCAACCCGCCGACCTCCTCCTTGAAATAGGTGCGGCGATCGGGGTCGCGAATTGTCGGCGCGTCGGTCGCCAAGCCGACGATCCTCTCGGTGATGATGTACTGGTGCTTCACGGGCTGCAGCGGCACGTTGATGCCGGCCAGCGCACCCACCTGCCGCGCCCATTGCCCGGCGCAGTTCACCACCTTGTCGCAGGCGATATCGCCCTTGCTGGTCTTTACCGTGGTGATGCGGCCGTCTCTCATTTCAAAGCCGGTGACCCGCACCTCCTCGAACAATTTGGCGCCATGCATGCGCGCGCCCTTGGCCAGTGACTGGGTGATGTCGGAAGGGCTTGCCTGACCGTCGGTCGGCAGCCAGGACGCGCCGACGAGGTCGCCGGTTTCCATCAGCGGCCACATCTCCTTGACCTCGGCCGGCGACAGCAGATGCATGTCCATGCCGAAGCTCTTGGCCGTCGTTGCCAACCGCTTATACTCGGTCCAGCGGTCGGCATTGGTGGCGAGGCGCAGGCAGCCAGTCATCTTCCAGCCGGTGGCGAGGCCGGTTTCGGCTTCCAGCCCCTTGTAGAGATCGACCGAATATTTGAGCACGCGCGTGATCGACGCCGACGAGCGTAGCTGGCCGACCAGCCCGGCAGCATGCCAGGTCGAACCCGAGGTCAGTTTGCCCTGTTCGAGCAGCACGATTTCGGCCTTGTGGTCGCGCGCCAGATGATAGGCCGTCGAACAGCCGATGATGCCACCGCCGATGACGACGATCCCGGCCTGGGCGGGCAAGGTCATGTCCGCGTCCCGTATTTTGTCCTGTAGTTTTCCAGGGCGGCTTCGAGCCGCGCCAGGTTTTCGTCGGCGTAGGCGGCGTAGTCGACACCGGGCGCGTCGAGGTAAAGCTCGGAAACCATGCCCCACATCGCCTCACGCAGCAGCGACGCGCATTGCATGGCGGCGTGCGAGCGCCGTATCGCCGGGTCTGGCTCCTTCATGAAATAGACGGTCAGGAAGGCGAAGGACTCCTCGTCGCTCATGCCTGCATTCGACGCCGCGCCGGCAAGGTCGAACATCGCGGTGTTGAAGCCTGCATATTCGAAATCGATGAGCCACAGCCTGTGACCGTCGTCGATTATGTTAGCCGGCAAGAGGTCATTATGGCCGAAGACGATCGGCAGCAGCTTTTGCGCGCGCTCGAGCTCGTCCGCCAGCGTCAGCAGGCGCGGCAGTTCGCCCAGCTTGCGGCTGCGGCCTTCCTCCAGCGTGCGCGCATAGTCGCGAATGACATGGAATACCCAGAACATGAAGCCGGCGCCGGAGACATGACCGGGCATCTCCCGGTGGAAACCGCGCAGCAACGCGGCAACGCGGCCGAGATCGGCGCGCACGTCCTGCGCGACATAGGCCTTGGCGCCGAGATACTCCGTCACCATGACGCCGGGTCCAGTGTAGTGGACGGCCGGAGCGAAGCCTGCCGCGTGCGCTGCCCGCGCCGTCATCATCTCGCGCTCGCGAAAGACATGGTGGAACGGATAGTCCTGGCCGAGCCGCACGACGTGCCGCCCGGCCGCGTCCTTGACCAGATAATTGGCATTGCTCAGCCCGCCCGGCAGCGGCGCGATGTCGATGCTGCCGGTCCAGCAAGGCAGCGCACGGATGCGGTCTTCGACAGTCACGATCTCGTCCAACATTGGGTCAATTTTCCACGCATGTCACGGCTGGCCAGCGATGACAATCGGACGGAGGAATGGAGGCAACGCGAAGATCTCGTCGGTGCAGATCCCGGGATCGGTATCCCGCACCGCACCGACGAGCCCCTTTGTGCCGGGTTCTTCGACGCCGGCATCCGCCCCCGCGGATCCTGAATTTCGGTACCCTTGCACCCGACGATCTCCCGGGTGTTCGGGCAAGCGATTTTTCGTGCGGCTCAGCCTCCGTCCTCCGTTCCGAGCCTGTCACAGCGATAATGTCGCGCCACGCTGGAGGCGTTGTCAACGCGAAATTGTGGTATTTTCTGGTTTTTTGCCCGAATTTTGCTAAATTCCTTGGAGTTAGTGGCATTTATGCCGTAGAAGCGGTCAGCGGTGCAACAATCCGACCGGATGGAGCCGATGGTCCACTCGAAGCGGCATGGCGAAATCCTGCGCCTCCTCAAGGAGGAAGGCACCGTGACCATTGCGAGCCTGGCCAACCGGCTGGGCGTCTCGCTGGAGACAGTACGCCGCGACGTCAAGCCACTGACCAGCGACGGTTCCATCCTCAAGATGCACGGCGCCGTCGGCCTGCCGTCGATTGCCGGCGAAGCGCCGTTCGAGCGGCGCATGCGCGAGAACGCCGATGCCAAGCGGGCAATAGCGCGCATGGTCGCCGCCACCATCCGCGACGGCGAATCGATCATGCTCGACACCGGCACCACCACCTCTTTCCTGGCCCGGGAACTGCTCGGCCACCGGCGGCTGACGGTCGTCACCAACTCCTCCGACATCGCCCGCACGCTGGCCACCGTCAACGGCAATAAGGTCTACATGGCCGGCGGCGAGCTGCGCAGCGATTCCGGTGCTGCCTTCGGCGTCTCGGCCATCGAATTCGTCAGCCGCTTTTCCGTCAGCCATGCAGTGATATCGACCGGTGCGGTCGATGCCGTCACCGGCGTCATGGACTATGATCTGGAAGAGGCCGAATTCGCCCGCATGGTGCTGTCGCGCGGCCAGCGTTCGCTTGTCGTCACCGACCACAGCAAATTCGGCCGCCAGGGCCTTGTTCAGGTCTGCGGCTTCGGCGGCTTTTCCGAACTCGCGACCGACCGTCCGCCGCCGCACGACATCGCCGCCGCCCTTGCCCAGGCCGGCGCACGGCTCAGCATTGCCGATGGCGGAAGCGAGGGCTGAGCTCTATCGGGAGCACCATCGGGAGATCTGCGCCAGCACCCACTTCCCAGCGCCGCCTCTGCCGTGTTTAGTCCGGCCATGGCTTTCACCATCCGCCAATTGCAGTTCTTCATCGCCGTCGCCGAGCAGGGCACAGTGTCGGGCGCCGCCCAGAACCTGTCGATCTCGCAATCCTCGGTCACCGAGGCGATCAAGGAGCTGGAGCACGATCTCGGCGTCGAGCTGTTCGAGCGCCACCCGCGCGGCTTGAACATCACCCACAAAGGCCACCAGTTCCTGCGCCATGCGAGAAAGATCCTGGCCGACGTTTCCGATGCGCGCCGCGCCTTCTTCGGCGAACAGGCCGCGGCAAGCGGGCGGCTGCAACTTGGCGTCACCTCGCTGGTCGCCGGCTATGTGCTTTCCGATCTTCTTGCCCGCTACCGCCGCGCCTATCCGGGTGTCGAGGTCTCGGCGATCGAGGACAATGGCGACTATCTCGAGCACCTGTTAATTGGCGGCAAGCTCGACATTGCCGTCATGGTCACCTCGAACCTGCGCGACCGCACGGCACTGCAGTCCGAAATCCTCGAAGTCTCGGCCTATCGGCTGTGGCTGCCGCTCGGCCATCCCTTGGCCGGTGCCGACATCATCGGCATCGGCGACATCGCCTCGGAACCGCTGATCATGCTGACCGTCGACGAGATCGAGGAGAACACCGGAAAGCTGCTGACGGCAATCGGCGCCAAGCCGCATGTCGCCTTCCGCACCCGCTCGGTCGAAGCGGTGCGCAGCCTCGTCGCTACCGGCGCCGGCGTGGCGCTGCTGCCCGACCTCGTCTACCGGCCATGGTCGCTGGAAGGCGACCGCATCGAATCGCGCGATATTTCGGGGTCGTTACCAGTCGTCCAGGTCGGCATGGTCTGGCGGCGCGGCTCCGGCCTGCCGCAGGCGGCGCGCGACTTCATCGGACTTGCCCAGTCGCAGCGCATGGTGCGCCAACGGCCCGAGAAGATCGGCCGCTGACGTATCGGAAAAACCGATATCGGCTTTCTGATAAATGAATTTGCGAAACCGGAAATTTCGCAGCACTTTTCGGTCAGGGAACAAAGCTGCCGTTAGAGCGACGTGCGTCCAATTGGACGCACATAGTACGCTCTAAGACTTTTAGTTTTCGCATCGGGCTTTCAGAGCCGCGCATCCAACGTTTTTGAACGGGCGCATGATCTTCTTCCGAAACCCGAAACCGGTTTCGAGGTCATGCAAAATGGGAGATCGACGATGAATTCATTGCTGAAATCATGCACTGCCTTAACGGTCGCGCTGAGCTTCTCCGGCCAGGCCATCGCCCAGGTCAAGGAGCTCGGCAAAGGCGAAGGCGAGGTCAATATCGTCGCCTGGCCGGGCTATATCGAGCGCGGCGAAACCGACAAGGGCTATGATTGGGTCACGTCCTTCGAGAAGGAAACCGGCTGCAAGGTCAACGTCAAGACCGCTAACACCTCCGACGAGATGGTCTCGCTGATGAACGAGGGCGGTTTCGACCTGGTCACCGCCTCGGGCGATGCCTCGCTGCGTCTGGTCGCCGGCAAGCGCGTCCAGCCGATCAACACCGACCTCATCCCGAGCTGGAAGACGGTCGACGACCGGCTGAAGGATGCGCCCTGGTTCACCGTCGGCGGAGTCCATTACGGCGTCCCCTATCAGTGGGGGCCGAACGTGCTGATGTACAACACCGAAGTGTTCAAGGAGGCGCCGAAGAGCTGGAACGTGGTCTTCGAGGAAATGAAGCTTCCCGACGGCAAGTCGAACAAGGGCCGCGTCCAGGCCTATGACGGGCCGATCCACATCGCCGACGCCGCCAATTACCTGATGGCTCACAAACCGGAGCTCGGCATCAAGGATCCGTACGAACTGACCGAGGATCAGTACAAGGCGGCGCTCGACCTGCTGCGGGTCCAGCGTACGCTGGTCGGACGCTATTGGCACGACGCCGCCATCCAGGTCGACGATTTCCAGAACGAAGGCGTCGTCGCCTCCGGTTCTTGGCCCTACCAGGTCAACACGCTGATCGCGGCCAAGAAGCCGGTCGCCTCGACTATCCCCGAGGAGGGCGTCACCGGCTGGGCGGATACCACGATGATGGAGGCCGATGCTGCCCACCCGAACTGCGCCTACATGTGGATGGAGCATTCGCTGTCGCCAAAAGTGCAGGGCGACGTCTCCGCCTGGTTCGGCTCGCTGCCGGTTGTGCCCGCCGCCTGCAAGGGCAACGAACTGCTCGGGGAGGAAGGCTGCAAGACCAACGGGTACGACAATTTCGACAAGATCAAGTTCTGGAAGACGCCGGTCTCGAAATGCGCCACCCAGAACGACCAGTGCGTGCCCTATTACCGCTGGGTGTCGGACTATATCGGCGTCATCGGCGGGCGGTGAGTTCGCCTCACCTACGAAGCTCGGCGCTGCCCCTCACCCTTACCCTCTCCCCGTGAAGAACGGGGGGTCGCCAGCGTTGGAGCGCCTCCCTTCTCCCCGTCCACTATACGAGGAGAAGGTGCCGGCAGGCGGATGAGAGGCAGCGCTACCGCCTGAAATTTGATGAGCCTGACAGATCAGGACAGCCCCATGACCTCCGCCGTTTCCTTCCAAAACGTCTCTCGCCATTTCGGCAGCGTGCGTGCCGTCGACGCGGTCGATCTCGACATCGTGCCGGGCGAGTTCTTCGCCATGCTCGGGCCTTCCGGCTCGGGCAAGACGACGTGCCTGCGCCTCATCGCCGGTTTCGAGCAGCCGACGGCGGGCTCGATCTCGATCTTCGGCGAACGCGCCGAGGGCGTGCCGCCCTATCGCCGCAACGTCAACACCGTGTTCCAGGATTATGCGCTGTTCCCGCATCTCAACGTGCTCGACAACGTCGCCTATGGGCTGATGGTCAAGGGCGTCGGCAGACCGGAGCGGCAAAAGGCGGCGGAAGAAGCGCTGGCGCTGGTGCGGCTTCCCGGCTACGGCGCCCGTCGCCCTGGCCAGCTTTCCGGCGGCCAGCGCCAGCGCGTCGCGCTCGCCCGTGCGCTGGTCAACCAGCCCAAGGTGCTGTTGCTCGACGAGCCGCTCGGCGCCCTCGACCTCAAGCTTCGCGAAAACATGCAGGAGGAGTTGAAATCGCTGCAGAAGGCGCTCGGCATCACCTTCGTGTTCGTCACCCACGACCAGGGCGAAGCGCTGTCGATGGCCGACCGCGTGGCCGTCTTCAATGACGGCAAGATCATGCAGATCGGCACGCCGGAAGACATCTACCAGCGCCCCAAGACCCGCTTCGTCGCCGATTTCGTCGGCTCGTCCAACGTGCTGCCGCCGGATTTCGTCCAGCGCTATGCCGGCCAGCATCGCTGGGGCAGCCTGCGGCCCGAATCCATCCGTATTGGCCGGGCCAACGGCGAAGGGGTTGCCGCCCGCCTGGTCTCGACCAACTATCTCGGCGCCACGACAAGACTGGCGCTCGATGCAGAGGGCTTGCGGCTGCATGCCATCGTGCCGGCGGGTGCTGCCTTGCCCCGGGAAGGCGAGGCGGTGGTGCTCACCTTCAACCGCGAGCATTTGCATCTGATGGACGAGCCAGGATGAGCCTGGACGCTGCCATGCCGCGGGCCACGGCCCCCGCCATCCTGCCGGGTAGTGGCGGCGTACGCGGCGGGCTCTCCGATCTCTTCTGGCGCCGGCCGCAATTCTTGCTGCTCCTGATGCTGCTACCCCCGGTTCTTTGGCTCGGCATCGTCTATATCGGCTCGCTGTTTGCGCTGCTTTTGCAGAGCTTCTTTTCGATCGATGAGTTCTCCGGCCTCATCAACCGCGAGTTCACGCTGAAGACTTATGGCGACCTGCTGCAGGCCGCCAATCTCGACATCATCCTGCGCACGGTGACGATGGCGGCGCTGGTGACGCTGGCTGCGGCGGTCATCGCCTTTCCCATCGCCTATTACGCGGCGCGCTATGCGCGTGGCCGTTGGAAGGCGCTGTTTTATCTCGGCGTCATGCTGCCGCTGTGGTCGAGCTACCTGGTCAAGATCTATGCCTGGAAGCTGATCCTGGCCAAGGAAGGCATCCTGACATGGCTGCTGGCCAAATTGCATCTTCTCTGGCTGCTTGATGCCTGGCTATCGCTGCCGATCGTCGGCGGCAACTCATTGTCGGTCTCCTCAACCGGCACCTTCGTCGTCTTCGTCTATGTCTGGCTGCCATTCATGATCCTGCCGGTGCAGGCCGCACTCGAGCGCGTGCCGGGCAATTTGGTCGAGGCTTCGTCCGATCTCGGCGCCTCGCCCGGCCAGACCTTCGGCAACGTGCTGTTCCCGCTGGCGCTGCCCGGCATCGTTGCCGGCTCGATCTTCACCTTCTCGCTGACGCTCGGCGACTACATCATTCCTCAGATCATCGGCACCTCGCGGCTGTTCATCGGCCAGGCCGTCTATTCGCAGCAAGGCACCGCCGGCAACATCCCGCTCGCCGCCGCCTTTACCGTGGTGCCCATCGTCATCATGGGCTTCTATCTCTGGGGCGCCAAGCGCATGGGGGCTTTCGATGCGCTCTGACCGTGGCCCATCTGCGCCGATCGGCCTGAAGCTCGCTGCCACCGGCGGCCTGCTCTTTCTGCACCTGCCGATCCTGCTGATCTTCGTCTATGCCTTCACCACCGAGGAGAAGAGCTTCGTCTGGCCGCCGCCGGGCCTGACCACGCAATGGTTCGCCGTCACCTGGAACCGCCCCGACGTCTGGCAGGCGCTGTCATTGTCTGTGCGGGTCGCGGCGATCTCGACTGCCATCGCTCTGATCCTCGGCACGCTGTGCGCAGCCGCCGTGTCCCGCACAAAATTCTTCGGCCGCGAAACCATCTCGCTGCTGGTCATCCTGCCGATCGCGCTGCCCGGCATCATCACCGGCATCGCGCTGCGCTCGGCCTTCGCGCTGGCCGAAATCCCGTTCTCGTTCTGGACGATCGTGCTCGGCCACGCCACCTTCTGCGTGGTCGTCGTCTACAACAACGCGGTCGCCCGTTTCCGCCGCACGTCCGGCTCGATGATCGAGGCGTCGATGGATCTCGGCGCCGATGGTTTCCAGACCTTTCGGCATGTCGTGCTGCCCAACATCGCTACCGCGCTGCTGGCCGGCGGCATGCTTGCCTTTGCGCTGTCCTTCGACGAGGTCATCGTCACCACCTTCACCGCCGGCCAGCAGCAGACGGTGCCGATCTGGATGCTCGAAGAATTGATCCGTCCGCGCCAGCGTCCGGTCACCAATGTCGTGGCGATGGTGGTAGTGCTGGTGACGCTGCTCCCCATCCTCGCTGCCTATTACCTGACCCGCGACGGCGACCAGATCGCCGGTTCGGGCAAATGATCTCGTTCATAAGGGAGAGACTTCCATGGACAAGCAGATGCTGATCGGCTCGAAATTCGAAAAAGGCACCGAGACCGAGGAGCCGATCCTCAACCCGAAGACCGGGGCGACCATCCTCAATCTGCCTGAGGCCAGCCCAGCGCAGATCGAGGCGGCCGTGCTTGCTGCCGAAAAAGCCTTCGTCACCTGGTCCCGCACAACACCGGCGCAGCGCGCCGGCTATCTCCTGAAGATCGCCGATCGCATCGAGGCTGCTGCACAGGATTTCGCGGCGCTCGAGGCGCTGAACTGTGGCAAGCCGATCAATGCCGTGCTCAATGACGAGATCCCGGCGATCGTCGACTGCTACCGCTTCTTTGCCGGCGCGGTCCGCTCGATGCCCGGCCAGGTCGCCGGCGAATACATTCCCGGCCACACCTCGATGGTCCGCCGCGACGCCATCGGCGTTGTCGCGTCGATCGCGCCGTGGAACTATCCGCTGATGATGATGGCCTGGAAGCTGGCGCCGGCGATTGCCGGCGGCAACACCGTCGTCTTCAAGCCGTCGGAACAGACGCCGCTGACCGCGCTGAAGCTGGCGAAAATCCTTGCCGAGATCCTGCCGGAAGGCGTCGTCAACGTCGTGCTCGGTCGCGGCGACAGCGTCGGCAACACGCTGATCAACCACCCGAAGGTCAACATGATCTCGATCACCGGCGACGTCGCCACCGGCAAGAAGGTGCTGCAGGCTGCCGCCAAATCGGTCAAGCGCACACATCTCGAGCTCGGCGGCAAGGCGCCGGTCATCGTCTTCGACGACGCCGATCTCGGCGCGGTGGTCAACGGCCTGCGCGCCTTCGGCTATTACAATGCCGGCCAGGACTGCACCGCCGCCTGCCGCATCTACGCCGGCAAGAAGATCTACGACAAGCTCGTCGCCGACCTCTCCGCTGCCGTCTCGACCATCAAGTATGATCGTCCTGACGATACCGAAAACGAGATCGGCCCGCTGATCTCGCGTCGCCAGCGCGACCGCGTCTCGAGCTTCGTCGAGCGCGCCTCTGAGCTCAAGCACATCGAGATCACCACGGGCGGCAAGCCGGGCGAGGGCTCCGGCTTCTTCTACCAGCCGACCGTCGTCGCCGGCGCGCTGCAGGAGGACGAGATCGTGCGCCGCGAAGTGTTCGGTCCGGTGGTCTCGGTCACCCGCTTTTCCGAAGTCGACGAAGCGGTGAACTGGGCCAATGACTCTGACTACGGCCTGGCGTCGTCGGTGTGGACCAAGGATGTTTCGCGCGCCATGGCGACGGCGGCCCGGCTGCAATATGGCTGCACCTGGATCAATACCCATTTCATGCTGACCAACGAGATGCCGCATGGCGGGTTAAAACAATCCGGCTACGGCAAGGACATGTCGCTCTACGCGCTGGAGGACTATACCGCCGTCCGCCACGTCATGGTCGCTCACGGGTAGCGCCCGCGAGGAGACGCCTATTCTTCCGCCTCCTCCGCCTCGCCTGCGGCCGGCGCCACCAGCAGCACAGCGGCGCCGAGGAGCGCGGCGATGAAGGAGCCGGCGAGGATGCCGACCTTGACCGCGTCCTGCAGGGCGGCGTCGCTGGCGAAGGCGAGCAGGCCGATGAACAGGCTCATGGTGAAACCGATGCCACAGAGCAGCGAAATGCCGACCATGTGCAGCCAGCCGGCATTGACCGGCAGATCGGCGAAGCCAAGCCGGATGGCAAGCGCGGAAGACCCGAACACGCCGACCAGCTTGCCCAAGACGAGGCCGGCGGCGACGCCGAGCGTCAGCGGCTCGGCCAGGGCGGCAGCGCTGAGACCGGCGAGCGAGACGCCGGCGTTGGCAAAGCCGAAAATCGGGATGACGAAAAAGGCGACGACTTTGTGCAGGCCGTGTTCGAGCCGGTGCAGCGGCGAATGGTCGAGATCATGGCCGCTGCCCGGCGATATCTTCAGCGGTATGGTGAGGGCCAGCGCGACGCCGGCGAGCGTCGCATGGACGCCCGATTTGAGCACCAAAACCCACAGAACGATGCCGAGCAAGATGTACGGCAGCAGCGTCAGCACCCGCATGCGGTTGAGCACCACCAGCAGCGCGATCACGGCGAAGGCGGCGCCGAGATAGGCGAGCGAGAGGCCGCTGGTATAGAACACCGCGATGATGAGCACCGCGCCGAGATCGTCGATGATGGCGAGCGCGGTGAGGAATATCTTCAGCGAGCCCGGGACGCGGCTGCCGAGCAGCGACAGCACGCCGAGCGCAAAGGCGATATCGGTGGCGGTTGGGATCGCCCAGCCGGACAGAGCGGCTGGATTGTTGCGGTTGATGGCGACGTAGACCAGTGCCGGCGCTGCCATGCCGCCGGCGGCGGCGATGCCGGGCAGCACGCGGCGCGGCCAGGTCGACAGCTGGCCGTCAAGCATTTCGCGCTTGATCTCGAGGCCGACCAGCAGGAAGAACACCGCCATCAGGCCGTCATTGATCCAGTGCGAGACGCTGAGCGGTCCGAGATAGGCATGGAGGGCGGAGAAATAAGCCTCGCCCAGCGGCGAATTGGCGACGATCAGGGCCAAGGCCGCCGCAGCCATCAGGATGAGGCCGCCGGCCGCCTCGCTGTCGAGGAATTCGCGCAGCATGGAGACCAGCCGCTTTTCGTCCTGCATGTCGCCTCCGTCGTATCAGCGGCAAGGTCCGACACCGCCAAGCGATGATGCGCAAACAGCGCTGGCCGGGCAAGCCTGTAATGAGAGCCCTTTAGCGCGGCGCGCGCTTGGCGAGGATGCGTTGCAGCGTGCGGCGATGCATGTTCAGGCGGCGTGCGGTTTCCGAGACGTTGCGGTCGCACATTTCGTAGACGCGCTGGATGTGTTCCCAGCGCACGCGATCGGCCGACATTGGATTTTCTGGCGGCGCTGCGCGTTCGCCCGCGGTGCGGGTCAGAGCGGCAAAAATATCGTCGGCATCGGCCGGCTTCGACAGATAGTCGATGGCGCCGAGCTTTACCGCCGTCACCGCAGTGGCGATGTTGCCGTAGCCGGTGAGGATGATGGCGCGGGCGTCGTCGCGCTTCTCGCGAATCGCGGCGACGACGTCGAGGCCGTTGCCGTCGGCCAGCCGCATGTCGACCACCGCATAGGCCGGCGGATTGGCGCGCGCCTTGGCAACCGCCTCCTCGACGCTCTCCGCCGTCTCGACCACGAAACCCCTGGTTTCCATGGCGCGGGCAAGCCGCGTCAGGAACGGCTTGTCGTCGTCCACGATCAGCAGCGAGGTATCCTCGCCTTCGACCATTGCGCCAATCGTTTCGTCAGTACTCATCGTGCTGAAAATCCTGCTGCCTGATTTTTACGCAAATATAGTTTCGCAACGCTATTGTCCAATTTAGGCCGTGTCGAACATGGTGGCCGAAGCCTGCTCGGGATTGAGGAAGACGCTGCGCGGCCACGATATCTGCACGATAGCGCCCTCGCCGGGCTCGCTTGAATTGCGGAAATCGAGCGTCGCGCCGGAGCGTTCGAGCAAGGTTTTGGCGATGAATAGGCCGAGGCCGAGGCCGCCGCCAGCTTCGGTGCCTTGTCGCGTCGACATATAGGGTTCGCCGATACGGTCGATGATCTCCGGTGGAAAGCCCGGCCCGTCGTCGATGATCGAGAAGCTGACGGCGGCCTCATTCCAGTTCCAGCGCACTGTCACGCTGTTGCGGGCGAAGTCGACCGCGTTCTCGACCAGATTGCCGAGGCCGTAAATGACGCCGGGATTGCGCCGGCCCACCGGTTCCGGGCCGATGCGCTCGCCCGGCCGAAGCTTGATCGAAATGCCGAAATCGCGGTGCGGCGCCGTCACCTCCTCGACCAGCGAGGTCAGCGGCAGGCGCGAGAGGTGCACCTCGCTCTCGGAGGACAGGCTGGTCAGGCGCTTCAGGATTTCGCGGCAGCGCTCGCTCTGCGAACGCAGCAGCTTCACGTCCTCGCCGTATTTCGGATCTTCGCCAAGCGCCTTCTCCATTTCCTTGGCGACAAGTGTGATGGTGGCGAGCGGTGTGCCGAGCTCGTGCGCGGCGGCCGCGGCGAGGCCGTCGAGGGCAGAGAGATGCTGCTCTCGCTGCAACACCAATTCCGTGGCGGCAAGCGCGTTGGCAAGCAGCCGCGCCTCCTCGGCCACCCGGAAGGCATAGATCGCGGTAAAGGCGATGGAGCAGAACACCGCCATCCACATGCCTGCGACATAGATGAACGGCATCGCCAATGGCGCGCCCTCATGCCATGGCAGCGGCAGGTGGTAAAAGACCAGCAGCGTCGCCGCCACGATCACCAGCGCGCCGAGCATGGCGGTCAGCCGCAGCGGCAGCGACGTCGCCGAGACGACGACGGGCACGGTCATCAGCAGCGAAAACGGATTGGTGAGTCCGCCGGTCATGTAGAGCAGGCCGGCAAGCTGCAGGCTGTCGAAGGTCAGGATGGCGAAGGCCGAGAACGGGGTAAGCCGATGCGCCGCCGGATAGCGGAAGGTCAGCAAAAGGTTCATCCAGGCCGAACAGGCGATCAGCGCAAAACACATGCTGACCGGCAGCGGAAATTTCAGCCCGTAAGCGACGACAAGCACGGTCAGGCTCTGGCCGACGATGGCAAGCCAGCGCAACCTGATCAGCGTGTTGAGGCGCAGCCGCTGGCTTTGCTGGAAGTCGGGTGCGTGCAGGATGTTTATCATGGCCAGTGATTATAGAGGGGAAACAGCCGGAGGTCTTTTCCGAAAAACCGCCGAAGCCGGCCCTCGGTTCGGGATGACAGTCTGGAAGCATCAGGTACCGCGCGGCTTGGCCCGGCTGGTGGCGGCGGCGAGAAGCGGGTTCTCCGGCCAGACGTGCCTGGGATAGCGGCCGCGCATCTCTGCCCGCACATCGGCCCAGGAGCCGCGCCAGAAGCCGGGCAGGTCGCGCGTCGTCTGGATCGGCCGGTGAGCCGGCGACAGCAATTCGAGCGTCAGCGGCACAGTGCCGTTGGCGATCGCCGGATGCCGGTCGAAGCCGAACAGTTCCTGCACGCGGATCGCCAGCACCGGCCATTCGCCGTCATAGCGGATCGGCAGCCGGCTGCCCGACGGCGCGTCGAAATGGGTCGGCGCCAATGTGTCGATCTTGCGCTGCAATTCGTGCGGCACCAGCGTCATCAGGCCTTGCGAAAGCACGCTGGGATCGATTGCCGCAAAGGATGCCGCGCCGGAAAGGAATGGCAGCAGCCAGTCCTCGAGGCGCTCGACGAGCGCGGCATCGGAGACATCGGGCCATGGCGCGCCGAGGCCGCGATACAGCCAGCCGAGCCGCTGCCGCAACGTCTCCGCCTCCCTGTTCCACGGCAACAGGGACAGGCCGTGTTCGCGCAAGGCGTCGAGGATGGCGCGATCCGCGTCGGCACCGGTCGGCGCCGGCAGCATGCGTTCGGACAGCGTGATGGCGCCGAGGCGAACCGTTTCGCGCACCCGCACCGCGCGCCTGTCGCGGTCGAAGCTCACCTCGCGGTGGGTCTCGGTCTTTTCCGCCAGCGCAGTGCGGATGTCGGCCTCATCGATGGCTGCCGCTGCGGTGATGCGGGCGTTCTGCGCCTTGCCCTGCAGGTCGGCGACGACGAGCCAGGTCTCGCAGGCCAGCGGATCGGAGGCGTCGAGCATGGCGCCCGAGCCGTTGGCAAGCACGAAGCGGCCACGCTCGCCGCGCGCTTTGGCGACCCGATCCGGCCAGGCATGGATGAGGAGAGCGCCGGCTGTGCTGCCCTCCCCCTTGAGGGGGTCGGAAGGACGGGCGAGACTCGTGGCTCGCCCCGGCGCGTCGATCCGCGTAGCGGATCGGGGTGGGGTCGGTTCGGGCACCCCATCGACGACCCCGCCCCGTCTCCCTCGTCTCGCTGCGCTCGGCTCGCTCGCCGACCCTCCCCTCGAGGGGGAGGGTAAAGCCTGCTTTGCCAGCGTCTCAGCCAGCTGCCGGGCGGCGGTGGCGCGCGGCGATCTTTCGGCGCGAAAGCGCAGCAGCCGCCGTTCGAGATCGGCACCATCGCCGCCAAGGCCACGCTCGGTCAATAATACGGCGAGCATCGCCGCCTCGAGCGCCTCTCCGGTCCTTGCCGCCTCGGCGACCATGTGGGCGAGCCGCACCGGTAGCGCCAACCTGCGCATCGCGGCACCGGCATCCGTCAGGCGTCCTGCCGCATCGACAGCATCGAGCGCACGTAGCAGTACCCTCGCCTCGGTGAGCGCCGGAGCCGGCGGGGGGTCGAGGAAGGACAGGCTGGTCGGATCGGCGACGCCGAACGCCGCGCTATCGAGCAACAGGCCGGAAAGATCGGCCTCGAGGATTTCCGGCGGCGTGAAGGCCGGCAGGGCCGCCATCTGCTCGGCCCGCCACAACCGGATGGCGACGCCCGGCTGCGTGCGCCCGGCACGACCGGCGCGCTGGTCGGCGGAAGCGCGGGAAGCACGTACCGTCTCCAGCCGCGTCAGGCCGCTCGCCGGCTCATAGCGCGGCAGCCGCGACAGGCCGGAATCGATGACGACGCGTACGCCGTCGATGGTGATGGAGGTTTCGGCGATCGACGTCGCCAGCACGACCTTGCGGCGGCCGAGCGGCGCCGGCTTGATCGCCGCGTCCTGCGCCTTGTTGTCGAGCATTCCATAGAGCGGCACGATGTCGGTATCGGCGCCGACCTTGCCCGCCAGCCGCTCGGCGGTGCGCTCGATCTCGCGCTGGCCGGGCAGGAAAGCGAGCACGCTGCCCTCCTCCCCGGCAAGCGCCGAGCGGATCGCCTTGACCATGGCGTCCTCGATGGTGACGCCGGCCGGCCGCTCGTCATAGCGGATGTCGACCGGGAAGGCGCGGCCTGCGCTCTCGATCACCGGCGCGCCGGACAGCAATTTTGCGACACGCGCGCCGTCGAGCGTTGCCGACATCACCAGCAATCTGAGTTCGGGCCTCAGCGCACCCTGCACGTCGAGCGCCAGCGCCAACCCGAAATCGCCGTCGAGCGAGCGTTCGTGGAACTCGTCGAATAGCACCGCCGCGACACCAGGCAGTTCCGGGTCGTCGAGGATCATGCGGGACAGCACGCCTTCGGTGACGACGAGAATCCTGGTCTTTGCGGAACTGCGGTTTTCCATGCGCATGGCATAGCCGACGGTTTCGCCGGGCTCTTGGCCGAGCAATTCGGCCATGCGGCGGGCGGCAGCGCGGGCGGCGAGGCGGCGCGGCTCGAGCAGGATGATCTTTCCGGCGCCGAGCCATTCAGCGTCGAGCAGCGCCAGTGGAACCAGCGTCGTCTTGCCGGCACCGGGCGGCGCCACCAGCACGGCGCTGTTACCATGGCTCAGCGTTTCATTGAGCGCCGGCAAGACAACGGAGACCGGCAGTTCCGGCAAGGGTTTTGTCGTCATTGTGCTATGCTGTGCAGCCAGTTGGCAGCGACCGCATATCAGCGGTGGCGGTCGCGACGCAACCTCGGCGCCGACTCAAAGCCTGGTCCGCGAAAACGGGTTCCAGCGCACCGTGCCGAGCCGCACCTCCTCGCGCACCATCGTCAGCAGGCCGGAACCGCCGACCACGGCCAAGCCGACCAGCGACAGAAAATCCGGATATTCCCTGAAGAACAGCGCACCTAGAACCACCGCCCAGACGATCTGCGAGTAATGCGTCGGCGCGATGCGGTTGGCCGGCGCGTATTTGACCGCCAGCAGATGCAGCAGCTGGCCGCCGGCGGTAAAGCCGCCGGCCAGCACCAGCCAGGCCCATTGCCTGCCATCCGGCAGCGAGAACGAGGTAGCCGCCGCACCGACGCCGTTGAAGAGCAGGCCGTAGCCGATCAGCACGCCGAGCATCGTTGTGCGCTTTTCCTGCGCGGCGAGCGAACGCATCAGGATGACATTGGTGGCGGCCAGGAAGGCGATGGTGAACGCCGCCAGATGACCAAGATGCAATTCGCGAAACCCCGGCCTGACGACCAGCATGACCCCGGCAAAGCCGGCGACGACCGCCAGCCACCGCCATGGGCCGACCTTTTCCTTGAGGACCAGCGTGGCCAGGATAGTGACGAACAGCGGCGCCAGAAAGATGAGCGCATAGACTTCCGCCAGCGGGATGGTGGTGAAGGCATAGACGCTGAGCACGCCCGAGGCGATGCCGGCCCAGGCCCGGGCCTGTACCGCCCAGGGCCGGTTGGTGCGCCAGAAATCGAGCCAGCGCTCGCCTGCCGGCCTGGCAAAGAGCAGAAAGCAGCCGGCAAACAATGTCGAGAAGAAGCCGATCTCGAAGACGTTGAACTGCCCGCCCAGGCTTTTGACAACCGCGTCGCTGCACGAATAGCTTGCATAGGCGATGAGCGCGAGCAGAATTCCGTTGGGCACGTTTTTCCATTTCCGGGAGAGATGAGAGTGAAGATATTGGCGCTTGGCGCGCATCCGGACGACATCGAGATCTTCATGTTCGGTACGATGGCCGCCTATGCCGCGCAAGGCGCAGAACTCTTTTTTGCCATAGCCACGGATGGCGCCAGGGGCGGCTATGGCGATCCGGCCGCACTTGCCCGCACGCGCCGCAAGGAGGCGACGGCGGCGGCCGGCCTGCTTGGCGTGACGCCGCGCTTCCTCGACTTTCCCGATGGCGGGCTGGTCGCGGATGCCGCGCTGATCGGGGCGCTCAAAGCACTGATCGGCGAGATAGGGCCGGATCTGGTGATAACGCATGCGCCGAACGACTATCATGGCGACCACCGCGCGCTGTCGGATGGCGTGCGCATCGCAGCGTCATTCTCGGTGCCGGTGCTACATGCCGACACGTTCGGCGGCACCGGGTTTTCGCCAACGCACTACGTCGATACCTCCAGGCATTTCGATCTCAAGGCGGAGGCGATCCGGGCGCACCAGTCGCAGGATCCCGAGCGTTTCGTCGACGCGGCGCGCACGCAGAACGCCTTTCGCGCCGGCCAGTGCAACGGCCCAGCCGGATCGTTCGCCGAGGCCTTCCGCTTCGAGCCAGTCTTCCCCTTCGCCGATATCCGCGCGCTGCTGCCGCCAGCCCCAGTGATCCGTCCGGTGGCCGTCAGCAACAAGACGGTGACCTAGGCAGGTCGCCGCAACTTCTCACGTTGCTTTCCTATCCAGCATGCTGCGATGCAGCAACGAATTCGCTTGCCTTATTTAGTAAAAATTGCATCACTAAACAAATTACTAAACATCCGGTGCGCCGCCGCGTCGTTGTGTTTGGGCCCCGGAGGAGGGGTTTAGCGGGCTCTTGAAACCGTCATCCGGACGCGTTTCGCAAATGGGAGGAAGGCATGAAATCGACCTTGAAATTGGCGTTGGGACTGGCATCGACACTCTTTGCGTCGACAGCCGTTTCGAATGTCGCGCAGGCAGAAGATCTGACGCTTTGCTGGGCAGCCTGGGACCCGGCCAACGCGCTTGTGGAATTGTCCAAGGACTTCACCAAGGAAACCGGCATCGGCATGAAATTCGAATTCGTGCCGTGGACCAACTATGCCGATCGCTTTCTCAACGAGCTGAATTCGCACGGCAAGCTGTGCGACCTCATCATCGGCGACAGCCAGTGGATCGGCGGTGCCGCCGAGAACGGCCATTACGTCAAGCTGAACGACTTCTTCGACAAGGAGAAGATCAGCATGGACGATTTCGTGCCGGCGACCGTCGTCGGCTATTCGGAATGGCCGAAGAACTCGCCGAATTACTGGGCGCTGCCGGCCATGGGTGACGTCGTCGGTTGGACTTACCGCAAGGACTGGTTCTCCAAGCCGGAGCTGCAGAAGGAATTCAAGGAAAAGTACGGCTGGGATCTCGGCCCGCCGACGACCTTCGACCAATTGAAGCAGATCGCCGAATTCTTCCAGAAGCGCGACATCGACGGCAAGACCGTCTATGGCGCGTCGATCTACACCGAGCGCGGCTCGGAAGGCATCACCATGGGCGCCATGGACGTGCTCTACAGCTTTGGCTTCCAGTACGAAAACCCGAAAAAACCCTACGAGATGGAAGGCTTCGTCAACTCCGATAAATCGGTGAAGGGCCTGGAGTTCTACAAAGCCCTCTACGATTGCTGCACCCCTCCCGGCGCCTCGAACAGCTACATGGGCGAAGGCGTTGATGCCTTCAAATCCGGCCAGGTGGCGATGCACATGAACTTCGCCTTCACCTGGCCAGGCCTGCAGAAGGACGAGAATGTCGGCGGCGACAAGATCGGCTATTTCGTCAATCCCAAAGGTCCGGACGGGGACCAGTTCGCCCAGCTCGGCGGCCAGGGCATCTCGGTGGTCTCCTATTCCGACAAGCAGGAAGCCGCGCTCAAATACATCAAATGGTTCGCCAACAAGGACGTGCAGTCCAAATGGTGGTCGCTCGGCGGCTATTCCTGCCTCAACGCGGTCGTCAAGGACCCCGCCTTCCCGGCCAGCCAGCCCTATGCGCAGACCTTCCTCGACTCGATGGCCATCGTGAAGGACTTCTGGGCCGAGCCGAGCTATGCCCCGCTGTTGCAGGCATCGCAGAAGCGCTTCCACGACTATGTCGTTGCCGGGCAAGGCTCGGCCAAGGATGCGCTCGACGGCCTCGTCAAGGACTGGACCGAGGTCTTCCAGGACGATGGCAAGATGTAAACGGCTCCTCCCGAGCCCATGACCGAACCGTCCCGTGCCACTTGGCACGGGACACAGTTCAGATAAATTCCATTGTCGAGACGAGCCAAGTGACCGAAGCAGGACTGACCATGCTCAATCGGACGGCGGACAGCGTTGCCCGGGCTACGCCCGAGCCGTTGGCCCGCAAGGTCCGGGGCATCAGCGACAAGGGCCTCGCCTGGCTGTTCATCTCGCCGACGATCCTGTTGCTGTTAGCTATCAACATCTTTCCGCTGTTCTGGGCAATCTATCTGTCCTTCACCAATTTTCGCGCCAATCGGCCCAACGAGGTTGTGAAGAACCTCGGGCTGGCCAACTACAAGCGCATCCTCGCCGACCAGGACATCTGGATCGCCATGCAGACGACGGCGCATTTCGTGTTCTGGACCATCCTGCTGCAGACGCTGATCGGCTTCACTCTGGCCTGGCTGATCGACCGCAAGTTCCGCGGCCACGCCTTCTGGACGACCATCATCCTGGTGCCGATGATGCTATCGCCGGCGGTGGTCGGCAATTTCTGGCGCTTTCTCTACGAGCCGCAGATCGGGCTGTTCGCCTACGCCGTTTCGTTCGTCACCGGCATTCCGGCAACCGAGATCAGCATGCTCTCCAACGTGTCACTGGCGCCATGGTCGATCATCATCGTCGACACCTGGATGTGGACGCCTTACGTAATGCTGATCTGCCTCGCCGGCCTGCGCTCGATCCCCGAATACATCTACGAAGCGGCCGAGGTCGACCGCGCCTCCAACTGGCGGCAGTTCTGGTCGATCACGCTGCCGATGGCGCTGCCCTTCATCATGCTGGCGGTGCTGTTTCGCGGCATCGAGAACTTCAAGATGTTCGACATGGTCAATTTGCTCACCGGCGGCGGGCCGGGATCGACCACCGAAGTGGCCTCGATCACGCTGAAGCGGCAGGCCTTCGAAAGCTGGCGGACGGGCTATTCCTCGGCTTTCGCCATCATCCTGTTCGTCGCAGTGTTTGGCCTCGCAAACATCTACGTCAAGGCGCTCAACAAGGTGAAGCAGAGATGAGCCTGACGTCAGCCCATTCCGTTGTCGCGCCGTCGGCCACGTCGAAGCGCGTCGCCGGCGCCATCATCGTCGCCTACGCGCTGATCTCGATCGTGCCGCTGCTGTGGATCTTCGCCACCAGCTTCAAGACGCCGCCGGATTCGATCGCCTATCCGCCGAAGATCCTGTTCCAGCCCAGCCTCGAGGGCTACTGCAATTTGTTCTCGACCCGGACTCGGCAAACACCGGAATACATCAACTCGCTGGGACCGGCGACGGGCCTGTGCGACGAGACGGTGCGCAAGCGCAATATGGTGATCGCCGGCCCGTCCAACTTCATGCCGCGCTTCGTCAATTCGCTGATTATCGCGTTCGGCTCGACGTTTTGCGCGGTTTTCCTCGGCACGCTGTCGGCCTATGGTTTTTCGCGCTTCAAGGTGCCGCTCGCCGACGACCTTCTGTTCTTCATCCTGTCGACGCGGATGATGCCGCCGATCGCGGTCGCCATCCCGATCTACCTGATGTACCGGGAGCTTGGCCTGTCGGACACGGCTCTCGGCATGATCCTGCTTTATACGGCGGTCAACGTGTCCTTGGCGGTGTGGCTGCTGAAAGGCTTCATCGACGAGATCCCGCGCGAATATGAAGAAGCGGCGATGATCGACGGCTACACCAGGCTGCAGGCGTTCTGGCGCACGGTGCTGCCGCAGGCGACCACCGGTATTGCCGCAACCGCCATCTTCTGCCTGATCTTTGCCTGGAACGAATATGCCTTCGCTGCGCTGCTGACCTCGGGCACGGCGCAGACCGCGCCGCCCTTCATTCCGACCATCATCGGCGAAGGCGGTCAGGACTGGCCGGCGGTCGCGGCCGGCACGACGATCTTTCTGGTGCCGATCCTGGTCTTCACCATCCTGCTTCGCAAGCAATTGCTGCGCGGCATCACCTTTGGCGCGGTGCGTAAATGAGCATGACCGCAAAACGCAAATCGCGCTGGCCCGTCTGGGCCAGGCGCGGGCTGATGGAAAACGTCGCCACCGCGATCATCGCCATCGGCTTCCTGATGCTGTTCCAGCCCTTCGCACTGGTGCTCTACACCTATTCCTTCATCACCATGCTTGCGGGCACGGCGATGTTCATCATCGTCTCGAAATTTCCGGAGTAGACGATGGCCGAGATCAGGGTCGAACATCTGAGGAAGGCATTCGGCGATTTCGTCGCCGTGCAAGATTCCAACTTCGTCGTCGAGGACGGCGAATTCTTCGTCATGCTGGGGCCGTCCGGCTGCGGCAAGACGACGACGTTGCGCATGATCGCCGGGCTCGAACTGCCAACCGGCGGCAAGATCCTGCTTGGCGGCGAGGACGTCACCATGCGGCGTGCCCGCGAGCGCGACATCGCCTTCGTCTTCCAGCTGTTCGCGCTCTATCCGCACATGAATGTGCGGAAGAACATCGGCTTTCCACTGCTGGCGCAAGGCGTGCCAGGCGCTGAAATCCGGAGCCGAGTGGAGGAGACGGCGAAGCTTTTGCGGATCGACCATCTGCTCAACAAATCGGTCTCCGGGCTTGCCGGCGGCGATCGCCAGCGCGTGGCGCTCGGCCGCGCCATCGTACGGCGGCCAAAATGCTTCCTGATGGATGAGCCGCTCGGCACGCTCGACACCGAATTCCGCGACCTGATGGTCCATGAATTGCGAGAACTGCACAACCGCATTCACGCCACCACCGTCTATGTCACGCATGACCAGATGGAAGCGATGTCGATGGCCGACAAGATCGCGGTGATGAACCACGGCGTCATCGAGCAGTTCGGCACGCCGCGCGAGATCTACGACCGGCCGGCGACGATGTTCGTCGCCGACTTCATCGGCTCGCCGCCGATGAATTTCCTCGGCTTCGGCGGCGGGCTTTCAAAGGGCGCCAGGGAAATTGTTGTGCAAGGCGCGAAGGTGGCCGTGCCGGAGATCCGCGAGGACGTCGCGCCGGCCGAGATGGCGCTTGGCATCCGACCGGAGCACATCCGCTTCGATGACGCTTCGAAGCTGCGCGGTGCTATTTACGGCACGGAATATCTCGGCACCACTCAGATCGTCGCGGTGGAGACAGCGGACGGCATCATCAAGGCCAGGGTGCCGGCCGAAATCCGGCTCAATCCGGGCGATCATGTGGGCCTGGCGCTGAGCAGCGCGCGGCTGTCGCTGTTCGCAAAAGGATCCGGGCGTGCGGTGCGCACCGAAATCCATGACTCGGCCTCCCAGGGGAGAGCACATCATGGCTGACGTTCACATCAAAAGCGTGACCAAGGCTTTTGGCGAGCATGTCGCCGTCGACAATCTCGACCTGCATATCGCCGACGGGGAATTCGTCGTGCTGCTCGGGCCGACCGGCGCCGGCAAGACGACGACGCTCAGGCTGATCGCCGGGTTGGAGCGTCCGGAAGCGGGCTCGATCCATATTGCCGGCCACGACACGACGACGCTGTCGCCGGCCGAGCGCGACACCGCTTTCGTATTCCAGCAATATTCGCTCTATCCGCATCTGTCGGTTTACGACAACCTCGCCTTTCCGCTGCGCTCGCCAGCACGGAAAATGCCGGAGGATCAGATCCGCCGCCGCGTCGAGGACGTGGCCAAGATGGTGCGCATCCACCACAAGCTGAATAATCGCTCGACCAAACTCTCTGGCGGCGAGATGCAGCGCGTCGCCATCGGCCGCGCCTTGGTGCGCAAGCCGTCGATCTACCTGATGGACGAGCCGCTGTCGTCGCTCGACGCCAAGCTGCGCGCCGATCTCAGGCTAGAGCTGAAGCGCATCCAGGCGGAACTCGGCGCCACAATGCTCTACGTCACGCACGACCAGATCGAAGCGATGACCATGGCCGACCGCATCGGCATTCTCGCCGACGGCGTGCTGGTGCAGATCGGTTCCCCGCGCGCGATCTATTCTGAGCCGGCAAACCTACACGTCGCCGCACGGCTCGGCCAACCGGCAATCAATTTGTTGCCGGTCGGACTGCTGCCGGATGGCGGCGCGCCGGCGGGAACAAAGACGATCGGTGCTCGCACCGAACATCTTTCGATCGAGAAGGCGGCGAACGGCCATGCCGACGGCGTCGTCGATTGGGTCGAGCATCTCGGCGACCAGAACCATCTGCATGTGACGGTGGGGACCAGGAAGCTGGTGACGCTAACCGACCCCGACACCGACCTGGCTCAGGGCGACAAGATCATGATCCGCTATCGCTCGCCGCTGTATTTCGGCCCCGATGGGCGACGGCTGATGTGAGCGCTGCGCGAGTGTTTTCCTGGCACCTTTCAACCGGCAATTTCGGGCACCGGACTGGACTAATTCGATGAAGCATTTTTTCAATCGCAGGGATACGATCGTAACTGAGGCCCTGGACGGCTTCCTCGATACTACCGGCGCCGGCGATCTCGCTCGCCTCGACGGCTATCCCGAGATCAAGGTCATTCTCCGCGCGGACTGGGATAAGACCAAGGTTGCGGTCATTTCCGGCGGCGGGGCCGGGCACGAACCTGCCCATGCCGGCTTTGTTGGCATTGGCATGCTGACGGCGGCGGTTTCGGGCGAGATCTTTGCTTCGCCGAGCGTGGAAGCGGTATTGGCCGCCATCCGCGCGGTGACCGGTCCCGCCGGGTGTCTGCTGATCGTCAAGAACTATACCGGCGATCGCCTCAACTTCGGCCTGGCAGCCGAGAAGGCGCGCGCCGAAGGCTTCCGGGTCGAGATGGTGATTGTCGCCGACGATATCGCCCTGCCGGACATTGCCCAGCCGCGTGGCCTGGCCGGCACCTTGTTCGTGCACAAGATCGCCGGCCACCAGGCGGAAGCCGGCATTGACCTGGCGGCGATTGCCGGGGCGGCGCGGGCAGTGGCGGCGGATATCGTTTCGCTCGGCATATCGCTGTCATCCTGCTCGATCCCCGGCCAGAGCCATGAAGAAAGATTCGGGGCGGACGATGCCGAACTCGGCCTCGGCATCCATGGCGAACCGGGCGTTGAGCGGATTGCGGTGCAAAGTGCCGAAAGGCTGGTTGCGATCATGTCGGAGCGCCTTGCCGCGCGGCTTGATCCGGTCAGCCACTACGCCTTGCTGATCAATAATCTCGGTTCGGTGCCACCGCTGGAAATGTTGCTTGTCGCCAATGCGGTACTGGCTTCACCGCTGGCGCAAAAGGTGACGCTGACAATCGGGCCCGGGCAGCTTATGACCGCGCTCAACATGAACGGCTTTTCCCTGTCGCTGATCCGGCTCGATGCGTCGCGCGAAGCGGCGTTGCGGGCGCCGGTAGGCCCCCACGCCTGGCTGCCGGCAAGAGCCGTTCGCCAAGCCAGCGTCGTGCCGATGGCCAAAGCCGCCGGCCCGAACAACGCGTCGAAAGCCAGCCAGGACGCACGCACCGACCGGTTGGTTGTCGCGGTCTGCGAACGGCTGATCTCGCTTGAAGGCTCGTTGAACGGACTGGATGCCAAGGCGGGAGACGGTGACACCGGATCGACAGTGGCGGCCGGTGCGCGCAGTGTGCTTGGCCGCATTGCAACACTGCCGCTCGCTGACCCTGCCGCAACGCTCGCCGTCGTCGGCGACATCCTGAGCGCCAGCATGGGCGGCTCTAGCGGCGTGCTGTTGTCGATCTTCTTCACCGCCGCCGCGCAGGCGCTGGAGTCTGGCGAAACGCTTCCCAAGGCGCTTCTCGCCGGCCTCGATCGGATGTCCTTCTATGGTGGAGCGAGGGTCGGCGATCGCACGATGATCGATGCCCTGGAACCCGCCTTGAGGGCGCTGGATAGGGGGAGTCTGGAAGATGCGGCGGTCGCGGCGCAACGCGGAGCCGAGGCCACCGCTGCCATGCGTAAGGCCAAGGCCGGGCGGTCCGCCTATATTGGCAGCCAGCTCGACGGCGTGGTCGACCCCGGCGCCTTTGCCGTCGCCGAGGTCTTCACTGCCCTCGCTGCGTTGCTCGAACCCGCTTGACTGGGGAAAAGAATGCTTCAATTGCCGGATATGCAATTTTCTCGTACTGCCGGCAGCGCAGGGGCCAGGAGCATGGGTGATATGGCGGCAGCGGATATTTTCAGGCTGATCGAGGCGGCGGCAAACACGATCGCCGCACATGCCGAAGAGCTGACCAGTCTCGACCAGGCCATCGGCGACGGCGACCATGGGCTCAACATGAAACGCGGCTTCGAGGCAGTGCGGGCCGAGGCCGGCGCGGTTGCGGCAAAGCCGTTGCCCGAGGCGCTGAAGGCGATCGGCACCAAACTGGTGATGACCGTCGGCGGAGCCTCCGGTCCCTTGTTCGGCACGCTGTTCATGGCGCTCGGCAAGGAGATTTCCGCCGCGCCGGGTCGCGCCGACCTGGCGGCGGCCTTCGGCAAGGCGATCGAAGCGGTTGCCGCCAGAGGCAAGTCGCAGGCCGGGCAAAAAACCATGCTCGACGTGCTGCAGCCGGTGCATGAGGCCCTGCTGCAGGGAAAGACGGCAGCGGACATCGTCGAGATCGCCGACAACGCGGCCGACGCGACCGTGCCGATGAAGGCGCTGCGTGGACGCGCCTCATTCCTTGGCGACCGTTCGATCGGTCATATGGATGCCGGCGCACGCTCGACTGCGCTTCTGGTGCGGGCCGTAGCCGAGGCAATCGAGAGGCGCGCATGAGCAATGTCGGCATCGTCATCGTATCGCATTCGCCGCTGGTCGCCGAAGGCACCGCCGACATGGTGCGGCAGATGGTCGGCAACGAAGTGCCGCTTGCATGGTGCGGCGGAAACGGCCATGGCGGGCTGGGAACCAATGTCGAGGCGATCATGAGCGCCATCGACAAGGCCTGGTCGGAGGCGGGGGTCGCGATCCTCGTCGATCTCGGCGGTGCCGAGACCAATAGCGAGATGGCGGTCGAGATGATCGGCGAACCACGCGCCCAGAAGATCATCGTCTGCAATGCGCCGATCGTCGAAGGCGCGGTGATGGCGGCGACCGAGGCTTCCGGCGGCGCCTCGCTCAGGGAAGTGGTGGCGACGGCGCACGAATTGTCGCCGTCGTGAACGAACGGGAATTTTGACAAGCATGTCCGCAGCAGCCGAAGCCAGCGTCCTGATCACCCATGAGGTGGGACTGCATGCGCGTCCTTCGGTGAAGTTCACCAAGCTTGCCAAGACGTTTTCGGCCGACGTCGAGATTGCGCTCGCCGCCAACGGGCCATGGTTCGACGCCAAGAGCATCGTCAAGGTGATGGCGGCGAAAGCGCCGAAAGGCACTGTCCTGCATATCAGAGCCAAAGGGGACGGCGCCGGCGAGGCGGTCGGCGCACTGGTCGAGCTGGTGCGGCGCGATTTCGACGAAGGCAAGGACCATGCCCGAACCGCTTAGGCTGCAGGGCATTTCGGCATCGGCCGGCTATGCCGAGGGGCCGCTGTTCGATCTGGACCAGGCTGCTGTGCGTTATGTCCGCAAGGCGACTGCCGCGGACGAGAAGGCGGCGCTTGAGGCCGCCATCTCCATTGCCGCAGGCCGGCTCGCGACATTGATCGAAACCAGCGACAGCGAGGCGGCCGGGATCCTCGAATTCCAGCTCGCCATGCTGGAGGACGACGCGCTGACCGGCCCGGCCTTTGCGCGAATTGCCGAGGGCATGGCTGCTGATGTGGCTTGGCGAAAAGCGCTCGACGCCGAGATAGCCGGCTATGAAACATCCGAGCAGGACTATTTCCGGGCGCGCGCGGCCGACATGCGCGACATACGCGACCAGGTGCTACGCGCGCTTGCCGGGGGCGGCGACATTGCCGCGCCGGCAGGTGCGATCTTCTACGGCGAGGATATCGCACCGACGCGCTTCCTCGAAACCGACTGGAGTGCCGGCGGCGGCATAGCACTTACGGCCGGAAGTGCCGCAAGTCATGTCGCAATGCTGGCACGCTCACGCGGCGTGCCAATGGTGGTGGGGTTGGGGCTCGTAGCGCGTGGGGTAGCCGGGCCCGGTGCTTCGCCGGCTCACCTTGCCAGAATCGCACTGCTCGATGCCGAACATGGCGGCATCGTGTTGGCGCCTTCGAAAGCGGAGATCGACGCATTCCGGCGATCGTCGTCGTCTTTCGCGGCGCATCGCGACAAAGCGGCAGCCTATTTGACAAGGCCGGCAGCAACGAAGACCGGCATAGCGGTCCACGTGCAGGTGAATATTGCCGATCCGTCCGATGTCGACCGCATCGATGCTGCGGCGTGCGACGGTGTCGGGCTGATGCGGACCGAATTCCTGTTCGGCAAGACGCTGCCGGACGAGGAGACGCAATATCGCGCCTACCGTAGCGTGCTGGAATGGGCAGGCGACAGGCCGGTGACGATCCGTACTGTCGATGCGGGCGGCGACAAACCTGTGCCGGGCCTGACCGTCGAGGAAGGTAATCCATTCCTTGGCCTGCGCGGGATCAGGCTGTCGCTGATGCGTCCGGAGGTCTTTCGTGTGCAGATCCGCGCCTTGCTACGTGCCGCCATGCACGGCAATCTGAAGGTGATGTTCCCGATGATCGCCGTTCCGGAAGAGTATGAACACGCCACCGCGCTGTTCGCTGAGGAGCAGGCTGACCTTTTGGCGCGCGGCATCGCGCACAAAATACCGCCGCTTGGCATCATGGTCGAGGTGCCGTCGGTGGCCATCGCACCGGAGGCATTCGCCAAGGCCGCCTTCTTCTCGATCGGTTCGAATGATTTGACCCAATACGTGATGGCCGCCGCGCGCGACAATGCGTCGGTCGCACATCTGAATTCCGTCAGGCACCCGGCCGTGCTCCGGCTGATCGCCTCGGTTGCCGCCTTCGGCCGCGAGCATAATATGCCGGTCAGCCTGTGTGGCGATGCCGGCGGCGACCCCGCCTCGATCCCGGCGCTGCTCGAAACCGGCCTGCGTGACCTCTCCGTCGCTCCCGCCCAACTCGCGATGGCCAAGGCGGCCATCGCGGACGTTTCGATCTAGGCCCCGGTATGGCAGACAAGGCGTCGCAATCCGGCCCCGAAGAGGCGATCCGCGCCTACAAGACGATCCTGTCGCAGGTGATCGACCAGCGCCCGTCCGGCATGCGCCAGCGCCTCGCTGATGCGCTGGGCAAGCATCGCAGCTTCGTCACGCAGATTTCCAGCCCGGCCTATTCGACGCCGATCCCGTCGAAGCATTTGCCGGCTATCTTCTCCGTCTGCCATTTCAGCCCGGCCGAACGCGATCATTTCCTTGAGGCCTACCATCGGGCGCATCCGGGAAAGATGTCGCTGGCCGCAGGCTTGCGCAAGACACGCCATGTCTCGCTGATCGTTCCCGATTTCGGCGACGACAAGCAGAACGCGGCGCTCGACCGGGCGGTCAACGATTTCATCCAGAAGATCACCAGCATCGCCGGCAAGGGCAGCTGACGCTGGGCTATTTCGGGAGGACGGCCATGAAGAAATTTTTGAATTCGGTCGATACGGTGCTGACCGAGAGCCTCGAAGGCTTCGTTGCCGCGCATGCCGATATCCTGGCGCTTGGCGAGGAACACAAATTTGTCCGCCGCAAGCTGCTCACACCGGGCAAGGTGGCGCTGATCTCCGGCGGCGGCTCGGGTCACGAGCCGCTACATGGCGGGTTCGTCGGGCACGGCATGCTGGATGCGGCCTGCCCCGGCCAGGTATTCACCTCGCCAACGCCTGACCAGATGATGGCGGCGGCCGAAGTCGTCAATACGGGCGCCGGCTGCCTGTTCATCGTCAAGAACTACGAGGGCGACGTGATGAATTTCGACATGGCCGCTGAAATGTCGGAAGGCGTGATGCAAATCGTGACCAATGACGACGTTGCGGTCGAAAACTCGTCCTACACCACCGGCCGGCGCGGCGTCGCCGGCACGCTGGTGGTCGAGAAAATCGTCGGCGCGGCGGCCGAACAAGGCATGGCACTGGAGCCGTTGAAAGCGCTCGGCGAGCGCGTCAACGGCGCGACGCGCTCGATGGGCGTGGCGCTGACCAGTTGCACCGTGCCGGCGGCGGGCAAGCCGACCTTCGATATCGGCGACGGCGAGATGGAGTTCGGGGTCGGCATCCACGGCGAGCCTGGGAGGCGGCGCGACACATTGAAAAGCGCCGATGCTATCGCCGAGGAGATCTGTACCGCAATCCTAGGTGACCTGGGCGACGGTGCCAGAGGCCAGGCGCTACTCTTCGTCAACGGCTTTGGCGGCACACCGTTGATGGAGCTTTATCTGATGTACAACAGCGCCCGCAAAATCTTCGAGAAGCACGGCGTGACGGTGATCCGGTCGCTGGTCGGGTCCTATGTGACCTCGCTCGACATGGCCGGCTGTTCGATCACGCTGAGCATGCTCGACGACGAGGCGGCTGTTTGGTGGGATGCACCGGTACATACGGCCGCGCTGCGCTGGGGCATGTAGCGGCGGAGAATGCCCCAGAAATAGTCGGTGACAAGACCGGTGTCGGCAACGCCGCGCATCGCCAGACAGTTGTCCTCCTCACCCTGCGTAAGATAAAGAATCTGCGGGTTTGGGGAGTTCGAGCATGCGTTACAATTGGGATCGGGCACCGACGGGTTTCGAGCGCCATGGAAAGGTGCTGGCAGCCGCCTTGCTGATCGTCGGCGGGGTCGGACTTATGCTCGCTGCCCTCCCGCTTTAGGGACAACAAACTCGGGTAGCGGACTACGTCTCTGCGCGTTGCCTCAGTGCGCCTGGCCAGTCACGGCGATGAAACGGCGGTCGCGCCCTTCAAATCCCTGGCTGAAGCGCTGCACGAGCACCGCAAGCACGCCCGGTTTTCCATCCGGGGCGAATGCGTAAGATTCCGACAGGCTGTAGGAAGTCGGGCAATTCCTCGAACCGGGCACCGCCTTGTCCTCATGCAGCAGCTTGATCGGCTTGCCGTCCTGACCCTGCAGCGTCAGGCGAAAGCCGAGCGCCTTGCCGGTCGTTTCGCCTTGCTGCGTCGCGTCGAAACTCGCTGAACAATCCGCCGTGCTGTCGGCACGGATCTGCTCGAGCTGGATGGTGCCAAGTTCGTCATAGGCCGGCGAAAGCCATTTTTGCGAAACCTGCTCGAGGCGCGCAATGTCATTGTAGGCGACCATGTCGTCGGGAAAGGTGAACCTGTCCAAGGCAGTCCGCTCGCCGCGCGGCGCGATGGCATATTTGGCCAGCAAGGGCGCCGCCAGTTCGGCGGCCTGTGCCCTCGCCTGCGCAAGCGTCAATGTCGAATCCTCCGTCTCGTCGGCGATGACGATCGGCTTGCCGCCGACGAACTCATCGGTCCGCGTGTCGATGATGTCGATCTCCGACCAGCCCGAATCCGAAGCACCGGCATCGAGCGTGCCGTACTGTTCGAAGGCGAAGTAGTTGCCGTCTGGCGAAAAGCCGATGATGCGCCTTGCCGCCGCGTCGCCTGCCTGAGCAGCTGAAGCGAGCACCACCGCCAGCGTCGCAACCGCGGCAAACCCAAGCTCATATCGCAATTTCATCGCGCCCTGCCCCTAATGCCGAAAATTCGAACGATACCGGCCCCCAGACCACCATGACCCGCACTTGCGGCCAAGTTAGAACGACAGCAAACGAAACGCACAAATACATGGTTACACAAACCAGCATACGCTATTTCAAGGACAGCAAACATTCCTGGGGAGGAAGCTGGATGGCGTCACGCTACCATGAGGTCTACGACGGCTGGAAACGCCACCGGGAAAAATTCTGGGCTGATGCTGCCGGCGCAATCAACTGGTTCTCGCCCTTCGAGACCGTGTTCGACGCCAATGCCGGCGTCTATGGCCGGTGGTTCAATGGCGCCTCGTGCAATACCTGCTTCAATGCCGTCGATCGCCATGTGGCGGGCGGCCGCGCCGACCAAATCGCGCTTATTCATGACAGCGCGATTTCGGGCACAATCAGGAAATTCACCTATGCCGAGTTGAAGCGCGAGGTGGTCGCACTGACCTCGGTGCTCAAGAATCGCGGCATTCAAAAGGGTGATCGCGTCATCATCTACATGCCGATGGTGCCGGAAGCAGCCTTCGCCATGCTCGCCTGCGCGCGGATCGGCGCCGTGCATTCGGTGGTCTTCGGCGGCTTTGCCTCGCATGAGCTCGCCACCCGCATTGACGACGCCAAGCCGAAGCTGATCATCTCCGCTTCCTGCGGCCTGGAGCCAGGGCGCGTCGTTGCCTATAAGCCGCTGCTCGACAAGGCGATCGAGATGTCGCGGCACAAGCCGGAAAGCTGCCTTATCCTGCAGCGCGACCAACTGCGCTGCGAACTCAGGGAAAACCACGATATCGACTATGCCGACGCCGTGGCGCGCGAGCGGGCCGCGGGTGCCAATGTCGACTGTGTTCCGGTGCTTGCCACCGATCCGCTCTACATCATCTACACGTCGGGCACGACCGGCCAGCCAAAGGGAATCGTGCGTGACAATGGCGGCCATATGGTCGCGCTGAAATGGTCGATGGAAAACGAGTTCGGCGTCAAACCGGGCGAAGTGTTCTGGGCGGCTTCCGATGTCGGCTGGGTGGTCGGCCATTCCTATATCGTCTACGGCCCGCTGCTGCATGGCTGCACAACGATCCTGTTCGAGGGCAAGCCGGTCGGCACGCCCGATGCCGGCACCTATTGGCGTGTGATCGCCGAGCATGGCGTCGTCGCGCTGTTCACCGCGCCAACCGCCTTTCGCGCCATCAAAGGACAGGACCCGAAGGGCGAATTCGTCCCGAAATACGACCTGTCCAAATTCCGGACGCTGTTCCTCGCCGGCGAGCGCGCCGATCCGGAAACCATCAAATGGGCGGAGCAGAAATTGACCGTGCCGGTGATCGACCATTGGTGGCAGACCGAGACCGGCTCGCCGATGACCATCAACCCCGCCGGACTGGGCCTGCTGCCGGTCAAATACGGCTCGCCCGGCGTGCCGATGCCCGGTTATGACATCCGCGTGCTCGACGATGCCGGGCATGAGGTCAAGCGTGGTACGCTTGGCAATGTCGTGGTGAGATTGCCGTTGCCCCCCGGCTGCCTGCCGACGCTGTGGAATGCCGACGAGCGGTTTCGCCAAGCCTATCTCGACGAGTTCCCCGGCTTCTACAAAACCGCGGATGCCGGCATGATGGACGAGGATGGCTATCTCTATGTCATGGCTCGCACCGACGACATCATCAATGTCGCCGGCCACCGGCTATCGACCGGCGCCATGGAGGAGGTTCTGGCCGCGCATCCCGACGTCGCCGAATGCGCCGTCGTCGGTATTGCCGATGCTATGAAAGGCCAGGTTCCACTCGGCTTCGTCGTGCTGAATGCCGGCGTCGACCGCGACGCCGGCATCATCGAAAATGAGGTTGTCACCCTGGTGCGCGAACGGATCGGCCCGGTCGCTGCCTTCAAGACGGTGGTGACGATCAAGCGCCTGCCGAAGACGCGCTCCGGCAAGATCCTGCGCGGCACCATGCAGAAGATCGCCGACAAGGAGGAATGGGCCATGCCGGCAACGATCGACGACCCGGCCATCCTCGACGAGATCACCGCCGCGCTGAACCGGCGCGGCATCGGCCTGTAAGGGGCGCCGAAGCCGAGTTGCGTCCGAAGCTCCGGTATGGAACGACCGGCGCCGGACGTGGTATCCACGCGCGGTGTCGTCATGTTGTTTCGGAATCGAGACGCACCCACAGCCATGCGAGACGCCATACGTGACCCTGTTCCAGCGATCGAGAAAGCCCCAGGCCGCGGCACGCCAGCGGCTGGAGATCGATATGCGGGGCGCAGTCGTCTATGCGATCGGCGACGTGCATGGCTGCTACAAGGAACTCCGCGCCCTGGAGCAGAAGATCCTGCTCGATTCGGCGCCCTTCGAAGGGCGCAAGCTCATCATCATGCTTGGCGACTACGTCGATCGTGGACCCCAGTCGGCGCGTGTGCTCGATCATCTGCTGGCGCCACCGCTCCGTGATTTCCAGCGCATCTGCCTTGCCGGCAACCACGAAGTCGTGATGCTGAACTACGTCGACGGGATCATTTCGAGAGAGTCGTGGCTGGCGATAGGCGGCCTGCAAACGCTGTTTTCCTACGGCGTCGACCCGTCGCGCATGGCCGATCTCTATGGGTCAAGCGAGGAGGTCGACAAGCGCATTCGGGAAGTCATTCCAGCCGACCACATTAGCTTCATGCGCGCGCTGCCGGTCATGGTCTGTTCGGCGAAATTCGTGTTCGTCCATGCCGGCATCAGGCCCGGCATCGACCTCGCCGCGCAGGACGAGGACGACCTGCTGAATATCCGTTCGGACTTCTTCGACGCTGCGCATCTTCTCGACCGCTATGTCGTGCACGGACATACGCCGGTCGACACTCCGAAGCTCGAGGGACGCCGGCTTGGCATAGACACCGGCGCCTTCCAAACCGGCCAGCTGACCGCCCTCAGGATCGTCGACAACCGCGCCAGGTTGATATTTTCCTGAACGCGATGTCGTCGCTCAGGCGGCTGCCTTGGTGCGCGCTTCCGATTTTTCCAGATAGTAGCTCGAATATTTGTCGAAGAATTTTTCCGAGCCGCCGATCGCGCCATATTTGGCCAGCTTCTTCAGTTCGACCTTGTTCAGCACCGCGCCAATGATCTTCTTGGCGATGTAGGGCTCCGAGCTGAGCATGGATTGCACCATCGCACGCGGCGTGCGTCCCCATTCGGTGACCAGCACGAAGCCGTCGACAAGCGGAGCGAAGGCCTTGGCGTCGACGACAGGCCCGAGCGGCGGCAGATCGACGATAATGTATTCGAAGGTTTCCTTGGCGTTATCGATGAAACGCCGCATGCCGGCTGAAGACAGAAGCTCGCTGGTATGCGAAAACTGGCCACGCAGGACGGCCGGAATGATAGCCAGCTTGGTCTGCCGGTCGATCTTGCCGACCGACTGCCATGTCTGCCCGCTCACCACAGCTTCCATCAGGCCCTGCTCGGCCTCCATACCGAGGCTGCGGCTGAGGCCGGGATTGCGCAGGTCGCCGTCGATCAGCAGCGTTTTCGATCCGTTGACGGCAAGCAGCCCGGCAAGATTGGCCGCCACCGTCGACTTGCCCTCGCCGGGAAGCACCGAGACCACGCCGATGACCCGGCTGCCCTGGCCTTCCATGACGACATCGAAGGCGATCTTGGCGTTGCGCAGCGTCTCGGAGAACATCGATGCCGGGGCATCGACGGTTACCCGCATCCGCGCACGTTTTTCGGCTGCCGACAATGTTTTGGAGGGCTGGGATTTGGAGGACTTGGCGGTCTTGGATTCAACGACTTTGACGTCAGGCTGACCGCCATTGCGCTGGTCATCCTTGCCAGCCTTGCCGATGACCGGCAGATAGCCGAGGAATTTGAGGCCGACCCGGTCGCGCACATCCTCGCCGGTCCTGAAGAAGCGTTCCCTGAATTCATTCAGGCCACCAACCCCTGCCCCCAGCATCATGCCAAGCGCCAGCGAAAGCCCCAGCACGATGGCTGTGCGGGGGGTTGCGGCCGACTGCGGCATCGTCGCGTCCGAGATGACCCGGATCTTGCCGACCGGGAAGGATTGCTGCTGGGCGGCCTCCTCATAGCGGTTCAGGAACGTCTGGTAGAGCGTCGACAGCGCCGTCGCCTTTTGGTCCAGCTCACGCAGCTTGACCTGCGACTGGTTGTCGATGGAGCTCTTGCCAGCCGCCAAGGCGACATTTGCGCGGAGCGCGGTTTCGCGCGCCAGAGCGACCTCGTATTCGTTGCGGTAGCTTTCGGTCAGTTGCTTCAGCTCGCCGAAAATCTGCGCCGATATGTCAGCCTTCTCCTTGGCGAGCGCGACGGCCTGCGGATGTTGCGGGCCGAAATTGGCTTCGACATCCTGCTGTCGCTTGGATACGGTGAGATAGCGGTTCTTCAGCGTCGTGATGACCGAGCTGCTCGGCTGGTCGTTCGATATCGCAGCGTCCTTGAACGCGTTGTCCGAGCCGCTTTCGACGATCGACTTGTACTGCTGATAGCGGGCGCCGGCACGTGCTGTATCGGCCTGCGCGACGATCAGCTGGGTGTTGAGATCGGACAATTGCTTGTCGCTGATCAGCTGGCCGTCATTGACGGCCAATCCGTGTTCGGCCCTGAACTTTTCGACCGCCAGTGCAGCCGCCTGGGAGCTCTCACGAAGCTCGGTCAGCCTGCCTTGCAGCCAGACCGCCGCCCGCTCGGTCGCGTCGAAGCTGGCATCGAGTTGATCGGCTAGATAGGCATCGGCATAGGCCTTGGTGATGGCGGTCGCAAGCGCCGGATCCGTCGCCTGGAAGGAGATGCTGATGACAAAGCTCCGGCCGATCCGCTCGGCATCGAGTTGGGTCTGCAGTTTGAAGATTGCGTAGTCACGGGGCGATGAGGATGCGGTGATCGCGTCACGCGTCGCAGCATCAAGCTGAGTGACATCGGTTGTGCTAGCGGCGCGCTTGGGGCGGACAGACTGGACGATACCGCGCACAAAGCCAGCAACCTTCGACAGGGCCGACGTCGGAGGGTTCATGAAAGCGTCGTTCTGATCGAGCTTCAGCTTGTCGACGACCACCCCAGCCAGCCTGGCCGACTGTAGTATTTCGATCTGGCTCAGAACGGCGGAGTCGGTCTGCATGCTGACCGACGCCGCCGAAATGTCGTCGACGACCTTGTTCAATCCTTCGTCGATCAGCACGCTGCTCGTCGCCACATAGGTAGGAGGCGTCGTCTGCAAATAGAGCACGCCGAGAAAGAGACCGATGACGGCGCAGGCGGCAACCACTTTCGCCTGCCGCGCGGCCATGCCAAGCAGGCGCTCGATGTCGATGAAGTCTTCGGCGTTTGCCGCATTAGAAGCCGGCAATGGCGTCCTCTTGTCGACAGGAAAATTGGCATAGTTCATCTTCGGTCCAATTCTAGTTTGCAGGCGCTACCGCCTCGAAGGTCGGGACATAGGGTGCAAACCTTGCGCCGGACAGTGCGCGTCGCGCGCGGCGCAACGGCCTGTCCTGCGTCATCAGCCGCACCCACAATGCCTCGAAAAAATGGACATTATGCGGCTTCTTCCCGACGCTGATGCGACCGGACGAATTCCTGCAGCATCTCGAAGATCGGGCCCTTCATGTCCTCCCGCGCCAGCGCGAAAGCGACATTGGCCTGAATGAAGCCCTCCTTCGAACCGCAGTCGAACATGCGGCCGTCGAAAGGCTGGGCGAAGAAGGCCTGGGTCTGTGCGAGACGCACCATTGCGTCGGTCAGTTGTATCTCGTTGCCGGCGCCGCGCTGCTGGCTGGCCAGCAACGAGAATATCTCGGGCTGCAGGATGTAGCGGCCGTTGATGTAGAAGTTCGATGGCGCGTTGGCAGGAGCCGGCTTTTCGACCATGGCCGTCACCTCGAAGCCCGTGCCGACATCCGCGCCGCGCCCGACAATGCCGTATTTGCTGGTCTCGGTCGGGTCGCAACGCTCGACGGCAATAACGTTTGCGCCAGTCTGCGCATAAAGATCGGCGACTTCGGCGAGACAGCCGCGCCCGCCAAAGGATACCATGTCCGGCAACAGCAACGCGAAGGGCTCGTCACCGATGACTTCGCGCGCGCACCAGACGGCATGGCCGAGGCCTTGCGGCGACTGCTGGCGGATGAAGCTCGTCGCGCCGGCGACGGGAAGCAGGCTTTCAAGCGATTCGAGTTGCGCCTTCTTGCCGCTCTGCTCCAGGGTTCCGATCAGTTCAGGATGCAGGTCGAAATAGTCCTCGATCACCGCCTTGTTGCGGCCGGTGACGAAGACGATGTGCTCGATGCCGGCCTCGAACGCCTCGTCAACCGCATATTGCACGACAGGCCTGTCGACCACCGGCAGCATTTCCTTCGGCATGGACTTGGTCGCCGGCAGGAACCGCGTTCCGAGCCCCGCCACCGGTATGACTGCCTTCCTGACTTTTTTCATTGCATGTTCCTTCTGAGGAGATCGATTTCAACCCTGTCGCAGGCGGCGAAACTGTCTTCATTCACCTGCAGCCCTTCACCTCCCCGCCACCACGGCAAACTGTGCCGCTACCCTTCGCAGCCGGACGGCGATCGGCATGCTCATATGCCGAACCGCCGCCGGATCGCTGAGCGCCGTCCATATCGCCTTGAGCGGGGACCGCGCCTTGATGTGCTGGACCAGCGACAGGAATGATGCCGCCCGGCGCAGGCTGCGAGCGCGCCTGGCGAACGCCGCCTCGGCCGCAGCATCCATGGAATGGGTCGCGGCGAAGGTGGCATCGGCCCTGCGCATCGCCTCGACGTGATGAAGTTCGAGCACCCGGGAGATGGAACCGGTGCGAATGTGGTAGATATAGCCCGTCGTCGGCTCGACGACGCATTTGCCGCCTTTAGCCAGAGCACTGGCCAGGAGGATATAGTCTTCGCCAATGATCAGGCTTTCATCGTAACGAAGCCCGTTCTCGTTCAGGAACCGGCGCTGGAAGATCGGCTTGAGGTAGCCGAGATTGAACCTCGATTCGAAGAGGACGTTACCGCCGATGAAATCCGCCAGCGAGATTGAACCGAGGCCTTCCAGATAGTCGGCCGGGAACATCGTCTCTTCGGCAACGCCATCCTCGCGAACGACCTGCAGATTATCGACCGCGATCTCGGCGCCCGCTTTCTCCGCGCGCTCGATCATGGTGCAGATTCGCCCGGGATAGACCGCGTCGTCCGAATCTAGGACCGCGACCCACCTGCCGCGGGCAAGCTCAAGGCCGGCATTCCTGGCGCCGCCGGGGCCACGGTTTTGCTCAAGCGCGACAACGCGTACGATGTCTTCGGGGTAGGATCTCGCCAGGTCGAGCGTCCGGTCGCGCGACTTGTCGTCGACGACGATGACCTCGACGCTGATATTGCGCTGGGCGACGGCGCTGGCAATCGCCCGATCGATGGTCGCCTCGGCATTGTAGGCGGCAATCACGAAGCTCACGTCAGGCTGCACGCTTGCCCCCTTGCTGCGGCGAAGACAGGCCGTATTGGCGGATTTCACGAACCCCGACGAGGCCGCTGACGACGCCGACATGCATAATGCCGCGAAGCACGCTGCGGTTCCGACGTACGGGGTCGATGGCGACCGGAATTGCCGACAGGAAACTGTAGGCGGCCTTTGCCGCGGCAATGCCGACCTGCTTGAGCCGGGCAAGGCCGTGTGTGTTGCGCCCCAGAAGATGACCGTGCGTCTGCCCAACGCGGAACCGGCGGCGGCCGAGCCAGTCGAATGCCGCCCTGGCAGGTGGCACCGCTTCGTCGACCCAAGCCTCCGGCGAAAAGGCGATGCGGCCGCCGGCCTTGACCATCTGGTCGAAGAATTCCGTATCTTCGCCGCCGGTCTGGCCACGCGCCAAGCTGAAGCGCCGGCCGCGCAGGCTCTCAGCGCCAATCCTGAGCAGGACGTTGCAAGTGTAGCCGGTGCGGATTTCGCCGCTCACCCAGACCGGCAAGGTCGAGTGGAAATCGCCTTTGCGCATCCAGGCGGGCGCATCCGGCAGGTAACGGGCTTGCACCGGCCCAAGCACCGTCGCAGCACCTGTTGCTTCCGCCGTCGCCACCAGTTCGGCAAGCCAGCCAGCGGTGGCCGTCTCGTCATCGTCGATAAAGGCGACGAAATCCGCCGCACTGGTATCGAGGCAAGCGTTGCGCGCGATCGAGATGTTTCGGGCCGGGGCGTGCCGGTAGGTCACCGGCAGCTTCAACTTCGCAGCCAGCGTCGTCACCATCTGTTCGGCCGTCGGCGTATCGTCGTTGTCGGCGATGATAACACCGACGTCGAATCCCGCGGGCATATCCATGGCCGCTATGGAGCGAAGCGTGTCGGCAAGCTCCGGCCGGCGAAATGTGCAGACGCAGATATCGATGCTTCGATTTTTCCTGACCGGGTCCATCACGCTACCCCGCGCTGCGGTCGCGGTGCGAGCAGTTGCAGCCAGAAACCGACCGACCAGCCGAAATGCATGACCATTGCCGAGACCCCGGCCAGCGCAATGTCGGCTTTGCGCTGGCTGACGGCGGTCCAAAAGCCGTAGCCGAGGCAGACCGACGCCCATAGCAAAAGCGGCACGGCCGCCAGCCAGTGGACGAAGGAAAAGGCGGCGAGAAGAACCACGGGGAACACCAGAAGCGGCACCATCTGCCGGATCTTCGGGATCATGCGGTGCTTGAGAACGTTCTTCGCCCGGCCACGGCCATAGCCGAGATATTGAAAATAGAGGCCCTTCAGCGAGGAGCGCGGGTAGTAGACCATTTGCGTCTTGCCGGTCATCCAGATGCGGTAGCCGGCCTGGCGGAGCCGATAGTCGAGTTCGGCATCCTCATTGTGGCTGAAGGTTTCGTCATAGCCGCCGACCGCGGTGAACGCCGATATCCGTATCAGTGCGTGGTGGCCATGATCGACCCATTCCCCCGCCGAAAGATGCCGGTGCTTGGAACCGCCGGTGCCGAGCCTGGAGTTCTGCGCCGCTGCCGCTGCTTTCTGAACCATGCCGCTGCCACTGGTCAGCATCGAGACGACGACCGAATCCGCACCGGTGGCCTGCGCTTCTTCGACCAGCCGGTCGCAATAATCCGCGGGATAGCCGCCATGCGCGTCGATGCGAATGAGATAGTCGACGCCTTCCCCGAACCTGGCGACGGCGAGATTGATTGCCGCGCTCTGCAAGCGCTTTTCATTGTGCAGCAGGATCACCCACTGATCTTTTGCGGCGATGTCCGCGACGATCGTCCTGGTGCCGTCCGTGCTGCCGCCATCGGCAACGATGATCACCGCGCCCAGCCTCTCGGCCGCAGGGCGGAGCTCTCGAAGCAACGCGCCGATATGGGCCGCCTCGTTCAGGCACGGAACCACGATCGTGCAGGATGGAATTTCGGTTTGCGTCATCGGCAGTCCTTCTATGCCAATGCTTCGGCAGCATATGGACCGGGAGCCGCAGTCAGCCCGCGGAGCTTTTCGACGAGCGCCCGACAATCGGCGCGGTCGTAGCTCCAGGTGCGCGGATTGCGGGCGAGAACACGCGCCCTCAATGTCCCGAACCGATGCTGCTCCATCGTGCCGACGGCGACTTCGAGCGCCTCGGGCGTGGCTTCTGGCAAAAGAACCCCTATGCCTTGCCGGTCGAGGAACCGGCCGGTTTCGGTGGCTCCCATCGAAATCGGCACGGCTCCGAAGCGGCAGCCCTCATAGAGCCGGTTGGGCAGCAGCCATTCGGAGTTCAGGCCCTGCTCAAAAAAGTCGATGGCCCAGGAAAAGTGGACCTCGCGGTAGATCGCCGCCATATCCTCGGGATTGCGGTAGGGCCCGCCAAACGAGAGCCAGGGTTCCGATTCGACGAAACCGTGGAAATCGGGAAATTCGGACAGCGCCGGGCGGCCCCTGAGGACGATTTCAAAGCGGCCGTCGAGGCGGCGCGAAAATTCGGCCAGAAGCTCCAGGGAACGGCGGCAGCGGAGCGCCCCGAACCAGCCGATCCGCCAAGGCGGCGCTACGGGGTTCTCCGGCGCCGCGTGGTCATCCAGCGAGGCCGCGGCTGGCTCGAAATACTTGTTTTCGAGCAGTTCGACTGGGGCGGCAATCTGCCCGAACGGCTTGAAATAGTTGGCGATGAAGGCCGGAGAGCTGGTCACCAGAAGCTTCACATCCCTAGCCAGGAAGCGTTCTGCGCCGCGCATCGCCCATCCCAGCGGATCGTCGCGAAGCAGCAGGCGATGGATATCCAGGCACTCGTAGACGATCGGCACCGTTGCCTGGAAAGCCGATCTGGCGCGGCGGGCAAGCGCCAGCATTTCCAGATTGCGCGCGACAATGAGGTCGGGCCGTGGCATTGAGCCCAGCTTCGAGCCGGTCGAGACAACTGCCTTCATGATCGCGGCCAGACGTTGGGCGAATCGGCCATCACGAGTCGGGCCGAGATCGATCGGCTGCAAGCCCTCGACATCAGCAACTGCGCTTGCCGTACGACGAAAGCCCGCCAGCGTAACCTGGGCGCCGCCTGCCTTGAGCATTATGATCCGCCGGCGCACTGCCGGGTCGGAGACGTCGTGTACCAAGTACAAGACATGCAGCATGAAAACTCGACCGCTGTTGGCCCGCCCGCGACAATGCTAGTACAGCTCTTGCTGCATCGCAACATTTTTGGTTGCAGCGTAGCAAAGATCCCCGTTTTTTGTTGCACTGCAAAATCGATGGGTTAATCTCGCTCTGCTTGGGCCACATGGACCGCGCGTTGGCCTGCCATCGGGCTGCGCGCCAATAATCACGACGCGAGGACCATCCTTGGCGTGCAGCATTTTCGGCCAACCCGCCTGCAATCCGCCCTTCGCACCCGTCGATGGAAGCACGGGACTACTCACGAAATGAGGTCATTCCATGAAGATCGCGGTTGAAAACACCGTCTGCCTGAATACCGGGGATGCAGCGATTCTCCTGGCGATCCGCCATGTTTTCAAGACGATCGTGCTAGACGATATCCAGTTCTACGTCTTCGACAGCCAGCCGGAGGTGGCGGCGAGGCTCTACACGAAGAAAGAGTATCCTGATCTCGAATTCCACAAGCTGCTGTCGGAATCGCTGTTCCGCTACAAATACGGCAGCGGGCTGAAGAACCTGTTCAAGCCGATCTACAATCGGCTCGTCCTCAATGCCCTGCGGCGGTTCGGCTTCCGCGGAGTTCTCGGGCGTTTGTTCAACTCAAGCAATCGCCGTGGTCTCGAGATCTACAAAGACGCCGACCTCGTGGTCACGACAGGCGGAACCTATCTTGTCGAGACTTACAATCTGGAACGGCGACTCAATCAATTCCGGATCGACGCGATTCTGGGGAAGGACCCCGTCTTCTTCACGCAATCGCTCGGCCCGTTCAACAAAAGTTACAATCGCCAGGAGTTGAGCCCAATCTTCGATCGGAGCCCGCTCATCCTGCTGCGCGACGAACGTTCGCGAGGTCACATTGTGGACATGGTGAAAGACCCCGGCAAATGCCACGTCGTGGCCGACGCCGTCTTTGCCCTGGCCGATACTGACAGGATCGGAAAAATTCTGGCCTCCGGTCGGTCGGCGACCGTCACCGGCCGCGTCGCCATTTCAGTCCGTCACTGGAACTATGTCAGCGACGGCGAGGGCGGCATGCGCCGCTACATCGACTCGATCCGCGCGATCGCGACCATCCTGGTCAGGGACCACGCCAAGGAGGTCACCTTCGTCTCCACCTGCCAGGGCGTGCCGGAATACGCCCATGATGATTCCAAGACGGCGCGGGCTATCGTTGCCGAACTCGATTCGGAGATCGCCAAGCATGTCAGCGTGGACGCTTCGTTCCACACGCCGGAGCAACTGATGGCACTGGTGAAAGGCTTCGACTTCGTTGTCGCAACGCGCATGCACATGATGATCATGTCGCTCTGCGTCGGCACGCCGGTGCTGCCGATCGCCTATGAATTCAAGACCAAGGAACTTGCCAAGCGGATCGGCGTCGCCGACCTGCTGCTCGACATCGACACGGTGACGCCCGAGGAAGCGAGCGAGAAGCTCGGCAGACTTACCGCCAATCTCGATCTCTATCGCAGGACGAGCCTTCAGGCAGTGCTTGAGGAGCATGCGTCGGCGATGTCGGCAGGTGAGCTTTTGAGGCCGGTGATTGCCGGCCTAGCGGGCGTTGCGCATGGCGCTGGAAAGCGTGGTGAACAGGGCGGTGCGCGACTGGCGAAGGGCAAGCATGAGGACCAGGCCGATCGAATAATTGAGGGCAACCGCCAGGACCACCGCGAGCAGGTCTGACTGGCCGGTCAGCGATGCCGGCAACTCGCGGTACACGGACCAGGCAAGCAGCGACGACGCGATGAAAAGTCCCTGCATGACCAGGAAGTCGGCTGCGGTCACCGGGCCGACCCGGTGGACAAGAACGGCAAGTACCGGGACGCGCAGCATATAACCGCTGATCGCGTAGGCCGCCGCGACACCGACGGCGCCCCAATGCAGGCCGATGATGAAGGCGGCGACCGTCGTCAGCGACGAGTAGATGCCCCAGTGGAACATGGTCTTGGTCTTGCCCTGGCAGATGAAGATCCAGCCGGTGGTGCTCGAGACGGACTGGATTAGGCTGGCGATGCCCAGCCAGGCGAAGATCGGCGCCACCGCCGTCCAGCGCTCGCCGAAGAGAAGCCCGACGACCTGGTCCGACGTCAGCGTCAGCGCCGCGATGCCGGGCATAGTGATGGCCGCCAGCATCCAATTGGTTCGCACATAGATGTCGCGAAACCGCGCCTTGTCCTCATGGATGCGGCTCAGCAGCGGCACCATCACGCGTGTCAGCGGCTGGTTGATGTTCTGCAGCGGAAACAGCAGGAGCTTGTAGGCGCGGTCATAATAGCCGAGCTCGATCGCGCCCGAATATTTTCCGATCAGGATGTTGTCGAGATTGCGCGAGAAGAAGTTGGCCAGATTGAAGCCGGTCAGATTGGCGCCGAAAGACAATATGTCGGTATCGACCTTCAGGTCCGGCCGCGACGGCGTCCAGCGCGCCACCTGCCATGCCGCGGCCAGCGCGACAACGGCCGATACCGCAGGGCCGATGACCAGCGACCAGTAGCCCAGCCCCGCATAGGCGGCGATTGCGGTAGTCGCAAGTCCGGCAGCAGCGGTTATCACGTCGTTCAGCGCGAGCTGGCCAAAGCGCAAGTGACGGTTCATCAGCGCCAGCGGCACCGCGGCGAGGCTGCCAAGCAGCAGCGGCAAGGCAGAGCCGATGGTGATCCCGACCATGCGTTGATCGCCATAGAAGGCAGCGATGGCGGGCGCCAGGCATGCAACCACCACGGCACTGCCCAGCCCCACCAGCGCACTGATCCAGAATACCTGGTTGAGCTGCTCGGTACTGATGTCCTTGCGCTGGACCACGGCCTGCTGCAGGCCAAGGTTTTGAAGCAGCCCGACAAAGGCCACGATCGGCCCGACGGAAGCCACCAGGCCGAAATCCTCGGGCACGAGCAGACGCGCAAGCACGATGACGGAGAGAAACTGGATCGCCATCTTGAAGCCTTGCGCGCCGATCGTCACCACGCCGCCGCGCAGGGCGACGCGACCGAACTGGGGGGGCGGGTTGGCGTTCATGCCGGCTGCCTGGCTTCGGCCAGTTGAGCAACGATCTGCGCAAAACGTTCGTTGAGTACGTCCGCGTTGAAATCCTGCTCGATCTTGCGGCGCGCCGCACGTGCGATGCGCTCGCATTTGTCCGGGTTCTCGGCCACCCAGACAAGCTTGCGGGCCAACGCCGCAACGTCTCGCTCCGGTGCGAGGAAGCCTGTCTCCTGATCCTCGATCAGTTCGGGAATGCCCGAGTGATAGGTGCTGACGACGATCAGCCCGGCGGCCATAGCCTCCATAAGCGCCACCGGAATACCCTCGAGATCGCCGTCTCGCGCGGCAACGCTAGGCAGCAGGAATACGTGGGCATTGCGCAGGCGCTGCTTGACCTCGGCGTGCGGACGCGGCCCGAGGAAAGTCACCCGGTCGGCAACGCCGAGATTTGCGGCGAGCTTCTTCAACTCTTCCAGCAATTCGCCGCCGCCAATCACCGAATAGACCCAGTCGCGCCGCGGCAGGCTGGCGAGCGCGCGAAGGGCGAATTCGATGCCCTTCTTTTCGGTCAGCCGGCAGACCGAGATGAAGGACAGCGTGTCCCGGTCCCAGGAACGCCAATGGTAGCCGATCTCACCGGGCCGCACGCCCATATGGTGAACCATGACTTGCGCCGGGGGTGCTCCGACGCCGATCAGGGCATCGCGGAAAAACGCGTTCACCGGGAGCTGGAGAACGCCCTTGTCGAAGACAACCTTGTAGCGCGTGAGCGTGTTGTCATGCAGCGGTTCGCCGACATCGCGGCCGTGGAATATGGTCACCAGCGGAGCGGAAATCCGGCCTCGTTTCATGGCGCGGGCGACGCGCATGCCGTTATTGCCGAAATGCGCGACGATCACATCGGCGTTCTGCAATTTGCGCGCAAAAGCGATGTCGACAGCGGTCGAGAGCTTATCCCAGAACCTGCCCGACCATCTCCTGAGCGTCGGGCGAAAGCGCCCCAGCCCGCCCCACCAGCAGACGACCTTGCCAGGGAGAGCCTGCCAGCGGCGATCGTCGATGTTGCTGTCCTTGCCGAAGGACGTCTCGTTGCAGACGACGCCGACTTGCATGCCGCGCTCGAGGCACCCTTCTATCTGGTCGAGGACGAAGGTCTCCGACAAAGAGGGGAACTTATCAACTACGAAGCAAATCTTCATCGAATGGACGATCTTTCGAGGCCGGTCGGCGATCTGCTCGCGCGGATGAGGGATGACGCCCGTCGCCACCGTGCGAGGCGCCTCAAGCGTCTGGTGTTGTGCGTGTCTTTGTCCCAAGGCAGCTCCCACCCCGGTCAGGCGCGAGAGCCGGCTTTTGGGCAACGTGCATGGTTTTGGACGAAATGCATCAGGCGGCACGCTCCAGCGCGCCTTGCCTGGCGTTGTCGAGAACGCGGAGGAAGGTCGCGAACTGGCTGTCGGGGTTCATTTGCGGCCGCTCCGAAAACAGCTGCGCCGCCGCCGACAGCCGATCGTACTCGGCCTTGTCGCTCCATAGTCGCCTGACCGCGGCGACCCAGTCGTCGAGCGGTGCGTCATAGTCGAGCACCACGCCGCCGGCGCCAATCGCCTCCGGCAGGCCGCCGCGACGGGACCCGACGACTGGAATGCCGCTGCAATGGGCCTCGGATGCCACCCGCCCCCAGGCCTCTTCCCATTTGCTGGGCGCCAGCAGAATCTTGGTGCGGCCATAGACGGTCTTCATGTCGCTGGTGCGGCTTTCCAGCCTGACGTTGCGCAGCGGGGCGATGATCTGTTCGATCTGCGCCCGATGGTCGTCGTCGAGCTTCCAGCTTTCGACGAACAGGAACGGAATTTCGGGGCATTGGCCGGCGATGCGCACGGCGAGTTCGAACCCTTTTTCGTTGTAAGGATTGATCAGCGTGACGAATTCACCGGTGGTCGGCGTGCTGTAGAGCCCGGGATTGATGGTCGGCGGGATCACGGTCGAGTCGATGCCGAACCTTTCCTTGTAGGTGCGCGCAGTGAATTCGGAATTGGCGATATAAAGCGCCGAATGCAATTCGCGCAGGTCGCCGGCCAATTCGTGGAATTCGACGTTCCGCAGATAGACCACCAGCGGTATTCCGAGCGCCTGCAGCGCCTTTCCGATCGGCACCGATTTGTGGCACTGCACGACGGCGACATCGGGATCGAGCCGTTCGACCGCGAAGCGCGCCGCCTCCCAGGGAAACCATGCCCGCACGACCGGATAGCCGGGATAGCTGTCGATGACCGCTCGCTGCCGAAGCAGCTTCATCTTGGCGCGCGCCTTGAAGCCGAATATGCCGTCACCGAACAGCGCCGCCAGAACCGAGGCGTCATGACCGTGCTCGCGCAGCTGCTCGACCAGATGATGCGTGCTCGACTGAACGCCACCGCTGAACTGCGGCGTGTAGCCGTTGCCGCCCGCAAACAGAACTTTCATGGACCTGGCTCCTTGCTGGACCGCCCTAGCGTCACGCCGCCATCCTGCCGATGCTGTGGTATTCGATGCCGTGGCGGGCGATGACCTTGGGGTCGTAGAGATTGCGTCCGTCGAAGATAACGGGCGTGGTCAGCGCGTTCTTCAGCGCATCGAAAGACGGCGCGCTGAAGCTTTTCCACTCGGTCACGATCAAGAGCGCATCGGCGCCTCGCAGCGCGGCCTCCTTGGTGCCGCACAGTTGCAGGTCGTCGCGCAGCCCGTAGATCGCCTGGCATTCCTGCATCGCCTCGGGATCGTAGGCCTGGACATTGGCACCGGCGGCCCAGAGCGCTTCCATCAGCGTGCGGGCCGGGGCCTCGCGCATGTCGTCGGTATTGGGTTTGAAGGCCAAGCCCCATAGCGCAAATGTCTTGCCTTTGAGATTGCCCTTGAAATAGCGGTCCACCTTCTCGAACAGGACCGACTTCTGCTGGTTGTTGCGCTCCTCGACGGCACGCAGCAGCTTGGCGTCGAACTTGACGGCCTCGGCGGTCTTGATCAGGGCACGCACATCCTTCGGGAAGCACGAGCCGCCATAGCCGAGGCCCGGATAGATGAAGTGGTAGCCGATCCGCGGGTCGCTGCCGATGCCCTTGCGGACTTCCTCGATGTCGGCGCCCAGTTGCTCGGCCAGGTTGGCCATTTCATTCATGAAGCTGATCTTGGTCGCCAGCATGCAATTGGCCGCGTATTTGGTGAACTCGGCACTGCGCACATCCATGACGATCATCTTTTCGTGGTTGCGGTTGAACGGCGCGTAGAGTTCGCGCATCACCGCCTCGGTGTCCTCGTTGCTGGTGCCGACGATGATCCGGTCGGGCTTCATGCAGTCGCTCACAGCGGACCCTTCCTTGAGGAATTCCGGATTGGAGGCGACGTCGAAAGCCAGATCCTCGCGCCCGCGCGCCTTCAGCGTTGCGGCGATCCTGGCCTTTATCCTTTCGCAGGTGCCGACGGGCACGGTCGACTTGCCGACGACGATCTTGGGCTCGTCCATCTCACGACCGATGGCCTCGGCGACGGCCAGCACATATTTGAGGTCGGCCGAACCATCCTCGCCCGGCGGCGTGCCGACGGCGATCATCTGGATCTGGCCATGCTTGATCGCCGCGGCGGCGTCGGTGGTGAACTTGATGCGGCCGGCGGCATGGTTCTCCTTGACCATGTTTTCGAGCCCAGGCTCGAAGATCGGGACATGACCCTGGTTGAGCCGCTCGACCTTTTTTGCATCGATGTCGACGCAGACCACCTGATGGCCGACTTCGGCAAGCACCGCCGCCTGTACAAGACCGACATAGCCGATTCCAAAGACAGTCAAATTCATTCGGTTTCATTCCTGTTCAAGGTTTCGGGCCTTTTCGAGCTTCGGGTTTCCGACCACCTTCGGGCCGGCCGGTTCAGATGCGCCTCTAGTTTGTGTTGCATGCCAGCGATTCGGGGAATTGGCAGGGCTGGCCAAGTGCGGTGAATGCAACGCGATCCACCTGCATGGTGAGCTTGCGGCCGGGATCGGAGAACGGCCCCATCCAGCCCTTCATCGTATCGCTGCCCCACAGGCTGAAATAGATCCTTTGCGAATGGGTGGGCAGCTTCGCCGGATCGGTGATCTCGTGGACAAGCTTGCCGTTGACGTACCAGCGCAGCCGGTCCTTTTCCCAGACGAAGGCGTAGTCGTTGAAGGCCTTGTCGGTGCCGCCAGCGACGTCGACCAGTTTCTCGTTCTTGCCTTTGCCGGCTATGTAGGCGTTGACCTGAACCTTGGACGTGTCCTTGGTCAGCACCTCGAAGTCGATTTCATCATGCGGCTGCTTGTCGGCATCGCCGACGAAGCTGAAGAATGCCGCGTTGACGCCGGAGCCCGTGTCGGTCTTCATCCGCGCCTCATAAGTGCCGTAGCCGAAGCGCTGCTTGGTCTGGATCTCGGCGCAGGCGAATTCGCGATCCTTCAGCTTGCGCTTCTCCAAACCAAGCGTCAGCATGCCGTTGGAAAGCCCGATCAGGCTTTTGGACCAGGTACAGTTTTGATGCTTGCCGTTCGTCCAGCCGTCGGAAATGTACCAGCGCGCGCGACTGAGGCTGGTGAAATCATCGACAAAGGACGGCGCGGTTGGGAGATCCTGGGCGCGCACGGGGACCAGGCCCGCAACCATGCTGCCGAGAACGACCAGCAGAAACGCGCCGTCTGAAAGGAGCCGCTGCAGCTTGCCTGGGATCGGGCGCGTGAACGGGGTGCCGCGGGTTGCCGGGGCGGACGTGCTTTTAGGATCTGTATTCATATCAAACTCACCTTGTGCTGTGCGCCCCCAAAGCGATCGTTCGAACCGTGACGAAACAACCTGATCTTGACCTCTGTCGCTCCCAAGCTCCGTGTTGTGCCTAAAACCATTGCGCCGACCCGGGGTGTTCGCTCAGCCTGTGCCGGAATCGGCGGGCTTCACAACATCGGTCCTTATGTCGGGACCGTTCTGCCGCTTCTCGTCGAAGATTTCATCCAGCGAATGACGGAGATCCTTCATCATCTGCATCTGGCGCGACAGCGCTGCGATGCGCCGCTCGCAATTCAGAATCGACCTGGTCAGTTCGCCGACTTCGGAAGACCTGCGAGAGGAGACCGCTCCGTTCTCCATGGCCTCGACCAGAAAGGCGGCATTGGTAGCCGTCGTCCTGTAGCGGTTCTCAAGGCCGCTCTTCTCCGCCTCGACTTCGGCCGAGATCTGGTCCAGCAGCTTTGCCAACCGATCGAGGCGCGAGGTGTCGGTCTGCGTGTCGCGCGCCGGATCTCTCGATCGGAAGCGAAAGATCGAGGCCATGCAGTCAGCGCCCCATCATCGTCGAGCTGGTGAACGGCCTTAGTGCGCGTCCACATTCAACAGACATTTCTTGCATCGTCCAGCTCCTCCGACAGGGTATGTCTCGGGCCAGTTCGGTTGGCCGTCCAAAATTGCTGCACCGCAACATAGATTGCCATTCCCTGCGCGGATAGGCAACCACCTAGATCGTAAACTCATGAATCTCGTTGAAACGGTCCGAGCCGACCGAAGGGTAAGGGAGTAGCTACCGCCGTCGCACGTTGACGGGCCTAGCTTTCGCTGGCCGTGCTGGTTCCGGCCATGAGGAAGCGCAGCGGCGGCACATGCTGACGCTTCGCGGCGAGGCCGGCGCGGCGAAACAGCGCATCCAGCTTATCGGAGGCGACGCCGCGGACGACGGCTGTGAGGTTGGACGAGCCGGCCAAGGCGTAGGCCGCGGCCGGCGCCAGCCCACGCTCAGCCTTCACGTCTAAAAACTTCCGCAACCGGTATTTGTCGCGGATGTGCCGCTCGTGCCTTCTCAGCGCAGCCTTCGATGCCTCCGGCAAACTGTCGATCGCAAGCAGCGCCAGGTCGGCATCGGCCAGATGCTTCAGGTCCTGGGTCTTGTGCCGTCCGCTCAGCGAATCGGCGCGCACGATCGCGCCGTAGCCACAGGATTTGATGACCTTGAAGCGCGCGCCATGGGCAACCGCGCGCGCATAGAGTTCATAGTCTTCACCCAGGCGCAGCTTCTCGTCGTAGCGCAGCCCATGCCGATCGAGAAAGGCGCGGCTGATCACCGGCTTGAGGAAGCCCAGTTCCCCGCGTTGCACACGGCGCCTGGAGATGTTGGCGTCGATGAAACCCTCGAAATCGAGGAATTCCGGCTCGGGCGAGAACGGTGGAGCAACGATTTTCGAAACGTCGGTTGCCGCGTCATCCCTGACAAGCATGATGTTGTCTGCGGCGAAATCCCAATCGGTGCTGGCGAACAGTCTGTGAAACCTGCCTTCGAAAAAGAAATCATCAGCGTCCAGAATGCTGATGAACGGCGACCTGGAACCGGCTATCGCGGCGTTGCGTGCAAACGATGGGCCGCGATTGACGTCGAAGCGGATGACGGAAAGGCGGCCCGTGCCGTCGCCGGCCGCGTGGGCGACTTTCGCGGTATCGTCGGTAGACGCGTCGTCGACGACGACAACTTCCGCAACCTCAGGCTCGCGTAATGCCGATGCAATGGCAGCCGGGATTGTCCGCGCCGCATTGCGGGCGGCGATGATCACGCAGACCTGGAATGATGTCATGAACATGCCTCTCGATTGCAGAAGTCGTTGCGGATTTCCTCGCCCCGTCCGCTCAATGCCCCACCGCCCATTCTGAAATGCATCGGCCCAAACGCCTATGCTGCAAGTGCGAAGCAAGCATCGCCAAAATCATCGGCGCCGTCCAGTTTTTCATTTTGCTGGGTGTCATGGCCCGGTTGGGCAGGCGGCGAGCCTCAATCGGGATGGCTCCAGAAATGCGCCGCTTGGCAGAGCCGTTCCTACACGCTCCATCAGAGCGCTCGACTGGCAGAAACCAGTTGCTGATCCTCGCCGACCGGACGGCGGCGGGGCGGAGCGAGCGCGTCGAGGCCCGCAGTGTCAAGGAATTGAAAGAGCAGGAATGCCGACTGCCGGTGTCGTTTGAGGCGAGCAATTCGTCAGAGGACCGGCGAGCTTAACCACAGGTCACATGGACATCGCAGACCGCGACCAGGCCCGAAATCAGTGAAGGCCTCTCCTGGCGCTGAGTTTCTCGCCTTCGGCCGCTTCGTTCGAACTCAGCTTTCGTTCAGCGTCGCGGATTTTGTCGGCCGGGGTCGGGGCATTTCTGGCAACCATGGCAAAGACCAGCAGAAAATAACCCAGTTGGATGACTATAGCGCAGCCGATGACACGAAACAGCGTCGTACCGAGCGAGGCGCCGCCCAAATAGGACCAGACGATCACGATCGCCAGCGCAAAACACATTCCGATAATGAACTTTGGCAGTGACATACCCGATAGCCCATCAACCGGCTCGGGAAAAAATGTCGACAAGCCCACCCCGAGCACCTCCCTTAAACTCTGCGAGCTTATTTAGGTTGCCCGCTTCTGGCCGGTTGCTTCCGGCCTAGCCCAATCTGTCCATAGTCCGACAGAAACAATTTGCAACTCTATTGAGCCGCGCAATAGGCGGCAAGGGCAGCTGCGGAATAAATTTTAAACGAATCCTCGGGATCGACTCCGCCATGGTGCAACGCACACGTCGGCATCACCACTGATTGCCGGATATCGACTCGCTCCAGTATGATTCATAATATTGAATAGTATTTTATCATAACATCAGTCATTATCTTGAAATTCTAAATGACGGCAAAGCTCCACAGGAGGGTATAAAGAGCGATTCGCCTAAAATCAGCCCAAAAATTGGACTAGCTTTTCCAAAATTGCCCATAATCTGTCTCTTTTGCGACATAAATGGGAAATTTTGTGCAGGACGAGTTTATTATTTAGTCAGTTCATGACGCGACTATTACAGCCGTCTGAGAAATTGTGTGTTGCGCTGCAACATTTTTTTGGTATCGTGCGGTAAACCATCCGTTCAACGTATGGAGTTTACGCATGAGGGACGTAGCCAAGCCGGCCGATGCGGATTTTTCGCAGGCCGGCGTCGATTTTCCGCCGCCGATTGGCGGCCTGCTCAAACGCAGCTTCGATATTGTCGGTTCGCTGATCGGCCTGGTCACTCTCAGCCCGCTGTTCGTAATGATAGCGCTGCTTGTCAGGTTTTCCGATGGCGGGCCGATTTTCTATGGTCACAGCCGAATCGGCCGCGGAGGACGGATTTTTCCGTGCCTCAAGTTCCGCACCATGGTTGCAGACGGCGAGCGGGTGCTTGCTGCCTATCTCGCCGCGAATCCGGAGGCCAACGCCGAATGGATAGCGACCCGCAAGTTGAAGAACGACCCGCGGATCACGCGCGTCGGAGCGGTGCTGAGGAAGCTCAGCCTCGATGAGTTGCCGCAGATCATCAACATCCTGCAGGGGGATATGAGCCTGGTCGGGCCTCGTCCCGTGGTGCGCGATGAGCTGGAGATATATGGCAATTCGGCCGTCTATTACCTGAAATCGCGCCCCGGCCTCACCGGGCTCTGGCAGGTCAGCGGACGCAACGATGTTTCGTATGACAGCCGCGTCGCATTCGACAGGCACTATGTCGAGAACTGGTCGATGTTCGAAGACATTCGCATCATCATCAAGACCGTACCTGCGGTCTGGATGTCGCGAGGCTGCTACTGACGGCCGCTTGCTGGCCGTGCATCGAGGAGCGGCTGTCCAGAATTCGGGCCCGGAACTCAGGCCCCTAACTCAGGCATCGGCAGCTCATCGGGCGGGGCAAACCAGATCGGAAACGCTCAGTTGAAAGCAGATATAATCGATATCTTTTGCACCGGCATTCTCTCCAGACGCATGCGGCGAGTACGGCTTTTGACGACTTGCCTTACAATGGCGACCGGCCTGACCCTGTCGCTAGCCTTGCCACAGTTTGCCTTCGCCGACGACTATCGGCTTGGAGCACAGGACAAGCTGACCATCCGCGTGGCGGAATGGCAGACCGTCGAAGGCACGTTCCGTGACTGGTCGGCCATCAATGGAGAATACACGGTCGGCCCCGCTGGAACCTTGTCGGTTCCCTTCGTCGGCGAGATGCCCGCATCCGGCAAGACGACTTCGGAGATCGCGGCATCGCTCGGCGAGGCGCTGCAGCGCAAGCTCGCTCTGGCCGACAAGCCGGAGGCTTCCGTCGAAATGGCGCAGTACCGGCCATTCTACATCTCTGGCGAGGTGCAATCGCCCGGCCAGTATCCTTGTGTGCCTGGGTTGTCCGTGCTGAAAGCGATGAGCATTGCCGGCGGAGCCCGGCGGAACCCGGAGAGCGGACAGCGCTACGACCGCGACCTGATCAATGCCAAGGGCAATTTCGACGTACTACAAGACCAATTGGTCAGGCTGACCGTCAAGCGCGCCCGCATCGAAGCGGAACTGGCGGACAAGCCGACATTCGCGGTGCCGAAAGAGGTGGCCGACGATCCGAAGCTGCCCAGCATCGTTGCCGATGAGACGGCGATCCTGGCGGCCGACCAGAAGAAACTCAAGCTGCGCTTGCAGGCGCTCGACGATTTGAAGGCGCTGCTGCAGAGCGAGATCGATTCGCTGCAGAAAAAGATCGTCAACCAGCAGAAGCAGGTTGATCTGGCGAAGGAGCAGCTCAACGGCATCGGCTCGCTGGCGCAAAAGGGCCTGGTCGTCAACACGCGGGTTTTGAACTCGCAGCAAACCATCGCCGACCTCGAGGGCCAGATCCTGGATTACGAAACGGCGATTCTCACGGCCAAGCAGTCGATCAGCAAGGCCACCCAGGACGCCATCGATCTCGAGAACACCCAGAACTCCAGCCTCGCGACCGACCGGCAACAGACGGAAGCCGATCTCAACGAGGCGACGCTGAAGCTGAATATGGAAAAGGCCTTGATGTCCGAAGCCTTGTCGGGCAGCCCCATGCCGCAATTCTACGGCAACAACGAACCAGCGGCCTTGTCATTTTCCCTGGTGCGGGTGGTCGACGGCAAGACCAGCGAAATCACCGCCGATGAAGACACGCCGGTGCTGCCAGGGGACGTGATCAAGGTCAAACCGGCGCCCATGGCCATCCAGTAGCTTCTTTCCACCGGAGCAAAGCACCAACCCCGCAGGCAGCGGTCTGCGGGGTTTTTGCGTTTGGGATCTTATGGATCAGAAAACAAGGCGGCCTTCGGGCAACGAACCGCCTGGATCCGCCCGCTCTAGCCTCGCACGGCGTCCGGTTCCTCGAGATGGTTCACGGCGCTCCACCGGGAAGGAGCGACGGCCGGCACCCTCACCAGCTTGAAGTAGCTGTAGTACAGCAGGAACGATCCCATGATGTAGGGATTGAGGGTCTCGACCTCGACGAAGGATCGGATGAACAGAAGCACCATGACGCCGGCAAGAATCACGGAGTCGGCTTGCCATGTCCTGAATATCAGCGCCGAGACGTGACCCCAGAGCGTGCGCAGGATGATCAGCGAAAGCAGTGTCGCGCCGACGAAGCCGAGTTCCACCAAGGTCTCGATGTAGGTGTTGTGGAAGTGGAAGCCGCTTCGCGCGGCGATATAGAATTCGTTCCACAGCCGCTCGGCCTCGGAGAAGCCCTGCACCCAATAAGCCGCGTAGCCGACGCCGAGGATGGGCGATTGCTGCGCGGCATTCCAGCCCTGTTGCCAGAGGTAGGTTCGTCCGGTGAGCGTCGAATCCTTGCCGAAAAGGCCAAGGACAAAGTCCATCAGCCCGAGATTCAGCGCAATCACGGTGCAGGCGACCAGCCCGCCCGCACCGATTATGAAAATTACCCGGCGATGGCGGAGCGAAAGCAGCTTGCCGATGGAAAGCAGGGCGACCAGAGCGAGAACCGCGGGGGTAGATGCCATCGAAGTGGCGGAATGCGACACCACCAGCAGATAGCCCGATAGAAGGACAATCGGTACGATCAACAAACAGCTTATCCGGCCGCGCCTGAGAAAGGCCAGGTAGACAACGCAGAAATAGATGCCAAGCGATGCGACAAAGCCGATCTGGTTCTTGGAGCTGAACGCGCCGACGAAATTATACGTCCCATCGAGAACGTCGTAGGAATAGCTCGCGACCTTGAGCGAGTAGAGCAGGACGACGAAAATCCCGATCAGGGCGCCTATGGTCAAGGTCCGGACGCTGACGGTGCGCGCGGCAATGTAGGCGCAGGCGATATGGGAGCAATATTGGACGGCCGTTCTTGCCGTGGTGCCGGGAGCCGCCGACCAGAACACCGAGAAGCAGACATAGGTTGCAAAGGCCAGCGGAAGCCAGGCGCTGGAAGCGTGCCTTAATATCTTGCGGTAGTCGACCAGGATGAGCGGTAGCCAGACTGCATAGTAGGCCAGGATCATGGCCTGGCCGAAAATGGTCGAGTAGGAAAACACCCAGATCGAGACGGCAACGGCAAAGCTGCCATAGACCGTGTTCTTGTCCGGATCGATCAACAGAGATTTTGGAATCTTCATCTCGATAGCGGTTTTCCGTCCTTGCAGCTCAATGCCGATTTCATGGGCCGCTCGTGGGCCGATTCGTCGGATCGATGGGAGCCTCGCCTGCAGGCGCTCGCATTGTGCAGTGCAATATAACCCATCCGGCGCCGCCTGTCACCCGGATGCCAACCGGGCGCGTCGTTCCAGCCGTTCTCTCCATACCGGGCGAGACGATTTGGCCAGAAGGCAGTGCCGTACAATTGACCGGTGCTGGCCCATCATAAGCTGTTCTGAGGTTGCAAGTCCGCGCTTGAACTTGTCCGCCGTTGACTTCACATTCGCCGCCAATTGGGAGGAAGACCACATGCCGATGAGTTTCGCGGGACGATTTGCCGGACGATCTGCTGTTATCACCGGCGGCGCCTCAGGCATCGGCCTGGCCGTCGCGCAAAGGATCACTGGCGAAGGCGGGCGTGTTTCGGTCTGGGATCGCGATGCCGCCCAGATCGAGCAGGCCAAGGCCATTGTTCCAGGCCTGCACAGCGTCACCTTAGACGTCGCCGACCCCATAGCGGTCGAAGCCGCCGCCGGAGAGACGATCGAAGCGCTTGGCGCGGTCGATGTCCTTGTCACCAGTGCTGCCATCACCGGGCCGAACATGACGACCTGGGAGTATTCGGTGGAGGATTGGCGCCGGGTCACCGACATCAACATCAACGGCGTCTTCTTCTGCAACAAGGCGCTGGTCCCGCATATGCTCGAACGCAATTACGGCAGGATCATCAACATCGCCTCGATTGCCGGCAAGGAAGGTAACCCGAACGCCTCGGCCTACAGCACCTCCAAGGCGGCGGTGATCGGCATGACCAAATCGCTCGGCAAGGAACTGGCCAAGACCAAAGTAACGGTGAACTGCGTCACGCCGGCGGCCGTGCGCACCGCGATCTTCCAGCAGATGAGCCAGCAACACATCGACTTCATGCTGTCCAAAATACCGATGGCGCGGTTCGGCGAGGTCGAGGAGGTGGCGGCGCTGATCTGCTGGATCGCGTCCGAGGAATGCTCGTTCACAACGGCGGCCGTCTTCGACGTCTCCGGCGGCCGGGCGACCTACTGAGGCGGGGCCGGACGCAAACCGCCCGACCGGATCGCGGCGCCTCAGTCGTGAAGCTCCCGCGAGATCGGCGGGCCGATCGAAAAGTCGCTGAATGTCACTTCGAAGCCCTCGCGCTGCGGCGAACAGCACATCATGCCGACATCGACCGTTTTCGACGGGGGGAAATAGGCAAGCCGCACCGGTTTCCAGTGCTTGTCAGATGGGTCGCGATACTGGACGCGGATCGTCTCGGCATGGCGGGTCATGCGGATCCTGACCCCGTCCGGATCGGCCGGAATGCTGGCCAGCGACCAGTCGGAGGCATCGTTGGTGACGACGACGGAAAAATACATCAGCCCGTCGGTGTATTCGATGCCGGCCTTGATCCAGTGCGTCTCGCTCAGGCGGACCATAAGCCCGGCCTGATCGTAAAGCACCTCATAGTGCCCCTTGACGGTGACTTCGGCGCTGAAATCGCCCTCGACCTCACGATAGAGGAAATGGCCATTGTCGCGCCAGAAGCCGTAGAACGTCTCGCGCCAGAAGTCGGTCTCCTCACCGGTCCGTACATGCACCGTATTGTTGCCGAAGGCGTGGTGCGGCGGCGGATTGAGCCAGGTCAGGTCCGTATTCTCAGATGCCATCGACTTGCTCGCTGCCTGGCTGGTCTGCCGCCTTTTCTTAGCCGGCAAACGTGTAAGCGGTCTTCACCGTGGTGTAGAACTCTGCGGCATAGCGGCCCTGCTCGCGCGGGCCGTAGCTCGATCCCTTGCGCCCGCCGAAAGGCACGTGGAAGTCGACGCCGGCCGTCGGCAGATTGACCATGACCATGCCGGCTTCCGAATTGCGCTTGAAGTGCGTGGCATGCTTGAGGCTCGAGGTGCAGATGCCGGACGTCAGCCCGAACGGCGTGTCGTTGGCCACCGCCAGCGCCTCGTCATAATCCTTGACGCGGATGACGTTGGCGACCGGGCCGAAAATCTCCTCGCGCGAGATGCGCATGGCGTTGGTGGTTTCGGTGAACAGCGCAGGCTGCAAATAGAAGCCGCGGGTTTCGCGATCGAGCCGCTCGCCGCCGAAGGCGAGATTGGCACCTTCCTGACGTCCGATGGCGATATAGTCCTCGTCCTGTTTGAGCTGGCTCTGGTCGACAACCGGCCCGATCTGCGTCTTGGCATCGAGAGCGTCGCCGACGACCAACTTGGCCATGCGGTCCTTGAGCGCCTCGACGAAGCGGTCGTGGATGCCGTCCGTCACCACCAGGCGGGACGACGCCGTGCAGCGCTGGCCGGTCGAGAAGTAGGCACCGTTGATGGCGCAGTCGACGGCGACGGCAAGGTCGGCATCGTCGAGCACCACAAGCGGGTTCTTGCCGCCCATTTCGAGCTGGAACTTGCGCATGTGCTCGACGCTGGCGGCGGCGACGCGCTTGCCGGTGCCGACCGAGCCGGTGAAGGTGATGGCGTTGAGGTCAGGACTGTCGAGCATCGCCTGGCCGACCACCGAACCTTTGCCCATCACCAGGTTGAGCACACCCTTGGGCAGCCCGGCGCGGTGCAGGATGTCGACAATGGTCCAGGCGCTCTCCGGAACGAGTTCCGCCGGCTTGAAGACGATGGTGTTGCCGTAGGCCAGCGCCGGAGCGATTTTCCAAGCCGGAATGGCGATCGGGAAATTCCACGGCGTGATGATGCCGACGACGCCGACCGCTTCGCGGGTGATCTCGACGCCGACGCCGGGCCGCACGCTCGGCACCAGCTCGCCCGACAGGCGCAACGCCTCGCCGGCGAAAAAATCGAATATCTGGGCGGCCCGCACAGTCTCGCCGATGCCCTCGACCAGCGTCTTGCCTTCTTCGCGCGCCAACGCCCGGCCTATTTCATCTTTCCGCGCGGTGATCTCGTCCGACGCCTTCCTCAGCACCGCATGGCGTGCCAGCAGGCCCGATCGAGACCATGCCGGAAATGCCGCTTTCGCCGCCGCGATGGCCTGCCGGGCGTGCTCGGCGCCTCCCGATGCATATTCGCCGACCACGTCGTCGAGATTGGACGGGTTGATGTTACGGGAGCCGGCATCGCCTACCCACTCTCCATCGATGAGGTTCTTTCGAAACGGGATCATGTCGCTGTCTTCCTTGTCGTCCTTCGATCGCCGTCTATCTGGACCACCGACCGCCGCACCGCAAGGCCGAAGGCAGGCAAACTTCTCCTCCTCGACAGGCATGTGATAGGTGTCGGGGCGGGGAAGACGATTCTAGTGTGGTGCGACGCGGATCGCACGGGAGGAAATCATCATGTCCGACAGCGCCTTGCCGCTGGTGATCAGCGCACCCGAACCGCGCACGCTCGACCTGATCTTCACGCCGGCTGCGCTGGCGAAATTTCGATCGAAATACCGCATCGTCGAAATATCGCCCGAAGCGGTGGCGGCGCTGCCGGCCGATATCCTTGCCGAGGCGCGCTACATCGTCGGCCAGCCACCTATCGCGCCGGAGACGCTGGAAAGAATGAAGGCGCTGCGCTGCATCTTCAATGTCGAGAGCAACCTCATCAACAACATGCCCTACGAGACGCTGTTTTCGCGCGGCATCCATGTCGTCACCACCGGGCTGGTGTTTGCCGAACCGGTGGCCGAGCTCGGCCTTGCCATGGCGCTCAACCTCGCCCGCGGCATCGTCGACGCCGATCTCGCATTTCGTCACGGCAAGGAGCTGTGGGGCGGCGACGGCAACCGGACGGCACGGCTTCTTTCCGGCGCGGATGTCGGCATTATCGGCTTCGGCGATCTTGGCCGTGCGCTCAACCGGCTGCTGTCAGGCTTTCGCACGCGGACAAAAGTCTTCGACCCGTGGCTGCCGCCGTCGATCCTGATCGAAAACGGCGTCGAGCCGGCCTCTCTCGACGACGTTCTGTCGAACAGCGATTTCATCTTCGTCGTCGCTTCGGTGACCAGCGAAAACCAGGGTTTCCTTGGTGCCGAGGCGTTTGCCAGGATGCGCAAGGGAGCCGCTTTCATCCTGCTCAGCCGAGCCGGCGTGGTCGATTTCCCGGCACTGATGGACGCCGTCCGCAGCGGCCATATCGTCGCCGCCAGCGATGTTTTTCCTGAGGAGCCGCTTGCCCAGGATCACCCGGTCCGCACATTGCCGGGGTTCCTGCGCTCCGCCCACCGGGCCGGTGCGCTCGACATCGCTTTCAAGCGGATGGGCGACATGGTGCTGGAAGACATGGACCTGGTCGACCGCGGCCTGCCGCCGATGCGTTCGAAGCGGGCCGAGCGTGAGACCGTTTCGCGAATGCGTTCGAAGCCGGTCGACAAGAATTAGGCCGTCTGCCCGACGGGTCGCACATGCTCAGACGGTGAAGGACCAAAACAGGCAGGCCAGTGTCGCTGCGGCGAAGACGACGAAGAACAGGCTTCTCAACAAGATGTTGCGGCGCAGCTCGTTGATGAACAGATGGCATCCGACGACGGCTGCGACAAACAGGAACCGCCAGTTCAGCAGTGCGGAGAGCACATCGCGCTGACCAAAAGCAAATCTCGCGGCGAGACATCCAACGAAGACCGCAAACAACACGATGACCGTCCAGAAGATCGCATCGGCGGCATGTGTCAGGACGATGCCAGCGAGCCTGATCGGCAGAACCATCATCAGCAGTGCGCTGAAAAAATAGATCGCCGCGAGCGGAATGAACGTCCCCGCATCGGCGATGTCGCTCAAGCGCTTGGCGCCGATCGCGCCATAGGGATAGCCATGCCTGGCCACCATCAGGCTGAGCGCCATCAGCAAGGCCGCCAGCGCGGCGGCAAGCGCGAATGAGGTCAGGGCTTTGCTCATGAGGCTCCCGTTCCGAGCGAATCGAAGTCAGAGCGTTGGTAGCCCATGGTTTGTAAATTGCTAGTAAGCATCATGTAGCGGCACGGCAGAGTTCCCGGCGCATCACTCCGCAGCTTGCAGACGCCGCCCGTCGATAATGGTCTTGATCTCGGCGCGGCAAGAGCCGCAATTGGTGCCGGCGTGAAGGACGGCGCCGATTGCCGCGACGCTGGTACAGCCGCCGCGTACCGCTTCCGCGATCTGGTTGGCACCGACCCCGAAACAGGCGCAGACGATGGCACCGCGGTCGACGCTGTTGCCGCCCGGCCGCCCGGCGACAATCGCCAACCGCGCCTGCCGATTGGCATGGTCAGCACCAAGTTGTTCGACTGCCCACCCGCGCGACACCGCTACCGGGGTAGGCGCAAGATAAAGCGCGCCGACCAGCCGAGTTCCCGCGAAACGGGCGAAACGATGGTGCCCGCCGGCGATGTCGTGATAGGCGAGCGTCTCGCCTTCCATGCCTAACAGGGAGGCGGCAAACCCGGTCCAGTCACGGCTGTCCTGCAGCGCAATTTCAAGCCGCCAGCCGGCGGGGCAGCGGGCGAGGCTCCAGTAATCGGCGTCGATCGATGCGGGCCGTTCGGCAAGCATGGCGAAGCCGAAGGCAGTGGCGGCGAACCGCTGGATGCGGGCGGCAACGTTCTTCGAGGCCGGCTGACCTGAAATCGCATCGGTCGTCGGCGGGACCAGTGCATCGACACGCGCGCGGGCGGAGATCTGATCGGTCCAGTGCATCGGTACGAATACAGAGCCTTGGCGTTGACGCACCGTCACCAGGGCGCGGACCAGCACCTCGCCATGGGCAGTCGAGACGCGCACGATGTCGGCATCGCCGATACCATAGTGCTGCGCATCCGCCGGGTGGATTTCGACGAACGGTTCGGCCATGTGCTGCGACAGACGCGGGCTCTTGCCGGTCCGCGTCATGGTGTGCCAATGGTCGCGGACGCGCCCGGTGTTGAGGACGAGCGGGTAGTCCGGGTTGGTGCGGGTTTGTGCGGCTGGGCGGATGGCAATGAAGCGCGCCTTGCCGTCGGGCGTGTAGAAATTGCCGTTGGCGAAGAAGCGGGTGCTGGCTGAGCTATGTCCAGCCTGAACACCCCCCTCTGGCCTGCCGGCCATCTCCCCCTCAAGGGGGGAGATTGGCGGCTTTGCCGGCTGCGCCCACTCATCAACCTGGGAGACTGGCGACAGCCGAGCAGCAGGCTGATCTCCCCCCTTGAGGGGGAGATGGCCGGCAGGCCAGAGAGGGTCATCTGCGACGGCCTCCACCTCGGTGGGGCGACCCGGAGAGGTCGAGACTTCACCACCGATCCCACCCCATCCCGCTTGTTTCGCTTTGCTCAACGCGCGTGCCGACCCTCCCCTCAAGGGGGAGGGTGAGGCCGGCGCTGGCCATTGGAACGGCAGAAGATCCTCATAGGCCTCTGCACCGATATCGCCATACGCGCCTATATCAAAATCGCGTACCCCGTCATTCTCGAATGTCGACAACGCCGCGTGCTCGGCGAAGATGTCGGCCGGCGACACATGCGAAAAAGCCTCGCCGAAGCCCATCCGCTTGGCGACTTCAGCGATGATCCACCAGTCGGCTCTTGCCTCGCCGGGCGTGGCCAAAAAGGCTCGCTGGCGCGAGATGCGGCGCTCCGAATTGGTGACGGTGCCATCCTTTTCGCCCCATGCGGTAGCCGGCAGCCGGACATGGGCGTGGCGGACCGTGTCGGTCTTGGCCAGCACGTCCGAGACCACGAGAAACGGGCAGGCCTTGATCGCCGCCTCGACGGCATCGGCGTCCGGCATCGAATCGACGGGGTTGGTAGCCATGATCCACAGCGCCTTGATGCGTCCGTCGGCCACCGCTTGGAACATCTCGACCGCTTTCAGGCCGGGTTTTTCGGCGGTGGTTGGGGCATTCCAGAAGCGCTGCACGCGTTCGCGGTGCTCGGGGTTTTCGATTTCCATGTGGGCGGCCAGCATGTTGGCCATGCCGCCGACCTCACGGCCGCCCATGGCGTTGGGCTGGCCGGTCACCGAGAACGGCCCGGCGCCGGGCTGGCCTATCCGGCCGGTGGCCAGATGGCAGTTGATGATGGCGTTGACCTTGTCGGTGCCCGAAGACGACTGGTTCACGCCTTGGCTGTAGACGGTCACCGTCTTCGCCGTCGCGGCAAACAGGCTGTAGAAGCGGGCCAGTTCGTCCTCACTGAGACCCGTGGCAGCCGCGATGCCGGCAAGATCGAGCGCCGAGGCGGCGAAAAGCGCTTGCCCGAAGCCGGTCGTGTGCGCCGTGATATAGGTGCGGTCCAGCGCGTTGTGCTGGCCGAGATAGGCGAGCAGCCCGGTGAACAAAGCGACGTCGCCGTCGGGCGCGATCGCCAGATGCATGTCGGCGATGTCTGAGGTCATGGTGCGGCGAGGGTCGATCAGCACCACCTTCATCTCGGGCCGCTTTTCCCGGGCGGCGGCAATGCGCTGGTAGAGTACCGGATGGCACCAGGCGAGATTGGAGCCGACCAGCACGATCAGGTCGGCAAGTTCCAGATCCTCGTAATTTCCCGGAACGGTGTCCGAGCCAAAGGCGCGGCGGTGGCCGGCGACCGACGAGGCCATGCACAGGCGCGAATTGGTGTCGATATTGGCCGAGCCGATAAAGCCTTTCATCAGCTTGTTGGCGACGTAATAGTCCTCGGTCAGCAACTGGCCGGAAACATAAAAGGCGACCGAACCGGGGCCGTGTTCGGCAATGGTTTGCGAGAAGGTCGAAGCGACAAGGTCGAGCGCTTCGTCCCAGTCGGTGCGGCGACCGTGGATCTCCGGGTATAGCAACCTGCCGTCGAGGTCGATGGTCTCAGCCAGCGCCGAGCCTTTGGAGCAGAGCCGGCCGAAATTCGCCGGGTGGTCCGGGTCGCCGCGAACGGTTATTTCATCGTCCGCGGCGACCTTCGCCAGCACGCCGCAACCCACCCCGCAATAGGGGCAGGTGGTCCTCACCTCGCGCGCTTCATCAATCTGCATGGTTCACGCCGCGCGGTTGGCCAGCGCTTCCAGCGCAATGAACAGCCGCTCGCCGTCGATCCGCACCGCAATGGTGCGCACCGCGCCCTCGTCCGCGCCGAGCGCCTTGCCTGTCTCCAGCGAGATCACCCAATTGTGCAAGGGACAGGTCACCGCCGTGCCATGGACGATGCCCTGGCTGAGCGGCCCACCTTTGTGCGGGCAATGGTCGTCGATGGCGAACACTTGATCGTCGGCCGTGCGGAAGACGGCGATCTTGCCTTCGGGCGTGGCGACGCAGCGCGCGCCGCGACGCGGAATGTCCGAGAGCGTGCCTATCGATACCCAGTTCATGTGGCTATTCCTCTTTTGCGCGTGTTCTTGTCCGAAAACCGCATTCCACTTTTCGGGAACACGCGCCTACTCCGCCGCCTGGGCAAAGCCGACCGAAGCCATCGGCCGGAATTCATGCTTGTCCTTGCCGGAAGCACGTTCCGACCATGGGTCGACCTGGGCGAATTTCTGCGAAAAGACGAAGCGGTCGAAATAGGCTTTGCGCTTCTCGCCATCGTCCATGATCTGACGCTTGATCTCAGCTATGCCGACGCGCTTGGCCCATTTGTAGATACGCTCGAGATAGCGGCCCTGCTCGCGATACATCTGCGTCAACGCCACGATATGCTCCAGCGCCTCGTCCTCGGTCTTGACCTGGCCGAGCACTTCGGTGCCCTTGATGTCGAGACCGGCCGCGCCGGCGAAATGGATCTCGTAGCCGCTATCGACGCAGATCACGCCGACATCCTTGCAGGTCGCCTCGGCACAGTTTCGCGGACAGCCCGACACCGCCATCTTGACCTTGGCCGGGGTCCACGAGCCCCACATGAATTTTTCGATACGGATGCCCAAGCCGGTCGAATCCTGCGTGCCGAAGCGGCACCAGTCCGAGCCGACACAGGTCTTCACCGTGCGCAGTCCTTTGGCATAGGCGTGGCCGGAGACGAAGCCAGCCTGGCCGAGATCGGCCCATACCGCCGGCAGGTCTTCCTTGCGGATGCCGAGCATGTCGATGCGCTGGCCGCCGGTGACCTTGACCATCGGGATCTCGAACTTGTCGACGACGTCGGCGATGGCGCGCAATTCGGCGGCGTTGGTGACGCCGCCCCACATGCGCGGCACTACCGAATAGGTGCCGTCCTTTTGGATATTGGCGTGGACGCGCTCGTTGATGAAGCGCGACTGGTAATCGTCGGCGTATTCGTCGGGCCAGTCGCAGACGAGATAATAGTTGAGCGCCGGCCGGCATTTGGCGCAGCCGCAGGAGGTCTTCCACTCCAGTTCCTGCATGACGGCGGGAATGGTCTTCAAGCCCTTGGCCTTGATCAGCCGGCGGACCTCGTCATGGCCAAGCGCGGTGCAGCTGCACATCGGCTGGACCGCCGCGGGGTTGTATTTGTCGCCGATGGTCAGCACCATCAGCTTTTCGACCAGCCCGGTGCAGGAGCCGCAGGAGGCCGACGCCTTGGTGTGGGCGCGCACGTCGTCGAGCGAGGTCAGGCCCCTGGCCGTGATCGCGCCGGTGATCTTTCCCTTACATACGCCGTTGCAGCCGCAGATTTCCGCATCATCCGGCAAGGCTGCAACGGCCGCCATAGGGTCCAGGGGGGCGCCTCCCTGGTAGGACTGGCCGAAGATGAGCGTATCGCGCATCTCGGATATGTCGGTCTGCTTTTTCTTGAGGTCGTTGAACCAGGCGCCGTCCGCCGTCTCGCCATAGAGCACGGTGCCGATGATGCGGTCGTCCTTGAGTACCAGGCGCTTGTAGACGCCGGCCGCGGCATCGCGCAGCACGATCTCCTGGCGGTCATCGCCCTCGGCGAAGTCGCCGAGCGAGAACAGCTCGATGCCGGTGACCTTGAGCTTGGTCGGCGTGTCCATGTGGACGAAAGCCGCCGCCTCATTGCCGGCCAGATGGCTGGCGGCGACGCGCGCCATCTCGTAGAGCGGCGCGACCAGCCCGTAGACCTGGCCGTTGACCTCGGCGCATTCGCCGATTGCGTAGATATCGGGATCGTTGCTGCGCATGCCGGCGTCGACGACGATGCCGCGATTGACCGCAATGCCGGCTTCCTTCGCCAGCGCCGCATTCGGCCTGATGCCCACCGCCATGACGACGAGCGTTGCGGGAATGACTGTGCCGTCGGCAAGCTCCACCCGCTCGACCTTGCCGTTGCCGGTGATCGCCTGGGTGTTGGCCTTGGTGATGACCTTGATGCCGCGCTGCTCGACGGCGCGCTGCAGGAGATATCCGGCGGCCGGATCGAGCTGACGCTCCATCAGCGTCGGCATGACGTGCAGCACGGTGACGTCCATGCCCTGCGCGTTCAGACCCGCAGCCGCTTCCAGGCCGAGCAGGCCGCCGCCGATGACGACAGCCTTGGCCCGCGACTGGGCGGCAAGCATCATCGCCCGGACGTCGTCGAGATCGCGATAGGTGAGCACGCCCGGCAGGTCATGGCCTGGCACCGGAATGATAAACGGCACCGAGCCGGTGGCGATGACGAGTTTGTCATAAGGCTCGGTCACGCCATGATCGGAGGTGACGGTCTTTGCCTGCCGGTCGATGGCGACGATCTTGTGGCCCTTGTAGAGGGTGATGCCGTGCTTGATGTACCAGCCGTCGCCATGGATGATGATCTCCTCATAGGCCTTTTCTCCCGACAGAACCGGCGACAGCATGATGCGGTCGTAGTTCACGCGCGGCTCGGCGTTGAAGATGGTGACCTGGTAGCGCCCAGGCGCCTTTTCCAGGAGATGCTCCAGCATGCGCCCGGGGGCCATGCCGTTGCCGATGATGACGAGTTTCTCGGTCATGTCCTGATCCACTCCGCTCTCACTCAGCCGCGTAGGAAAGGCCTGAAGCTTCGTCAGACGCCGTGCGCTCCATCCGCCGGATGGAAAAATGCATCCAGGCAAAGCAGGTGGCGACGATGACGAAGAGCAGCATGAAGCAGCTCGACCAGACGCCGGTGAGGTCGTTGAGCACGCCGAAGGCGATTGGCAGGATAAAGCCGCCGAGCCCGCCAATCATGCCGACAACGCCGCCGACCGCGCCGACACTCTGCGGATAGTAAGCCGGGATGTGCTTGTAGACGGCGGCCTTGCCGAGGCTCATGAAGAAGCCGAGCACACAGGCAACGGCTATGAAGGCGAGCGGGCCGATCTCGAAATGGAAGGCGATCGGCCCGCTGATACCGCGCACGACGTAGTCTGCCGAGGGGAGAGACAGAACGAGAGTCGCGACGGCACTGACAGCGAAGGTGCAGTAGAGCACGGTGCGGGCGCCGATCCGGTCGGAAAGCACGCCGCCATAGGCGCGGAAAATACTTGCCGGAATTGAATAGGCCGCGCCAATCATGCCGGCGGTCGCAAGCCCGAAGCCGTAGACGCCGATCAGGTACCGGGGCAGCCACAGCGAGAGCGCCACGAATGCACCGAAGGCGAAGAAATAATAGAAGGCGAAGCGCCAGACCTGCAGGTTCTTGAGCGGCGCGAATTCCTGCAAGAAGCTTCTCTTGGGCGCTGCCTTGCCGGCGCGGCGCTCGCGGATGACCGGGTCGTCGCCAGTCGTGAACCAGAAGACGGCGGCCATGACGACGAGTGCTGCCGCCCAGATCAGCGCGACCGACTGCCAGCCCCAGGAGAGAAGCACGAACGGTGCCAGGAACTTGGTGACCGCGGCGCCGACATTGCCGACACCGAAAATGCCAAGCGCCGTACCCTGCTTGCCGGCCGGGAAGAAGCGCGAGACATAGGCGACACCGACGGCGAAGGAACCGCCGGCGAGCCCAACGCCTAGTGCGGCGACCAGCATCTGCCCGTAGGTGTGCGCAAAAGCGAGCAGAAAGGTCGCGACCGCCGCCGCAAGCATGGTCGCGGTGTATACCAGCCGTCCGCCAAAACGGTCGGTCCAGACACCGAGCACCATACGCACGAGCGAGCCGGTGAGGATCGGCGTGCCGACGAGCAGGCCGAACTCCGTCTCGTTCAGCCCCAGCTCCTGCTTTATGCGCACGCCGATGATTGAAAAGATCGTCCACACCGCGAAGCAGACGGTGAAGGCGATGGTGGACATGGCAAGCGCCTGCCGGGGAGCGCTGTCCTGGCTGGGCGCGGCTGGGAGATTTGCGGTCATTTTCTGGCTCCGGTTTGCGGCGTGGGAGGCACCGCCCTTGTCTGTTCGTTCGCGACTGTCAGCGGCGCAGCATCGGCGAACTGGTTGAAACCGAGCTGTGCGCGGTCACTTCGAGACCCTTGCCGTCAGTCTTGGCGCCGTCGGGAAAGAGGAGGAGCGCGGCGGTGAACAGCGCCGCCGTCAGCGCGCTGACGGCCAGAAAATCACGGCGCGTGAAGTCCGCGAGGGACGCGGCAGTTCCGATCCGTTTCGTCATCGTCGTCTCCGGTTGGACGCCGCTTGGATCAGCGCCGTCGATTGCGTTAAAACAAAAAAGCCGCCGGCCAGGTCTTCGCGTCCGGGTTCCGGGAGCGCGTGTGGACCTGAGCGGCAGCTTTGCCTGTGGCGCCCGCCATTGGACGCCGTTTCACTTGGCCCTTGCGGACCCTACATTTCGGAAAGCAGGAAGCGTGCCAATTCGACAGCGCTCTTAATAATCGAATGAAATCAATATGAACCGCAGCCGCGCGACTTTTGACCAAGCTCGGCAGCGGATCAAAGATTAGTCAAAATGCCTTGCACAGCAGCATAATATTTGTGCAATGCGGTAGATTGCCCATTGCCGATGCAGATTGCCAATGATGATGACGAGTTTTCCCGTTATGGCCTTACTCCGCGGCTTCGACGAAGCGGTGGCGTTCGTAGAGGAATTTCAGCACCGCCTCGCGGCAGCGCAGGAAGGTGCGGTCGGAGGAAAGCTCGATGCGCCGGCGCGGCCGGGCCAGCGGCACGGCAAGAACCTCGCCGATGGTGGCCGCCGGGCCGTTGGTCATCATCACGATGCGGTCGGACAACAGCACCGCCTCGTCGACATCATGGGTGATCATGATCGTCGTCGAGCCGAGCCTCGAATGGATATCCATCACCGCGTCCTGAAGATGGGCGCGCGTCAGCGCGTCGAGCGCCCCGAACGGCTCGTCGAGCAGCAGGATCTTCGGCTCCATGGCCAGCGCCCGGGCGATGCCGACGCGCTGCTTCATGCCGCCCGAAATCTCGGCCGGACGTTTGTCCTTGGCATGCCCCATCTGCACGAGATCGAGATTGCGCATGATCCATTCATGCCGCTCGGCCCGGCTCTTGCTCCGGCCAAAGACCTTCGTGACTGCCAAATTGATGTTTTCGTAGACGGTGAGCCATGGCAGCAGGCTGTGGTTCTGGAACACCACGGCGCGTTCCGGGCCGGGACTATCGACCTCCTTGTCTTCGAGCAGAACGGCGCCGGCCGAGACCTTGGTCAGGCCGGCGATCAGGTTGAGCAAGGTCGACTTGCCGCAGCCGGAATGGCCGATGATCGAGACGAATTCGCCCTTGTCGATGGTCAGCCGGATGTCCTTCAGCACGTCGCTGACCTGGCTGCCGCGGGCGAAGGATTTGTCGATGTGGTCGAGTTTCAGATAGGCCGTCATCGTCCCTCTCCTCACTTTGCCGTTGTGCCGCGGGTGACGAAGACGCCGACCGCCGCGACCAGGCGGTCGAGGCAAAAGCCGGTGACGCCGATATAGGCGAGCGCGACAATGATGTCGGGCAGGCGCGACGAGTTCCACGCGTCCCAGATGAAGAAGCCGATGCCGACGCCGCCGGTCAGCATTTCGGCGGCGACGATGGCGAGCCAGGACAGGCCGATGCCGATCCGCAAGCCCGTGAAGATGTAGGGCGCGGCCGCCGGCACCATAATCTTCACAAAGAACTCGAACTGATTGAGCCGGAGGATACGGGCGACGTTGCGGTAGTCCTCGGGGATGTTGCGGACACCGACCGCGGTGTTGATGATGATGGGCCAGATCGAGGTGATGAAGATGACGAAGATCGCCGACGGGCTGGAATCGCGGAACGCCGCCAGCGACAGCGGCAGCCACGCGAGCGGCGGCACCGTGCGCAGGATCTGGAAGACCGGATCGAGACCGCGCATCGCCCAGATCGACTGGCCGACGAGCGCGCCGAGCGCGACGCCGACGATTGCTGCCAGGCCGAAGCCCATGGCGACGCGCTGCAGCGACATCAGCACCCGCCAGGCGAGTCCGATGTCCTGCGAGCCATTGTCGAAGAACGGGTGGGCGATCAGGTCATAGGCCTCGTTCCACACTTGGCTCGGCGGTGGCAGGCTGGCTGTGGGCGACGAACAGGCGACCTGCCAGACGACGAGCATAATGGTGATGACGATGACCGGCGGCACCAGCGTGCTGGCCAGTTTGGCGGCGATCGCGGCCGGGTCGAAGCGGCGCCGCGCCCTGGCGGTCAAGGCGATGACCTCGGCGGGCTTGGCCGGTGCGGGGAACGGCTTCACCTTGCGGTCCTCGATGGCTTGGATAGACATTTCTCGAAAAACTCCTTGGCGGCGGGTGCAAGGCAGGCGGCGCTGCCACCGCCTGCCGCGCATCTATGTCAGGCTCAGGCCGATGCCTTGATCTTCAGGCTGTCGAGATAGGCGGACGGGTTCTCCGGATCGAAGATCTTGCCGTCGAAGAAGGTCTCGACGCCGCGCGACGTAGACGCCGGAATATCGGCCGCGGCGACACCAAGATCCTTGGCCGCCTCGCGCCACAGATCCTCACGGTTGACTTGGCCGACCAGTGCTTTGATGTCGGTGGTCGGCGCGAACTTGCCCCAGCGAATATTTTCGGCGAGGAACCAGCTGTCGTGGCTCTTGAAGGGATAGGACACGCCGCCCTGCCAGAACTTCATGTAGAGATCGGTGCCGTTGGCGACGCGGCCATTGCCGTAATTGATGTCGCCCTTGAGGCGGCCGATGATGTCGGCGGTCGGCACGTTCATCCATTGCCGCTTGCCGATGATGGCGGCCATCTCGTCCTTGTTTTCCTTGGCTTCGCACCATTGCTGGGCTTCCATGACGGCCATCAGGATCGCCTTGGTGGCGTTCGGATACTTGTCGATGAAGGCGGCGCGCAGGCCGAGCGCCTTTTCCGGATGGCCCTTCCACAGCTCGCCAGTGGTGGCGGCGGTGAAGCCGACGCCCTGGTGAACCAGCTGCTCGTTCCACGGCTCGCCGACACAGAACACGTCCATGTTGCCGACCTTCATGTTGGCGACCATCTGCGGCGGCGGCACGACGATGGTCGAGACGTCCTTGTCGGGATCAATGCCGCCGGCGGCCAGCCAGTAGCGCAGCCAAAGATCGTGCGTGCCGCCCGGAAAGGTCATGGCGGCCTTCACCTCCTTGCCTGCGGCCTTCTTGACGGCGAAGGCGTCCTTCAGCTTTGATGCGTCGAGGCCGACGCCGGTGCCGGCATATTCCTGGGCGACGGAAATGCCCTGGCAGTCGTAGTTGAGCCGGGCCACGATCGCCATCGGCAGTGGCTGCTTGTTTTGAGTCACCTTGCCGGTGTGCATCAGATAAGGCATCGGCGTCAGGATATGGGCGCCGTCAATGCCGTTGGCTTCGCCGCCGAGCACCAGATTATCGCGCGTCGCCCCCCAGGAGGCCTGCTTGAGCACCTCGACGTCGGGCATGCCGAATTTCTCGAACAGGCCCTTCTCCTTGGCAATCATCAGCGGCGCCGCATCGGTCAGCGCTATGAAGCCGAGCTTGGCGCCGGTGACTTCCGGCGCGGCGGGCGCCGCATAGGCGCCGGAGGGCAGCAGCGCACGCGCCGCGGCCAGCGTTGCCGTGGTGGCCGCGCTGATCCTCAGGAAATCGCGGCGGCTGATCGCCGTTTGGGCGGAATGGCTATTGCTGCTTTTCGTCATCGTCATCTCCGGTTGGGCGCGGCTTGGGATCGGCGCCGTCGATTGCGTGTTCGACCAAAACAAAAAAGCCGCCGGCCAGGCCGCGCGCGTCCGTCCATCCGGGATCGCGTGTTGACCTGAGCGGCAGCGTTGCCTGTAGCGCCCGCCATTGGACGCCTATTCCGTGACCCGAGAAGAGTCTGCCTATTGCAACGCAGGAACCGTGCCAGTTTCGGAATGGATGACAAACATCAATGAGATCAACGACTTGCCAAAATCGTCGGCGCGCCGGCCCGCTGGGCGAGCAAGCCAAAGATTGTTCATTAGCGCAGTTGCACGCACATTTTTTGTGCAGCGCACAAGAATGGCGCCGAAATGATCAGACTTCGGCGCGCGCCAATTTCTGGCCGGCAATGTAGGCGTCGATCTCGTCGGGATCGAAGATCTGGCCATCGAAGAAACCATCGGGACCGAGCACCAGGCTTGCCCCCGCCGAACCGACCGGAGTCGCGGCCTTCAGCGCGCCCTCGACCTTGGCATTGGCACCGGGAAGCGCCACGCCAAGCGGCTTCAACGCCGAGCGGTAGAGATCGGGGCGGTAGCAGTCGCGGGCAATAGCGAGGTTTTCCGGCGTGTGCGCGACATGCCCCCAGCGCACCATCTGCGTGTAGAACCACAGCGCATGGCTCTTCCACGGGAAGTTCGCCGCCTTGTTGAAGGGCAGAAAGAAGTCGCCGACGCTCAGTTCGGCGCCGCCGCCGAGCGCAAGATGGCCGCTGAGGATCGGCATCTGCAGCGCCGGCTCAAGCCCGAGGAAGGCCGGCTGCGCCATCAGCGCCGCGAGTTCGCCGCGGTTTGCCGGATCCTGGCACCAGCGCGCCGCATGATGCAGCGCGCGCAGCAGGGCCGAAAGCGCCTCCGGCTCTCTTTCCGCCCATGCCTTGCGCACGCCGACGACTTTCTCGGGGCTGGTCTTCCAGATGGCCGCCTTGACCGTGGCGATGCGGCCGGTGCCGGCGACGACCGCGGCACTGTTCCAGGGTTCGCCGACGCAGTAGCCGTCGATCCTGCCGGCGGCGAGTGCGTCGGCCATGAACGGGGGCGGCACGATGACGATCTCGATTTCACGCGACGGGTCGATGCCACAGGCGGCGAGCCAGTAGCGCAATTCATAATTGTGCCCGGAGTGCGGATGGACGACGGCGAAGCGAAGCGGATCGCCGCCGGCATTCACCCGTTCACGAATCAGCGCTCCCAACGCCTTGCCGGCCCGCGCCGGATCGAGATCGGGTTGGGCGCCGTGCGCGGCCATGCCCACCCAGACCGCGTTCGAAACCGTCACGCAATTGCCGCCGAGGCCGAGCGAGAACGGCACGACGGTATCGGAGGCGAGCGGTGTCAGCCCCAGATTGCAGGCGATCGGCATCGGCCCCAGCATGTGCGCCAGATCGAAATGGCCGATGGCGATGCGGTCGCGGATGTTGGCCCAGGACGTTTCCCGGTTGAGCGTCAGGTCGATGCCTTCGCGCAGGGCGAAGCCGATTTCCTTCGCCGCGACAAGGATAGCGCTGTCGAAGAGCGGCATGAAGCCAGCATTGATCCGGTGCTCGGCCGCCATTCTCAACTCTCCTCGGGATCCAGCAGGCCTGCCGCCGTTACCAGGCTCTGGGCGATCTCGGCGATCTTGCGGTTCTGGTTCATGGCGGTCTTGCGCAGCAGCGTGTAGGCCGCGTCCTCCGACAGGCCGCGCGACTTCATCAGGATGCCCTTGGCGCGATCGATCACCTTGCGGCTCTCCAACTCGCTGCGGGCTTCTTCCAGTTCGCGCGCCATACGCGAGAAGGCGTTGAAGCGGCTGATCGCCATGTCGAGGATCGGCTTGACCCGCTCCTGACGCAGGCCGTCGACGACATAGGCTGATACCCCCGCTTCCACCGCGGCTTCGATCGAAGCCTGATCCGAGCGGTCGACGAACATGGCGATCGGCCGCTTCACCACGCGCGAAAGCTGGAACATGTTTTCGAGCATGTCGCGGTTGGGATTTTCGAGATCGATGACGATGACGTCGGGTTCGATCTCGGCGATCCGTCGCGCGATGCCGGCGACGTCGTGGATGACCGTGACCTGCTGATGCCCAGCCTCCCGCAATCCCGCTTCGATTATCGAAGCGCGGATGTGGTTTTCATCGATCACCAGGACAGTGAGGGATTTGCGGATCATGCCGCATTTTGCGCAGGCGAGACGATTGTGCAATGCGGCATCCCGAGATTCACGGAAACAATGCCGGCGTCCAGGCGTCGCCTGAGGAATTGGACGCGACGGCCAGCGTCGCGGCGGTGGTGCTGGGGCGGTCGGCGACAACGAACGGGCAACACGCCTGTCCGGCGTACGCTGCTGGCAGGTGATCACGGCGCTCTACGTTATCTCGAGCGTGCTCGTCGGCACTGCACTACATCGGCCTGATCAAGGCCGTCGCTCGCCGACCCGCTGGTGCTGCCTTGGGTGGCCGCCGCCGTCGTCGGCGGCACCTCGATCTTCGGCGGCCGCGGCGCCTGCACCGGCACAATCAACGGCGCTGATCCCCACCGCGCTGACGACGCTGCTGACGATTTTGCAGATGCCGGAAGGGGCGTGGTGGATATTGTTTGGGTTAATCGTGCTGTTTGTGACGGCGGCTTATTTGCGGATTGTGGAGGAGAGATAGGGGGAAGCTGAGGCGGGGGGCTGCTTTGACCCAATCACGACGCTCACTCCGGTCAGTGGTAACGTCCGGATTTGGCGCGCGATTCCGACCTCAGTGAACGAAGTTATGACACGCCATTCCAGTGTATGCTTGCTTCGCCAAATTGGGTGTGCGCTGCAATAGCAGCCCGAGACAGTCGCGCTTGCCGAAGGGGCTGTCGGCTTTGACGGGATTGGCGTAAGCTACAGTTAAGGGGGTGCACACATGCACCGCATCATCGCCATAGCGATCTTAGTTCTCGCGGCCGTGTTCAGTTCCGCGCAGGCGGAGGTGCTGATCGGCGTCTCGGCTGCGATGACGGGACGGCTCGCCTGGATCGGCGAGCAGGGACAGCGCGGCGCGGAGATGGCAGTGGCCGACGTCAACACGGCGGGCGGCGTGCTCGGCCAGAAGGTGAGGCTCATCTCGGTCGACGACTTCTGCGATCCCGAGCAAGCTGTGGCGGCCGCCAAGAAGCTGGTGGCTGACGGGGTCGTGCTCGTCGTCGGGCATTATTGCTCCGGAGCCTCGATCCCCGCATCAAAAGTGTACGAGGAGGCGGGCGTCGTTGAGATATCCCCAGGCTCGACCAATCCGCAGCTGACCGAACAGGGCCGTGCCAATGTCTTTCGCACCATTGGCCGCGACGACGCGCAAGGTTTCATCGCCGGCAACTACCTTGCCGATCGCTGGGGCAACAAGAAGATTGCGATCCTCCACGACAATTCGACCTATGGGAAGGGTCTCGCCGACGAGACCAGGAAGCAGCTGAACAAGCGGGGCGTGACTGAGGCCGTTTACGACGCATACATTCCCGGGAAGGACGACTATTCGGCCGAGATCGCTACGTTGCAGACCGCCGGCGTCTCCGCCTTATATGTGGGTGGGTATCATGCCGAGGTTGCGCTGATTGCTCGCGCTGCACACGACAGTGGCTACACGGTTCAGCTCATATCCGGAGATGCTTTGGCGACCGAGGAATTTGCCCTGATCGCCGGCCCCGCGGCGGAGGGGACCCTCTTCACGTTCCCGGCGGACCCGAGGCGAAGCCCCGAAGCGGCCGCGGTCGTTGAGCAGTTCCGTGCGGAGAATTTCGAACCCGCGGGCTACACGCTGTTGAGCTACTGCGCGGTCCAGGTTTGGGCCCAGGCAGTCTCGAAGGCAGGTTCGCTGGAGCAGAAGGCCATCATTGCGGCACTGCACGAACAGGAATTCGACACCGTCATCGGCCGGGTCGATTTCGACGACAAGGGCGACCTCACGAAGCAGAGTTGGGTTTGGTACGTCTGGCGCGGCGGAGAGTACGTGCCGGTTGAATAGGGTTCGCTGATCGCCGGCGTGCCGGCTGAGATGTCTAGTCTGATGCAGACCAGTGTGGCCGGACTGTTCCGACTCGCCGAGCTTGAACGCCTCGGCATACGCGGCCGGCTGTTGCTCGCCTTTTTCGGGATCAGCGCCCTTGCGGTGCTGGCAACCGCTGCGGCGCTTTATGCCTTCCTCCAGGTTGGCGACGTCGTGGACCGAATTACCACGGATCGAGTGCCGTCGGCGCTCGCCTCCCTCCAGCTGTCGCGCCAGGCCGAACGGGTCGCTGCTGCCGCGCCATCGGTGCTAGCAGCGACAAGCAGGGCTCAGCACAGCGAGGTCTCGGCTGCCGTCGCGCTCGAGATGTCCCGCCTCGAGGCCCTGCGCACGGACCTCCGGGATGCCACGTTGGGCACAGTGCCTTTGGCCGAGATCGAGGAAGCCGCGATTGTTCTGAGGCGCAACCTGAAGGAGCTCGACTCTCTTGTTGTCGCCCGGCTCGACGTGGTCGCCCGCAAGGAGGAGCTCCTGAACCGCCTCGCCGCGACGACGACCGGAAGCCAGCGCCTTGTGGCCACCGGCATCCTAGTAATGGATTCCAGGCTCCCGCAATGGAGGGCGGTCGCGGCCGACACGTCGCTGTCGCCCGATCGACGCGCAGCGGCGATGGCCGACCTGGTCCAGGCGATTGCGGCTTACATTCCCCAGCAGAAGGCGCAGCTGGAGATCTCGGCGGTCAACGACGCGCTGGTGAAGGTCGCGAACGCGCCGACGCCGGGCGACCTGGCGTTGATCCTTTTTCCGCTACGCCGTTCGCTCACTGCTCTTGAAAAGGTTTCCACGGAGATCGACGAAAAGCTGCGGACCCGCTTCCGGCAGCGTGTTGACGAGTTCAGGGGTTTGACCGACGGCGAGGACAGCATCCCCAAGGTGCGGGAGGACGAGTTTGCTGTCCTGGCACAGGGCGAAAGGCTTCTGGCCGAGAACAATCGACTGTCGCGCAATCTCACCGCTGGCGTCGATCGCCTGGTCGCCACGGCAGATCAGGAGATCGCTGCGTCCGGTCGCGAAGCCGCGCTCGTCCAGCGCTACGGCACCGCGGTTGTACTCGGCTCCGCCTTTCTCAGCCTCCTGAGTTCGGTTCTGGTTGTCTGGCTCTATGTCGACCGCAGCCTCCTCGCCCGACTGGGGGCCGTGAGCCAAGGCATGCTCGCGATTGCAGGGGGCAATCTTCGTGCGCCGCTGCCAGCCGCGGGCAGCGACGAAATCGGGCGCATGGCCGAAGCGCTGAGACTCTTCCGGGATACTGCTGTCGAGGTCGAGGAAAAGAACCTGCGCGACGTTGCGGAAGCTCGTCAGCGGCTCATCGATGCCATCGAAAGCATCTCCGAAGGATTCGCTCTGTACGACTGGGAGGACCGGCTCGTCCTCAGCAACAGCCGCTACCGCGAATTGCTCTACACCGGTCTGGAGAGCGAACTGACGCCCGGCACGACATTCGAGCAAATCATTCGCCGATCCGCTGAGCGCGGCTACATCAGGGACGCCGAGGGGCGGGTCGAGGAGTGGGTCGCCGAGCGCCTCTCGCGGCACCGCAACCCTGGCGAACCTTGGGTGCAGAGGCGAGGCGACGGGCGATGGGTCATGGTCAGCGAGCGGCGGATCAGCGCCGGCGGCACGGTCGCCGTCTATTCGGACATCACTGAGCTGAAGCAAAGGGAGGAGAATCTCGCCGAGAAATCCGTGGTTCTGGAGGCGCTTTCCAGCAAGCTGGCGAAGTATCTGGCGCCCCAGGTGTATCGCTCGATATTCACCGGCCGCCAGGAGGTCAGGATCGCCAGCCAGCGGAAGAAACTGACAATATGCTTCTCCGATATCGCCGGCTTTACCGAGACCACTGACAAAATGGAATCCGAGGATCTCACCCAACTCCTCAATCACTATCTGACGGAAATGTCGAAAATTGCTTCGGATCACGGGGCGACGATCGACAAATATGTCGGCGACGCGATCCTGATGTTTTTCGGCGATCCCGAGACTCGCGGCGTCAAGGAGGACGCGCTGGCTTGCGCGCAGATGGCACTTGCAATGCAAAAGCGGATTAGCGAGCTTGCCGAAGTCTGGCGGGACATGGGGATCGAAACACCGCTGCGCTGTCGCATCGGCATCCATACCGACTACTGCACCGTCGGTAACTTCGGCAGCGAGGACCGGATGGACTACACGATAATCGGCGGCGCCGTGAATCTCGCCTCGCGCCTGGAGCAGGAGGCGCCGCCGGGGGCCATCCTCATTTCCTACGAGACGTTTGCGCAAGTGAAGGACGCAATCGACTGTGAGGAACTGGGGCAAGTCCAGGTCAAGGGGATCGCCTATCCCGTCGCCACCTACCGCGTCATCGATCTGAAGGCCAATTTGGCGGCCGCTCGTCGTGCTGTTCGAACGGAGCTGCCGCACTTCAGGTTGGAACTTGAACCGGAGCTGATGTCCCCTGACGAGCGTGGCGATGCCGCCAATGCACTTCGAGACGCGCTGGATCGGCTTCGTCACAAGCCTGGGTAGTAGGGCTTGGTCCACAACGACCCCTCCCAATGGACACAAGGAGTGGGATGTGGGACGCCGCTCATTGGCGCTATCGATGCGAAGGCCGCAGAACGGTCGCGGTCAGTCTTCGAACTCGGGCGGAACGTCCGCATCGGAGCCGAGACTTAACATTCACGGCATCACTGGCAAGGTCCGGATATGGCGCTTTGCTGATGTTGAGTAACGTCAGTTTTGGCCTAAACCACCCCAATTAAACAGCCACCCTCCCCTGCACCACCTCCTCCGCATTGGGGTCGCCCGGTGCCGTCGCCCAGGCCAGTTCGACGAGTGTCACCGTCCGCCGGCCAACCCCATCCAGCTGGCAGACGATCAGGCCCTGTTCCTCGATATAGCTCAGCAGGCGCCGGGCGCGGCGTAGCGAGTGCGAGCCGTAGGCGCGAGCGATTGCCGCGTCGCTCGGGCAGGGCCATCCCTCCTTGGCGGCGCGAGCGATCATCATGAACACGCCTTGCATATCCTCGGGCAGCAGCGAGGCGCGCACCGAGACGTCCTGCCATGCGTCGTCGCCCGCCATGTCGGAGCCGAGGCCGGCACGGGCGCGCGTCAGCATGCGGCGGAACTCGGGCAGGTCCGGCACGACCGAGGCGAGGCCCTCGATGCGGCAGCGGACCACGAACTCCTGATAAAGCACGCCGATGACCCGGAAGCCGGCATCGGGTTGCGCCAGCACGGCGCGCAGCACCCGGTCGACGCGCTCGCGGCGCTCCGCCAAATCCTCGGCGCTGATCGGCGGCTCCACCGCTTCGGGGCGGATTTCCAGCGCCGCCGATTTCGCCGCCATCAGCTGGTCGAGCAGGTCCGGCGACGACCGGCGCTGCGGCCGGACGGTTTCGGGCGGCGGGGCCGCCAGGATGATCGCGCGCGCGTCCTCCAACGCCGATTCCGGCAGCGGCATCAGGCGCGGGGTCGCGTTGCGCGGACTTGTATCGGTCGGGCCGATCCGCAAGCCCAGCGGACGGCGCGACAGCGCCGGGCCGAGCGCCATGAATTGCCCGCGCTCGAGGTCGCGAAAAGCCTCCGCCTGGCGCCGCTCCATGCCGAGCAGGTCGGCGGCGCGCGCCATGTCGATATCGAGAAAGGTCCGGCCCATGAGGAAATTGGAAGCCTCGGCGGCGACGTTCTTGGCAAGCTTGGCCAGCCGCTGGGTGGCGATGATGCCGGCCAGCCCGCGTTTGCGGCCGCGGCACATCAAATTGGTCATGGCGCCGAGCGAGAGCTTGCGCGCCTCGTCGGAAACCTCGCCGGCGACAGCCGGCGCGAACAGCTGCGCTTCGTCAACCACCACCAGCATCCGGTACCAGTGGTCGCGGGCGACCTCGAAAAGCCCGCCGAGAAAGGCGGCGGCGCGCCGCATCTGGTTCTCGGCGTCGAGCCCCTCGAGATTGAGCACCGTGGAGACGCGGTGGATGCGCGCCCGCTCGCCGGCGCTCTGCAGGCCGCGCTCGGTATGCTCCTCGGCGTCGATCACCAGGTGGCCGAAACGGTCGCCCAGCGTCACGAAGTCGCCTTCGGGGTCGATGATGGTCTGCTGCACCCAGGGCGCGCTCTGCTCCAAGAGCCGGCGCAGCAGGTGGGACTTGCCGGAGCCCGAATTGCCCTGCACCAAAAGGCGGGTCGCCAGCAGCTCCTCGAGATCCAGCGCCGCCGGGGCGCCTGCGCTCGTCTGGCCCATCTCGATCGCAACGGTCATGTCTCGACTCTCCTTGCGGAGAGGGCTTATCAATCGCATCACAGCCCGTCGAGCGCGGCATGGCCGGCGCTCCGTGTTGCGCACAGGCTGGATGTCGCGGACGATCGAGGATACGGAACGTACCGTTTCGATTCGATGAGGCTTGTCTCCTCAGGTCGAAAACCGGTACCCGCCTTTCACCGGCTGGGCCCGCCTGGCTTTCTGCGAGCCGGCGCGCGCGGCCGCTGCAAGAATGCTCTCCACCAGATCCTTGTCGCGCAGCGGTTTGCCGAGCAGCGGCACGTCGGGGGGCCGGCCGGCGATCGCGTCGGCATCGGCATATCCGGTTATCATCACCGCCGGCCAATCGGCCCGCAGATTGCGGGCGAACCGAATGACCTCCAGGCCCGAGACGAGCGGCATGGCAAAATCGGTGACGATGACATCGAAATCGTACGGCGCGCGCTCGATCATCGCCAGCGCTTCGGCACCGCCCGCGGCACAGGTAACCGCAAAGCCGTGTTGGCGAAGCGATTGCGCCGTCAGTTCCCGCAGTACGTTGCTGTCGTCGATCAGCAGGACCGATGGATAGTCCTCGCTGGCATTCACGACGCTGTCGTCGGCATCGGATTTCTCGGGGATTTCGACCGGACGCTCGATTGAACGCGGCAGCCAGAGCTGGACGGATGTTCCACTGCCGACGGTGCTTTCAATGCGAAGCGTGCCGCCCGATTGCTTGACGAAACCATGCACCGTGCTCAGACCGAGGCCAGTGCCCTTGCCGACCGGTTTTGTGGTGAAGAACGGTTCGACGACCTTGGCGAGAATGTCAGCCGGTATGCCCGACCCGGTGTCCTTGACGGTGACCACGACATAGTCGCCCGCCGAAATATCCTCGGCTGCACGGCCTAGCGTTCGATTTTGCGCCTCCACGATTATCGTGCCGCCGGACGGCATGGCATCGCGCGCGTTGAAGACCAGGTTCATCAGCGCGAGCTCCAGCTGGCTGGCATCGACATGCGCCGGCCACACAGTGTCGTCGACAAGCCAATCGAAACGGATCAGGCCGCCCAGGACCGGGGCCACCAACCCGTTCATTGTATCGCCGAGCGCGGCGAGGCGCACGGCCCGCGGCCTCAGCGTCTGGCGGCGCGAGAAGGCAAGCATGCGGTTGACGAGCTCGGCGCCTTGTTTTGCCGACCGGCGTGTCAGTTCCAGAACCTGCCTGGTCTGTCCGTCGAACTCGGCATGGCGCTCGAGCAATCCCAATCCGCTGAGAATTGCGGCAAGCAGATTGTTGAAATCATGCGCCAGGCCGCCGGTAAGCTTGCCGATCGCGTCGAGGCGCTGCGACTGCAGCAGCTGGTCCTCAAGCTCGCGCCGCTCGGTAACGTCCAGCAATGTGCCGAGGATCTCGGGCTTCCGGCCGTCGGAGCCATTCGACAGGACGCCCTGGTCGAGAAAAATCCGGTAATTGCCGTCGGCGCATTGCCAGCGGAATTCGCAGGTGTAGGAGCCGGTGGCCTTGGCTGCGAGCAGGACCTCCCTCACTCTCGGCAGATCGTCGGGATGAACGCGGCTCAGGCCGAAGCCTGGATCGGCGGTCAGCCGTTCCGCAGGAAAGCCGGTCAGGCGTTCGACCCCTTCGGTGACAAAGCTGGCGCCGAACGGCGGCTCCGCCGCCCTTGCGTGGAAGCAGACCGGAAGAGAGCTCAAAATGGCATGCTGCCGCTCCTGTGCGCTGCGCAGCGCCCGCTCGGCCTCGAGCTTTTCCTTCTGCGCCTGCAGTGCCTGGGCCAGCAGCCGTTGCTCGGCAGCCGCCTTTTGCTGGATTTCGAGCGTCTTCTCATGAAGTTCGACGAACACGGCAACCTTGGAACGCAGCATGGCCGGGTCGAAAGGCTTGAACACGTAATCCACCGCGCCGGCGTCGTAGCCGCGCAGCATGTGCGCGTCTTCCTTGTTGATGGCGGTGAGAAAAATTATCGGCGTTCGCCTGGATTGCTCGCGCTGGCGGATCAATCCCGCGGTCTCGTAGCCATCCAGCCGGGGCATCAGCACGTCCAGCAGGATGACTGCGAAATCCTCCTTCAGCAGTGCGCGCAGCGCTTCTTCGCCCGACTGCACGCAGACGACTTCACCGATAGGGGCCAGAACCTCGCCGATCGCCAGCAGATTGCGCTCGTCGTCATCCACGGCCAGGATGCGCGCCTTTGCCGGCCCCGCTGCCGGCGCCATGACCTCCAGCTTCCTTGCTCCGTTTCTCGATAGCTTCTGCATCGAGCGGCCGTCAGTTCACTGCCATGAGCATCTTTTCCGGACCATGGACACGGGATCGCGAACGGCCGATCCAGACACGCAGCAATGCCAACAGCAGATCGAGGTCGACAGGCTTGGCGATGTAGTCGGAGGCGCCGGCATCGAGGCACTTCTGCCGGTCGCCCTTCATTGCCTTGGCTGTGACCGAGATCAACGGGATATGGGCGATCGCCGGCATGCTGCGGATCTGCCGCATCGTCTCGTAGCCATCCATTTCCGGCATCATGATATCGATCAGTGCCGCATCGATGTCCGGGCTCTGCTCCAGAAGCGCGATACCTTCCCGGCCGCGCTCCGCATGCAGCACCTGGATGTCATAGGTCTCGAGAACGCTGGTAAGCGAATAGATGTTGCGGATGTCGTCGTCGACGATGAGGACCTTTGCGCCGGCGAGGTCGAATTTGTCCGGCTGTTCGGCTGCCGCACCATCGTTTTCGTGGCCTCGCCCGGGGAGTGTTGCCGACATCAGGAGAGCCAGCTGCGCGAAATTCTCCGCCCGCGGAACATCCGCCAATGCCGGATGCAAGGCGAGCGACTGTTGCAGCGCTTCCGGATGAGGCGCAAAGAACAGCAGTCGCGACACCGACTGCCCGAACAGGATGGCAATCTCATCCAGCATCTGGGCGTTGTCCTTGGCCGAGCGGCCAAAGCCGAGCACAACGGCATCATAGTTGGCGATGCCGATTTCGTCCGCATTCGCCGCGACGCGGCCGATCGCCGTAACCGAGGTGACGCCGTCGCGGATCGCCTCGATCAGCGAAAGGCGGCGCTCGGGATCGGGATCGGCAATCAGGACGCGGCTCTGGACGCGGAGCTTTCTGGAATGAATATCCTGGAAGACCTTCATCAGTTCGTCCGACGATACGGGCTTGGTTGAAATGCTGGATGCACCCTTGCGGGCAAGCACCTCGATGTCTTCGGCGCCCGAGATGACATGAACGGGAATGTCCTTGGTTTTCGGGTCATGGCGAAGCAGATCGAACAACACCCAGCCGTCGATATCCGATAGTCCGAGATCGAGCGTAATCGCGTCGGGAACCAGCTTGCGTGCCAAAGCCAGCGTGCCGGAGCCCGCGGTCGACAGGACGCCTTTCAGCCCGGCCGAACGTGCAAGGCCGAGCAGCAAACCGCCGAAGGTCGGGTCGTCCTCGACGATCAGCACGACCCGATCTTCCGACGAGATCGTATCGCGGTCATCGAGCAATTCGGAGGACGGCGGGCTCGGCTGCGCTGTCGTCGCGGCCACCTCCATCGCCGGCAGCAACGCCGCTTGCGGGGCCAAGGCCATCCGGGGTCCGTCGAATGGAATGACCAGAGTGAACGTCGAACCCTTGCCCGGCGTGCTCTCGACCCGCAATTCGCCGCCGAGCAGCCGGGCAATCTCCCGGCTGATCGAGAGCCCAAGCCCGGTGCCGCCATATTTGCGGCTTGTGGTGCCGTCGGCCTGCTGGAAGGCCTCGAAAATCAGCTTCTGCTTGTCCTGCGGAATACCGATGCCGGTATCGGTGACCACGATCGCGAGCGCCTCCATCGGTTGCGCCGAAACGTTGTGACGGCCCGTCTTTTCGGCCCGGAAATTCAAGCGAACCTCGCCTTGCGAGGTGAACTTGAAGGCGTTCGACAAAAGGTTGAGCACGATCTGCTGCAATCGCTTCTCGTCGGTGCGGACGGTCTCCGGAAGCTCGGGATCGACGTTGATGGTGAAGCCAAGCCCCTTGTCGGTCGCCAGCTGCCGGAAGGTTCGCTCCATGTGCTGGCGAAGATGCACCACCGGCATGTCGTTGATGTCGATCGAGACGGTGCCCGATTCGATCTTCGACAGGTCGAGGATGTCGTTGATCAGGCTCAAAAGGTCGGTGCCGGCCGAATTGATGGTGCGCGCGAACTCGACCTGCTTGTCGTTGAGATTGCCCTGCTGGTTGGTTGCGAGCAGGTTTGAAAGGATGAGCAGCGAGTTCAGCGGCGTGCGCAGTTCGTGGCTCATATTGGCGAGGAATTCCGACTTGTATTTCGAGGTAAGCGCCAGCTGCTCGGCCTTCTCCTCCAGCGCCCGCCGCGCCATCTCGATTTCCAGGTTCTTGTTCTCCACCTGCTTCTTTTCGTTCTCGAGCAGCTGCGCCTTTTCCTGCAGCTCCTCGTTGGTGGCGTGCAGCTCTTCCTGCTTTTTGGTCAGCTCGGTCTGACGCGCCTGCAATTCCGAGGTCAGCAGTTGCGACTGCTTGAGCAGGCCTTCGGTGCGCATGGTGGCGGCGATGGTGTTGAGAACGATGCCGACGGATTCCATCAGCTGGTTGAGGAACGACTGGTGCGTGTCGCGGAATTCGCTGAACGAGGCGAGTTCGATGACGGCCTTCACCTCGTCCTCGAACAGAGCCGGAAGAATGATCACGTTCGCCGGCGCGGCATTGCCAAGGCCGGAGGTAACGCGCAGGAAATTCGGCGGCACATTGTCCAGCATGATGGCGCGCTTGTCGGCGGCACTCTGCCCGACAAGCCCTTCACGCAGATCGAGGCGTTGCTTGATTTCCGCCTTGCTTTCGGCGCCATAGGAGGCGGCGAGCTCCAGATAGAATTCATCCTCGTCGCGGTTGGTCACATAGAACACGCCATATTGCGCATTCACCAGCGGGGCGAGTTCGGACATGATGAGGCGCGAGATCGTGGCCAGGTCGCGCTCGCCCTGCAGCATGCGCGAGAAGCGGGCGAGATTGGTCTTCAGCCAGTCCTGCTCGGCATTCTTCAGCGTCTGGTCCTTCAAATTGCGGATCATCTCGTTGATGTTGTCTTTCAGCGCCGCCACCTCGCCGGAGGCCTGGACGCTGATCGAGCGGGTCAGATCGCCCTTGGTCACCGCCGTCGACACCTCGGCGATGGCGCGCACCTGAGTGGTCAGGTTGGCCGCGAGCTGATTGACGTTGTCGGTCAGGTCGCGCCAAAGGCCGGCAGCGCCGGGCACCCGGGCCTGGCCGCCGAGCTTGCCTTCGATGCCCACTTCGCGGGCGACGTTGGTCACCTGGTCGGCGAAGGTCGCCAGCGTCTCGATCATGCCGTTGATGGTGTCGGCGAGCGAGGCGATCTCGCCCTTGGCATCGACCGTCAGCTTGCGCTTGAGATTGCCTTGCGCGACCGCGGTCACGACATCGGCGATGCCGCGCACCTGGTTGGTCAGGTTCGTCGCCATCAGGTTGACGTTGTCGGTCAGGTCCTTCCAGGTACCGGCGACGCCCTCGACCCGCGCCTGGCCGCCGAGCTTGCCCTCGGTGCCGACCTCGCGGGCGACACGCGTCACTTCGCCGGCAAAGGAGTTCAGCTGGTCGACCATGGTGTTGATCGTCGATTTCAGCTCCAGGATCTCGCCCTTGACGTCGACGGTGATCTTCTTCGACAGGTCGCCGCGCGCCACAGCGGTGGTCACCTCGGCGATGTTGCGGACCTGGCCGGTCAGGTTCTCGGCCATTGAATTCACATTATCGGTCAGATCCTTCCAGGTGCCGGCAACGCCGCGCACCTGCGCCTGGCCGCCGAGCTTGCCTTCAGTGCCGACCTCGCGCGCAACGCGCGTCACCTCCGAGGCAAAGGAATTCAGCTGGTCGACCATCGTATTGATGGTGTCCTTGAGCTCGAGGATCTCGCCGCGCACATCGACCGTGATCTTCTTCGACAGGTCGCCCAGCGCCACCGCAGTCGTCACCTCGGCGATGTTGCGCACCTGGCCGGTGAGGTTGGCAGCCATCGCATTGACGTTGTCGGTCAAATCTTTCCAGGTGCCGGCAACGCCGCGCACCTGCGCCTGGCCGCCGAGCTTGCCGTCGGAACCGACTTCGCGCGCCACGCGCGTCACCTCGGAGGCGAAGGAATTCAGCTGGTCGACCATCGTGTTGATGACGTCCTTGATCTGCAGGATCTCGCCCAATGCATCGACGGTGATCTTCTGGGTCAGGTCGCCGGTCGCAATTGCCGTCGCCACCTTGGACACGTCGCGCAACTGCACTGTCAGATTGCCGGCCATGGCATTGACGTTGTCGGTCAGGTCCTTCCAGGTGCCGCCGACGCCCTCGACATGCGCCTGGCCGCCGAGCTTGCCTTCCGACCCCACTTCGCGCGCCACACGCGTCACTTCCGAGGCGAAGGAATTGAGCTGATCGACCATCGTGTTGACGGTGTCCTTGAGCTCGAGGATTTCGCCCTTGACGTCGACGGTGATTTTCTTCGACAGGTCGCCGCGGGCAACGGCGGTCGTCACCTCGGCGATATTGCGGACCTGGCCGGTCAGGTTGGCGGCCATCAGGTTGACGTTATCGGTCAGGTCCTTCCAGGTGCCGCCGACGCCCTTCACTTCGGCCTGGCCGCCGAGCTTGCCCTCGGTGCCGACCTCGCGGGCCACACGCGTCACTTCCGAAGCGAAGGAATTGAGCTGGTCGACCATCGTGTTGATGGTGTCCTTGAGCTCGAGGATTTCGCCCTGCACGGCGACAGTGATCTTCTTCGACAAGTCGCCCGAAGCGACGGCGGTCGTCACCTCGGCGATGTTGCGGACCTGGCCGGTCAGGTTCTCGGCCATCGAATTGACGTTGTCGGTCAGGTCCTTCCAGGTGCCGGCGACGCCGCGCACCTGCGCCTGGCCGCCGAGCTTGCCCTCGGTGCCGACCTCGCGGGCGACGCGCGTCACCTCGCCGGCAAATGAATTCAGCTGGTCGACCATGGTGTTGATAGTCGATTTCAGCTCGAGGATCTCGCCCTTGACGTCGACGGTGATCTTCTTCGACAGGTCGCCCAGCGCCACAGCCGTCGTCACCTCGGCTATATTGCGCACCTGGCCGGTCAGGTTCTCGGCCATCAGGTTGACGTTGTCGGTCAGGTCCTTCCAGGTGCCGCCGACACCTTCGACGCGCGCCTGGCCGCCGAGCTTGCCTTCTGTACCGACTTCGCGCGCGACGCGCGTCACTTCCGAGGCGAAGGAATTGAGCTGGTCGACCATCGTGTTGATGGTGTTCTTGAGTTCGAGGATTTCGCCTTTCACGTCGACGGTAATCTTCTTCGACAGGTCGCCGGAAGCGACGGCGGTCGTCACCTCGGCGATGTTGCGCACCTGCCCGGTCAGGTTCGTCGCCATCGCGTTGACGTTGTCGGTCAGGTCCTTCCAGGTCCCGGCCACACCTTTCACGCGGGCCTGGCCGCCGAGCTTGCCTTCGGTGCCGACCTCGCGCGCCACGCGCGTCACTTCCGAGGCGAAGGAGGCCAGTTGCCCGACCATGGTGTTGACTATCTTGCCGATGCGCAGAAACTCGCCGCGCAGCTGCCGGCCGTCGATTTCGACCATCATCGTCTGCGACAGGTCACCCTTGGCCACCGCGCCGATGACGCGCGCCACTTCGGCCGTCGGCTGAACCATGTCCTCGATCAGATCGTTGACGGAACGGACGCTCGATTCCCAGCTGCCGGTGGCGTTGCGGACACGGCCGCGTTCGCCGATCCGGCCATCCTTGCCGACGACCTTGCTGAGGCGCTCAAACTCGCGCGTGACCTGATCGTTGAGCTCGACGATTTCGTTGAAGGTGTCGGCGATCTCCGAATCGAGGCCAGAATAGATATTGTCGATGCGAACGGAGAAGTCACCGCTCCGAAAAGCCTTCAGCGCGTTCAGTATTTGACGGTGGTCCAATTGCCTTGTGGATGCAAGCACGCTCACAGCGCCCCTCCCAGCTCACGGATTTCTTAAATGTCCTGGTGAAACTGTCCCCTGCGGCCGACACAACTCCCCGCAAGCGCAAGAACGCGGCATGCTCGATTTGGTTCCAGACGAAATTGCCGCTATGCGGCAGGAATTTCGCAGCCGCATTCACGAAACGACGAGCAACAAAGATCCATAATGATTGTATCGATCAATATTTCTGCCCAACGGAACATCTCGAAAAAACTCTCGTTGGTATAGATCGCGATAGAGCGATGCAACTCGATGGAGACACTAAGATGATGAAAATTCTCTCTGCATCCCTACTTGCTATCGGCCTGGCCACATCTGCCATGGCACAATCCATGGGCTCCGGGACCGGTAACGACCCCAATACCGGCGTCAACACAGGCACTTCCGGCGGCAACACCGGGACTGGCAGCGCAACTACCCCGAACACGATCGATCCGAACGCAACGAGCGCCACCACGCCGCAGACAAACGGTATGGAGGACCGCTGTAAGGATACGGCGAGCAGCGATACCGACAACAATACCCCCAGCGGCGCCATGACGTCGGATATGCAGAACTGCAACAAGTAACGGCGTTTTGCTCAGCCGTCATTTCAGCCCGCTGCCTGGTCCAGACCGGTGCTCGCGGTTCAAACCACAGCCAGAAACATGCACAGACCGGGCACGGGCTCATTACTTCTGAATGGATCGGCGAGCCCAAGTAGAGCGGCCGATTACACTAGTCTCAGCTGGGTTCTGCGATAGGCGGCGGGCCAGCCCGGACGGGCGGGCGTTCTGCTGATTTTCGCGGAGAGAACTGGTGGAGCCAATCGGAATCGAACCGACGACCTCTTGAATGCCATTCAAGCGCTCTCCCAACTGAGCTATGGCCCCACTCCGGCAGTTCACCGGCGCCGTTTCCGGCGAAGAGATCCGGCGCGGGTTCTAGACCGCGCCGTTAGTGAAGGCGGCTTCTAACCCCGCCTTCAGTCAATATCAAGCCTTCAAGAACCGCTTTTTCTAGGCAGCGCCGCGAAAGCCGGCGAATGCGGTTCGCTCAGACTTCGTCGTCGTCTTCGCCGACGCCGATCATGTCGGCAACGTCGTCGTCTTCTTCCTCCTCGTCGGCGAGGAACGTGTCATCCTCGTCATCGCCAAGGTCAACGTCGTCTTCGTCATCGCCGAGATCGGGAAGCTCGTCGGCCTTCGCGTCCTCGTCCGCCTCTTCGAGCGAGACGACCTCGACGCCCTCTTCCTCCTCGGCGTCCACTTCCTTCTCGGCAACTTCCTCTTCCTCCTCGAGGGCGGCGATCTTGCCTTCTTCGAAATAGGAGCGCGGATAGCTCTTGCCCGTGTAAGGCGAGACGATCGGGTCCTTGTTCAAGTCATAGAATTTTCGACCCGTCTCCGGGTCGATGCGTTTGGTGCCAAGTTCGGGTTTTGCCACAGCAAGCCTCGTCGATGAAAGTTTGGTCCCCTTAACCAGAGTTTACGGCGCTGTCAAAGCGAAAAGCCGGCGTCCCAAAAAGCTTGAATTCGAAGGCCTTCATACCAAGGGGATGACCATTTCGGTACGCCATGATAGGAGACCCCGCAAACCAGCAGAAAATGGCCGGCCGCCGGCGTTTCCAGGAAAGAACCATGTCGCACACTGCCGCCCCGAAGCAGGCCACCGCCCGCAAATCATCTGGCCTTTCAGGCGCGGCACGGGTGCCGGGCGACAAGTCGATCTCGCACCGCTCGTTCATGTTCGGTGGCCTGGCCTCCGGCGAAACCCGTATCACCGGGCTGCTGGAAGGCGAGGACGTGATGCGTACGGGCGCTGCCATGAAGGCCATGGGAGCCCATATCGAGAAGCATGGCGCTGAGTGGGTGATCCGCGGTACCGGCAACGGCGCGCTGCTGCAGCCGGAAGGCCCGCTCGATTTCGGCAATGCCGGCACGGGCTCACGCCTCACCATGGGCCTGGTCGGCACCTATGACATGGAAACCACCTTCATCGGCGACGCCTCGCTGTCGGGCCGGCCGATGGGCCGGGTGCTCGAACCGCTCCGCCAGATGGGCGTGCAGGTGCTGAAGGCGACGCCCGGCGACCGCATGCCGATCACGCTGCACGGGCCCAAGCACGCCGCGCCGATCACCTACCGCGTGCCGATGGCATCGGCACAGGTCAAGTCGGCGGTGCTGCTGGCTGGGCTGAACACGCCGGGCATTACCACCGTCATCGAGCCGGTTATGACGCGCGACCACACCGAAAAGATGCTCAAGGGGTTCGGCGCCAATCTGTCGGTCGAGACCGACGAGCGCGGCGTGCGCCACATTTTCATCGAAGGCCAGGGCAAGCTCATGGGGCAGACGATCGCGGTGCCTGGCGACCCCTCCTCGGCCGGCTTTCCGCTGGTGGCGGCGCTGATCGTGCCGGGCTCGGACATTACAATCGAAAACGTGCTGATGAACCCGACCCGCACTGGACTTCTGTTGACGCTGCAGGAAATGGGCGCCTGGATCGACATAATCGATCCGCGCAACGAAGGTGGCGAGGACGTCGCCGACCTGCGCGTACGCTATTCCGAACTGAAAGGCGTCACCGTGCCGCCCGAACGGGCGCCGACGATGATCGACGAGTATCCGGTGCTTGCCGTGGCGGCGAGCTTTGCCGAGGGCGAAACGCTGATGCTTGGCCTGGAAGAGCTGCGCGTGAAGGAATCCGACCGGCTGTCGGCGGTGGCCGAAGGGCTGAAGCTCAACGGCGTCGATTGCAGCGAAGGCGAGGCCTCGCTTGTCGTGCGCGGAAAGCCCGGCGGCAAGGGCCTCGGCCAACACCCCAACGGACAGGGCACCATCGTCCAGACCCATCTCGACCACCGCATCGCCATGAGTTTTCTGGTTATGGGGCTGGCAACGGAAAAGCCCGTGACCATCGACGACCAGGCGATGATCGCAACGAGCTTTCCGGAGTTCATGGGGCTGATGAAGGGGCTCGGTGCGGAGATCGAATAGCTTGATAGCAATCAATAGCCTTGGGGGTTGGGGCCAAACTGGAACGTCGGTGGGACAGCGCCCCCCTCTGTCCTGCCGGACATCTCCCCCGCAAGGAGGGAGATTGGCAGCTTCGGCGCTCCGCTCAATCCTGCGACGTAGACAATTGGCGAAAGCCGCGATGGCCGCCGATCTCCCCCCAAGTGGGGGAGATGTCCGGCAGGACAGAGGGGGGCGCGAAGGATCGCAACGCCTATCTGGATCATTGCGCTTTTCGATTCCGGTGGGCGGCCAATGACCTCAACTTTCACCATAGCCATCGACGGCCCTGCCGGTGCCGGAAAGGGCACCCTCGCTCGGCGACTCGCCGATCACTACCGGCTGAACCTGCTCGACACCGGCCTTACCTATCGGGCGGTGGCGCATTCGCTGCTCCGGCTCGGCCTGCCGCTCGACAATGTCTCGGCCGCTGAAACCGCGGCTCGTCAGGTCGATCTGGCAAAGCTCGACCGCGCCGTGCTTTCGGCACACGCCGTTGGCGAGGCGGCTTCGAAAGTGGCAGTGATCCCGTCGGTGCGGCGCATCCTGGTCGAGAAACAGCGTGACTTCGCAAGAACACCGCCTGGCGCGGTGCTCGACGGCCGCGACATCGGCACCGTCGTCTGTCCCGATGCCGACGTAAAACTCTATGTCACGGCCAGCGCCGAGGTGCGGGCAAAGCGGCGGCTGGATGAAATCGAGAGCATCGGCGGCACTGCCAATTTCGACGAAATCCTTGCCGATATCGTGCGCCGCGACGAGCGCGATATGGGCCGCATGGACTCGCCCTTGAAGCCGGCCGCCGATGCGCACTTGCTCGACACGTCGGAAATGGCTATAGAAGCCGCGTTTCTGGCAGCTCAGGCGATCATCGACGATGTCCTGGCCAAGAGAAACGAAGCCTGAGCCGGGTTTTCCTGCCGCCGCCGATTGCCGGCGACAAAAAGACTTCCCATATCGGGTATGAACCAGCCTGCCAGCATTCTTCATGCGCCGGAATTGCCGCTCAAGGGCGGCCAAGGGCTTTTTGCCCGGAACGCTGGCAGGCCAACGCAACGCTAACCCACGGCGCCCGCCCCGCGACAGATTGCGGGGCATTCCAGGAGAAACTATGTCAGTTGCAAATCCCACTCGCGATGATTTCGCGAGCCTGCTCGAAGAATCATTTTCCGCCGGCCATTCCGGCGAAGGCCAGGTCGTCAAGGGCATCATCACCGCCATTGAGAAGGACATGGCCATCATCGACGTCGGCCTCAAGGTCGAAGGCCGCGTGCCGCTGAAGGAATTCGGCGTCAAGGGCAAGGACACGACGCTCAAGGTCGGCGACACGGTCGAGGTCTATGTCGAGCGTATCGAGAACGCGCTTGGCGAAGCCATGCTGTCGCGCGAAAAGGCCCGCCGCGAAGAGAGCTGGGTCCGTCTCGAAGAGAAGTTCACCAAGGGCGAACGCGTCGAAGGCGTCATCTTCAACCAGGTCAAGGGCGGCTTCACCGTCGACCTCGACGGTGCCGTGGCCTTCCTGCCGCGCAGCCAGGTCGACATCCGCCCGATCCGCGACGTCTCGCCGCTGATGCACAACCCGCAGCCCTTCGAGATCCTCAAGATGGATCGCCGCCGCGGCAACATCGTGGTGTCGCGCCGCACCGTGCTCGAGGAAAGCCGCGCCGAACAGCGTTCGGAAATCGTGCAGAACCTCGAAGAAGGCCAGGTGGTCGAAGGCGTCGTCAAGAACATCACCGACTATGGTGCGTTCGTCGACCTCGGCGGCATCGACGGCCTTCTGCACGTCACCGACATGGCATGGCGCCGCGTCAACCATCCGACCGAAATCCTCAATATTGGCCAGACGGTCAAGGTGCAGATCATCCGCATCAACCAGGAAACCCACCGCATCTCGCTCGGCATGAAGCAGCTCGAGAGCGATCCGTGGTCCGAGATCGGCACCAAGTTCCCGATCGGCAAGAAGATCAAGGGTACCGTCACCAACATCACCGACTACGGCGCGTTCGTCGAGCTGGAGCCGGGCATCGAAGGCCTCATCCACGTTTCGGAAATGTCGTGGACCAAGAAGAACGTGCATCCCGGCAAGATCCTGTCGACGACGCAGGAAGTCGACGTGGTGGTGCTCGAAGTCGATCCGGCCAAGCGCCGCATCTCGCTCGGCCTCAAGCAGACGCTGGAGAACCCGTGGGAGGCCTTCGCGCGCAGCCACCCGGTCGGCAGCCAGGTTGAGGGCGAGGTCAAGAACAAGACCGAGTTCGGCCTGTTCATCGGCCTCGAAGGCGACGTCGACGGCATGGTCCACCTTTCCGACCTCGACTGGACCCGTCCGGGCGAGCAGGTGATCGAAGAGTACAATCGCGGCGACATGGTCAAGGCGCAGGTGCTCGACGTCGACATAGACAAGGAGCGCATCTCGCTCGGCATCAAGCAGCTGGCCAAGGACACGGTCGGCGAAGCGGCGACGTCAGGCGAACTGCGCAAGAACGCAGTCGTCACCTGCGAGGTTATCGGCGTGAAGGATGGCGGTCTGGAAGTGCGGCTGGTCGACAGCGGCATCGAGACCTTCATCAAGCGCTCCGATCTCAGCCGTGACCGCGACGAGCAGCGCCCCGAGCGCTTCACCGTCGGCCAGAAAGTCGACGCCCGCGTCATCGCCTTCGACAAGAAGACCCGCAAGCTGCAGGTCTCGATCAAGGCCCTGGAAATCGCCGAAGAGAAGGAAGCGGTCGCCCAATACGGTTCGACCGACTCCGGCGCTTCGCTGGGCGATATTTTGGGTGCCGCGCTGAAGAAGCAGGGCAGCTAAGCCAACACCGCGCCTCGCGCGGGTTATGAACGAAACAAAAGCCCCGCCGGAACGGTCCGGCGGGGCTTTTGCTTGTGACCTTTTGCTTGCGACGGACCGCAGGCTCAGGCCCGGCCGTAGAGTGGCACCAGCGTGCCGCTGATCGCCATGTTGGCCGGCGAGGCGAGATAAGCAATGGCCTCGGCGGCCGCTTCAAGGCTGACCCATCTGCTGAAATCTGCGTTCGGCATGTCAGCCCGGTTGGCCGGCGTGTCGAGCGTCGAGGGCGCCACGGCGTTGACCAGGATGCCGTTGCCCTTCAGCTCTTCGGCTATCGCCACGGTCATCGCGGCGACTGCCGCCTTGGCGGCGGCGTAGGCCACCTTGCCGGAGCCGCGCCGCGGATCGAGCCCGGCTCGCGCGGTGACATTGACGATGCGGCCCGGCACGGAAGATTCCAGCATCGAGCGTATCGCCGCGCGGCAGCACAGGAAGGTGGTGCGGGCATTGGTATCCATCATCTCGGCGAAGGAGGCGGGCTCGATCTTCTCGACCGGCGCGGCGGTGAAGCCGCCGGCCAGATGCACCGATGCCCATAAATTCGGAACGCTGGCATAGAAGGCGTCGACCTTGGCAGGGTCGGCAAGGTCGACATTGTGCGCCAGCCTGACGCGGTCATGCGCCGGAAAGGGAAAATGCGCAGGCGCGGCAGCGTGGGCATTGGGCACATGGCAGATCGCGCCCTGCTCCAGCAGTTTTCCTACGACCGCGCCGCCAAGGGCACCGGTGCCGCCGGTCACCACGATATGTCTGCCGTCCAGTGTTTCCGTCATATTCGACCGCTCCGTCATTGCGCGCCGCCGATGCGGAAGGTCGCGCCTTTCGCGCGATCACTCAACCGAAATCTCGATGACGTAAGGTCGTCCAGTCGCCCGCGCGCGCCCGAGCGCGTCCGCCAAGCCGCCAGTGCCAGAAATCCGCTCGGCGGCAATGCCGTAGGCTTCGGCCAATTTGCAGAAATCCGGCGGTGCCGGGGAGACGCCGACCGGCTCGACGCCGACGTCGAGCATCGAGGTTTCGATCTCGCGGTAGCCACGATTGTTCCAGACGGCGAAGATCACCGGCGCCGCCGCGTCGAGCGCGGCGCCCAGTTCCGGCAGGGTGAACTGGAAGCCGCCGTCGCCGGTGAGGCAAACGACCGGCGCCTCAGGCCTGGCAAGGACGGCACCGATCGCCGCCGGCGGGCCATAGCCGAGCGCGCCGAAGCCGGTGGCCGCGTTGAACCAGCCGCCCGGCCGGTCGTGATCGTAATAGAGGTTGGCGGCGTAGACCGGCTGGGTCGAATCGCCGACGATGATCGCGCCAGGCAGCGCATCGCGGATCGTCTCGACGGCTCGCAATTGCGCCTGCATGGCCGGGCCGATCTCGGCAAAGGCCGCCTGCCGCGTCGCGGCGGCGCGGGCTGAACCATCATCCAATGGCGTCTCGTGCGTGCCGATTTCGGCAAGCAGCGCCTTGAGCGCCGCTCCGCAATCGGCCTGGATCGAAATCCGCGCAGGCCGGCGGGCAAGCTGGTCGGCGCCGATGTCGATGCGGATCAGGTTGGCGGGCAGGACAAAACCGCCGTCGCCATAGCCATCATAGTCGGTCGGACCGAATTCGGTGCCGGCGGCAATGACCAGGTCGGCATCGGCGATCAGCGCACGCACCGCCTTCAGGCTGGGGCTGGCCGGCACGCCAAGTGGATGACGATAGAGCAGGCCGCGCGCATTGGCGGTCTGGACGACCGGCGCTCCCAGCCTCTCGGCCAGGTGCTGCAACGGCGCTTCGGCCGCTTTGGCGCCGCCGCCGGCCAGGATAAGCGGCCGGCGGGCAGACGCGCATAGCCTTGCCGCCTCGGCAATCGCCGCCACATCCGGCTCGGGCGGCGCTGAACTCCGCAGCAGCGGCACGATGCCGTTGGCAGGCAGGCTCATGACATCGGTCGGGATCTCGATGTGCACCGGACCCGGACGCGAGGATGAGAACAGCGCAAAGGCGCGGGCGAGCACGCCGGGCAGTTCGCCGGCCTCGGTGACACGGTGCGAAAACAGCGCCACCTTCTCCATCATGCCGCGCTGGTCCGGCAGTTCATGCAGATGGCCAAGGCCTTTGCCCAGCGTCGGTGTGGCGTTGACGCCCGAGATTACCAGCATCGGCACCGAATCGGCGCGCGCCTGGCCCATGGCGGTGATGGTGTTGGTCAGCCCCGGCCCGGTGATGACGAAGGCGATACCCGGCCTGCCGCTGGCGCGCGCATAGCCGTCAGCCATGAAGCCGGCGCCCTGCTCGTGGCGCGGCGTGATGTGACGGATCTTCGACCGCGCCAGCCCGCGGTAGAGCTCGACCGTGTGCACGCCGGGGATGCCGAAGACGATGTCGACGCCGTGCGCTTCGAGCAAGGTGATGAGCGCTTCGCCAATGGTCGTCATTGTCTTAGCACCGGGCGTGTGAGGCAGGTCGGGCCGCCCTCGCAGGCAATGCACAGCGCATCGGCCTCGAATGTCGAGACCGTACAGCCAGCGGCCTGCATGGCAGCCGCCGTCTTCGGAAAACCGGCAACGGCGATAACCTGGCGCGGCGCGGTCGGCAGGACATTGAGGCTGAGCCCATTCGAGGCGAAGAATTCGTCGGCATCGCCGTCGACCAGCCGAATGCCACGTTCGCGCAGCATCTGATGGAAGGCGACCGGCAGGAGGGGCGCATAGACCAGCGCCAGATCGTCGGCGAGCGGGCTGATCACCGACATCAGGTGCAGGCAGGCCTCCTCGCCCTGCCAGAGCGGCAGGTCGAAGCCATAGACCTGGATGCCCTTGGGCGAAAGCAGGTTGGAGAGCTGCTGGATGCCGTGCTGATTGGTGCGCACGCCGCGGCCGATGGCCAGCGTGTTTGCATCCACCCACACGCAGTCGCCGCCCTCGACCTGGCCGGGAGCCTCGATTCGGCCGAGGACGGGGATGCCCATGCGCCCATAGGCTGCCTCGTGGAGGCTGGGCTCGGGCCGGCGCAGCGCCTTGCCCATGGCAAGGATGACCGCGCCATGGTCGGTCATCAGCGAGGGATCGTGGGTAAAAACCGAATCGGCAAGCCCGTCGTCGGCGTCACTCAGCCATTCGATCTCAGCGCCTGAGGCCGAAATCAGCCTGGCCAGCGCATCATGCTGGACCGCCGCTTTTTGCGGATTGAAGCCGGGGCCATAGTGCCACTCCAGCGCTTCGGCCCGACGCATGGCGCCGGCAGCGGAGCGCATCAGCACGCGCTGCAGCGTCCCGGCCATCGACTGCGACCCGTATGCTTTGCCCACTAAATTCTCCTGAAACGCGCCCCTCCTGCCAATAGCCACTCGGCAGGCGGTGATCAATGGTCCAAAAAACTGCGGTTGACGGAGACAAGCGGAACGGTCCATCTTGAGAATCGGAACGCTGTCCAGTGACGGGTAATGGGTAAAAAATTCCAGCAAGCACTGCCTCGGCTGCTCCGCGGGGCGCCGCGACGATGACAGCGCCGGCCACCGCCCTGAAGCATACGGCGCAGAACGGCGCCGCCGAAGCCATCCACGTCGAGAACCTGCACAAGAATTTCGGCAAGCTGCATGTATTGAAGGGCGTTTCGCTGTCGGCTCGCGACGGCGAGGTGATCGCCATCATCGGCGGCAGCGGCTCGGGCAAATCGACGCTGCTGCGCTGCATCAACTGCCTGGAGAACCCGACCAGCGGCATCATCCGGGTCAATGGCGAAGAGATAAAGCTGAAGGCCGACAGCTACGGCCACACCGTGCCCGCCGACCGCAAGCAGATCGAACGCATCCGCTCCAAGCTCGGCATGGTCTTCCAGAATTTCAATCTGTGGAGCCACATGACGTTGATCGAGAACGTCATCGAGGTTCCCGTGCATGTGCTCGGCGTCAAGCGCGATGTGGCGATCGGCGAGGCGGAAAAATTGCTCGCCCGCGTCGGCCTGGCCGAAAAACGCGACGTCTATCCCGCTTATCTGTCGGGCGGCCAACAGCAGCGCGCCGCGATCGCCAGGGCGCTGGCCATCAATCCGCGCGTCATGCTGTTCGATGAGCCGACCTCGGCGCTCGACCCGGAGCTGGTCGGCGAGGTGCTGAAGGTGATCGGCGACCTGGCGCGGGAAGGCCGCACTATGGTGCTGGTCACCCATGAGATGAAGTTTGCCCGCGAGGTCGCGACGCATGTCGTTTACCTCCATAACGGGCTGGTCGAGGAAGAAGGGTCGCCGGAACAGATCTTCGGCGCACCAAAATCCGAAAGGCTGAAGCAGTTCATCCGCAACATCAGTTAAACCGTGGGCGGACGAAAACCGGGAACAACAACAAACTGGGAGTCATGACGATGAAGATTATTCTCAAGACCTTTGCGGCAGCGCTGCTGCTTGGCGTTGCCGCCGTGGGCGTGGCCAAGGCCGATCCGGTCAAGATCGGTGTCGCTGCCGAGCCCTATCCGCCGTTCACCTCGCCGGATGCTTCCGGCAAATGGGTCGGTTGGGAAATCGAATTCATCGACGCTGTCTGCACCGAAGAGAAGCTCGACTGCGTCATCACGCCGGTCGCCTGGGACGGCATCATCCCGGCGTTGACGACCAAGAAGATCGACGTCATCGCCAGCTCGATGTCGATCACCGACGAACGCAAGAAGACGATCGACTTCTCCGACAAATATTACAACACCCCGACTGCGATCATCGGGCCGAAGGACCAGAAGTTCGGCTCGACACCGGAGGACCTCAAGGGCAAGATCATCGGCGTCCAGGTCTCGACCGTACACGCCGACTACGCCAAGAAGCACTTCGCCGACGCGGCGGAAATCAAGGAATACCAGACCCAGGACGAGGCCAACCAGGATCTTGCCGCCGGCCGGGTCGACGCGGTGCAGGCCGATTCCATCGCCCTCGACGCCTTCCTGAAATCGGACCAGGGCAAGCAATGCTGCGATCTGAAAGGCATGGTCGCGCCGGATCTGGCCATTCTCGGGCCCGGCGTCGGCGCCGGCGTCCGCAAGGAAGACACCGCGTTGAAGGAAAAGATCAACGCCGGTATCAAGGCCATCCGCGCCAACGGCAAATATGACGAGATTTCGAAGAAGTACTTCGACTTTGATATTTACGGCTCCGACACGCAGTCGAACTGACGGCCTCATCCATGAGCGATTAACCACGCGGCCCCGATAGAGCCGCGTGGTTGGTCGAAATCCATCGACGCGAGCTTCCGCGGGCGGAAATCGCCGGCGGTTTTAGCGCCAGCAATTCGAGGGCGACGCTGATCGACGCATTTGTTCCGGCTTGGGCCGCCTCTGCCATCGCGCTTCTCTCGCCCGTGCCGCCGGGCTGGGGTGGAACGCTCATCGTCGGGCTGCTCCATACGATCGAGATTGCGGTCGGCGCCACCTGTCTCGGCCTTTTGATCGGTATCGGCGGCGCCTCCGGCAAGCTGTATGGTGGTCCGGTGGTGCGCGATCTCCTGGCAGTCTATACGACCGTCGTGCGCGCCGTGCCGGAGCTGGTGCTGATCCTTCTGCTCTATTACGCCGGCACCGACCTGATCAATCAGATGCTGACGGCAATGGGCTATCAGCGCATGGACATTAGCGGGCTGGCGGCCGGCATTGCCGTGCTCGGCTTCGTCCAGGGCGCCTATTCGACCGAGGTGATCCGCGGGGCGATCCTCGCCATTCCGCAGGGCCAGATCGAAGCCGCGCGCGCCTATGGCATGTCTCCCGGCCTGCTGCTGCGGCGCATCACGCTGCCGGCGATGCTGCCGTTCGCCATACCCGGCCTTGCCAATCTTTGGCTGATCGCCACCAAGGACACCGCCCTGCTGGCGGTCGTCGGCTTTTTCGAGCTGACATTGGCGACACGGCAGGCGGCCGGCGTCACCAAAGCCTATCTGACATTCTTTGTCGCCGCCGGCGCGATCTACCTTCTGTTGACGCTGGTTTCCAACCTGATCATCGGCCGCATCGAGAGCTGGGCCCGCCGCGGCATGCCCTCGCTCAAGGAGGCCCGTTGATGGCTGGCCCGGTGATGACTGGCGAAGCGGCCGTCGAGATAGCCGCACGCGCTTCGCTGTGGCTGAAGCCGCATCGTATCGTGCTGATCCTGATCGCGCTGGGACTGGTTTTGGCGGCGGCTGTCTTCATGCGCTGGGACTGGCTGCCTAAATATTACGGGATGGGGTTGCTCGGCATCTGGCGCGCGCTGTGGATTCTTGCCGTCACCTGCATACTGGGTTTCCTGCTCGCCGTGCCGCTCGGCCTGGCGCAGGCTGCCGGCCCCGTCTGGTTCGCGGCACCCGCCAAGGTCTTCTGCACCGTCATCAGGGGAACACCGCTGCTGCTGCAGCTCTGGCTGCTCTATTACGGGCTGGGCTCGCTGTTTCCACAATATCCGTGGATTCGCGAGTCCTGGATGTGGCCGTATCTCAGGCAGGCATGGCCCTATGGCGTTCTCGGGCTGACGCTGTCCTTCGCCGGCTATGAGGGCGAGGTGATGCGAGGCGCTTTTGCCGGCGTGCCGAAAGGCCAATTGGAAGCAGCCCGCGCTTTCGGCATGAGCCGTTGGAAGACATTCCAGCGAATCTGGCTGCCGCAGGCCTTCTATCGCGCGCTGCCGACACTGACGGGCGAAACCGTGCTGCAGCTGAAATCGACGCCGCTGGTGGCGACCATCAGCGTGATCGATATATTCGCCGTCTCTTCAAAGGTGCGTCAGGATACCTACCTCACCTATGAACCCTTGCTGCTCCTGGCGTTGATCTATATGGCGATCACCGGCATCCTCGTCTTCGCTCTGGGCAAGATCGAGGCGCGGATTCCGAACAAGATTGGTTAGGTGAATGGTGAATGGTGAATAGTCAGTAGTGAGTAGCCCGTAGTGTTACCGGCTAAATCCCACTCACCATTCACCATTCACCCATTCCCTCAGATATCCATGGCAATCACAATGCAACTCAGTCTCGACCAGGCGACAGGGCTGTGCCGGATGGCCGCACTTGGCGCCGGCGCAAACGAAGAGGCAGCGCAGTCGCTGGCTGCCTCGATCGTCGCGGCCGAGGCGGAAGGACTGTCGACCGTCGGGCTGTCGCATTTCATCGATTATCTCGAAGCGCTGGAAGCCGGCCGTATCGACGGCAATGCCGATCCGGTGATCACCAGGCCGGCGCTCGCAGTCTATCTCTCCGATGCCCGCGGCGGACTGGCGCATACCGGTTTCGACCGCACGATCGATGACCTCGCCAAGGCGGCGCGACTGTTCGGCGTCGCCATCTTTTCACAGAAGAATGCCTATACATGCGGCGCGCTCGGCTATTTCACCGGACGGCTGGCCGCGCAGGGATTGGTATCGTTCGCCGCCACCAACGGCCCGGCCGTGCTTGCCGGCTCGGGCTCGGTCAAGCCGGTCTACTGCACCAACCCGATGTCCTTTGCGGCACCCGCCGCGGACGGGGCGGCGCTGGTCATCGACCAATCGTCGAGCGCCACCGCCTTCGTCAACATCCGCAAGGCGGCCGAGGACGGCAAGAAGATACCCGAAGGCTGGGCACTGGATGCGAGCGGCAATCCGACCACGGACCCGGCAGCTGCAATGAAGGGCGCCATGCTTGCCTTCGGCGGCCAGCGCGGCGCCAACATCGCGCTGATGGTCGAGGTGCTGGCTGCGGGCCTGTCGGGCGCCAACTGGTCGCTCGATGCGCCATGGTTCAGCGGCGGGCCGGACAGTCCGGGGACCGGCCTTTTCGTGCTTGCCGTCGAGCCCAAGCTGCTCGATCCGGACTTCGAAAAGCGGATGAAGGATCAACTCGACCGGCTGCGGCGGCGCTATGGCGTGCATGTGCCGGGGCGTGCCCGGGCCGAGGCCGCGGAGAAGGCGGCGGCGCGCGGCATAAGCGCGCCGAAAGCCGTGGTGCAGCGCATTTCCGAATTCGCCGCCCGCTATTCGTCCTGAAGAAATTCGTTTGTCCGATGAGCGGCTGAGAACGCCTGCCGATCCGGCAGCGCGAGCCTACTTCCCGCAATAATGATCGTTGATGACGTTCGCCGCATTCGCGTCCGGCCCTACCCTGTTGTAGGAGCAGGGTTCGGCGGCCGTCGTGAACAGGTGGTTGTCATAGTAGCGCGGGCCACCGAACAGAATGTCGATGATGTTGCCGTTGGCCGGAACGTAGCGTTCGGGTTGAGCTTGGTGGTGATGCCGGTTTGCCGCGAATGCCGAGGCACCAATGCTGCAGCCTGTTGCGAAAGCCAGAGCGAAGATCGCAACGCGTTTTGTCGTCATCGGCAATATCCTCCATTCGGAATCAAACCATACATCCTAAAATCGCCGGCCGGAACAAAGGTTCCTGTCCCGAATGGAGTTACCCTAAAGCCCGGCGTCGGCGGGTTTTCTGCCGTTTCCAACGGATACTGGAAATCATGCTTCAACAATGCCGGGCGACCGATGGTCGCCCTTTGCCTTTGGCGCGAAACCGACTATGAAACGGCTTCAACCAAGCCATCTGGATAGCCGCCGGAGCCAGCCATGACCGAAATCCTGCAGACCCCAAAGCTCGTGGTCGTGTTCGGCGGCTCCGGCTTTGTCGGTCGTCATGTCGTGCGGGCGCTGGCCAAGCGCGGCTACCGCATCCGGGTCGCCTGCCGCCGGCCCGATCTCGCCGGCCACCTGCAGCCGCTCGGCAATGTCGGGCAGATCCAGCCGGTGCAAGCCAATGTCCGGGTGCGCTGGTCGGTCGACCGCGCCGTGCAAGGCGCGGACCATGTCGTCAATCTGGTGGCGATCGCGCATGAGGCCGGCCGGCAGAAATTCACTGCCGTCCACGAGTTCGGCGCGCGGGCTGTCGCTGAAGCGGCGCGCGCCGTCGGCGCCGGCCTCACCCATATCTCGGCTCTGGGTGCGGATCTCCACGCGCAATCGGACTACGCGCGTACCAAGGCGCTCGGCGAAAAGGCCGTTCTTGAGACGGTCCAGGACGCCGTGATCTTTCGGCCATCGATCAATTTCGGGCCGGAGGACGGTTTCTTCAACCGCTTTGCAAACATGGCTCGCTTTTCCCCAGTGCTGCCGCTGATCGGCGGCGGGCAGACGAAATTCCAGCCGGTCTATGTCGGCGACGTCGCCGAAGCGGTGGCACACTCGGTCGACGGCAAGGTCCAGGGCGGCCGGATCTATGAACTCGGCGGGCCGCAGGTGCTTAGCTTCAAGGAATGCATGCAAGAGCTGCTTGTCATCATCGAACGCAAGCGGTTTTTGCTGCCCGTGCCATGGTGGCTGGCGAACTTCCAGGCATCAATTCTCGGGCTGCTGCCCAATCCGTTGTTGACCAAGGACCAGGTCCTGCTGTTGCGCCAGCACAATGTGGTGTCGGATGCCGCCGTCAAGGACAACAGGACGCTCGCCGGCCTCGGTATCCAGCCGCGGTCGATCGGAACCATCCTGCCCAGCTATCTCTGGCGCTACCGCGCCGCCGGCCAGTTCCAACGCAAGTCCGCCGCATAACACGAACGGACGTCGGGTTGCCTACGCCGCGCGCCTGGTAACCTGCATAGGCAGCCCGCCTTGCGGCTGCGTCGTCAGCTTCTGCACCGGCCAGGGGCGGGTTTGCGCGGTGGTATCGAAACGATAGCGCGACAGCATGATCGCCAACGCGATGATTGCCTCCTGCATGGCAAAGCTGGCGCCGATGCAGACGCGAGGCCCGGCGCCGAACGGCAAATACTGGAAACGGTCGATCTTCTCGCGGTTTCCCGGATGGAAGCGTTCCGGCATGAAGGCGTCGGGCCTGTCCCACAGCTTGCGATGGCGGTGGACGACCCACGGCATCACCAGCACCGCGGCACGTCGCGGTATGTAGAGGCCGTTCCAGGTTTCGGGCTCGATCGGTTCGCGGTTGATCGATGGCGCCGGCGGATAGAGCCTGAGCGCCTCTTCGAAGGCGGCACGGGTGAGCGGCATAGCGTCGAGCCATTTCATCGGGTCGGGCTCACGCGCCAGCACGGCATCGATCTCGTGCTCGATCTTTTCGCGCTCCCACGGCGCTTCGGCAAGGCAGTAGAGCGTCCAGCCGAGCGCCCTGGCCGTAGTCTCGTGGCCGGCGCCGATAAAGGTGATGATGTTGTCCTCGACCTCGGCCCGGGTCAGCCCGCCCGGTCCCTCCGCTTTCAACAGCAGCGTGAGAAAATCCTGCGGCACCGTGTCCGGATCACGCTTCAACCGCGCCTCGCGCATCTGCACCGTGTCGGTGACGATCTTGCGGAAGTAGGCCATGGTCTTGCGGCCGCGGATGCGGGTCAGACGCGGCAGCCAATCGGGTGCCCGCAACAGGTCGAGCGGATCGACCCGACCCATGGTCTCGAACAGGCGGTCGATCTCCTTGGCAAAGCTGCCCGGCTCGCCTGAAATCTCACCGGAAAACAGCGTCTCGGCCAGGATGTCAAAGGTAAGCAGCGTCATGTCGTGAGCGATGTCGAACGTGCCGCCGCCCTCGTAGCGCGTGACGAACTCCCGCGTGCGCCTCAGCATCGGCTCGGCAAAACCGAAGATATGGCGCGGCGTGAACACCGGCGCCATGGCCTTGCGTGAACGCCTCCACACCTCGCCCTCGGCGGTCAGCAAGCCGTCGCGCAGGATCGGCCGCAGGATCAGCTGGCGAACCGTCGCCATCTTGTAGTTCTTGGCGTTATCGACCAGCACGTGGCGAATGAGACCGGGGTCGTTGGCGATGACCAGCGGCCCGCCGATGCCGGTCACCGAAATCCAGGGCTCGTTGTAGGTCGGCTCGCCCCACAGTTCGAGCGGATTGCGGTAGACGATGCGGATCATCTCCAGCGTCGAGGGCGGCGCGGTGCGCGGCTTCGGCGCCGGCGGGACGAAGGGGACGGGCTGACTGTCCATGACTTGCTCCGCTGACACCTCAATGTAGTGGCGGGCAAGGCAGGCGTCCATGTGAGCGGACGACAAGGTGATGCATCCGCTCTCTGGAATGTGACCCGGGCACCGGAAAGTGCCTGCTTGCTGTGTCCGGCTGCGTGTCTTAGGTGGCAGCACCACAGATGTCAGAACCGGCGGGAGCCTGCCTTGAAGCACCAGTTGAACGTCATCATCGGCAGCACGCGGCCGGGCCGCGCCGGACCCGCTTTCGCAAAGTGGCTGGAGAGCTTTGCGCGCGAGCATGGCAAATTCGAGCCGGTGCTCACCGACATCGCCGCATTCAACCTGCCGGTGCTGGACGAGCCGCATCATCCGAGACTCGGCAAATACGAAAACAGCCACACGAAAGCCTGGTCGAAAGCAATCGACGCCGCCGACGCATTCGTCTTCGTGGCGCCGGAGTACAATTATTTCACCGCTCCCGCGATCGTCAACGCGGTCGACTACCTGCTCAGGGAATGGCGATACAAGCCGGCCGCCATCCTCAGCTACGGCGGTGTCTCCGGCGGCTTACGAGCGGCGCAGGCGGTCAAACCGTTGCTGACCGCCGTCGGTGTCATGCCGATTCCGGAAGGCGTGGCGCTGCCGATGTACCAGAAGCTGCTCGACGAGACCGGCGCCTTCCTGCCCAGCGAGCAGGTGCTCGGCGGGGCCAGAACCATGCTGGACGAGCTGTTCCGCTGGAGCGAAGCGCTGAAGCCGATGCGGGTTGGCTGACAACGCGAACGGCCCGGCTTGCCGATGCCGTAACTTGCTCATGCCATAAAGAGATGGAATGCTCCGGCAAATGACCGGGCCGGGGCGGTTCGATTTGCGTTTTCTGTTTGCCTTGCTGCTGATCCTCTCGACGGCCTCCGCTGCAATGGCGGAGCGGCGCGCTGCGCTGGTCATCGCCGAGAACGACTACCGGCTGATCCGGCCGCTCGCCAATCCCGTCAATGACGGCGAGATCATGGAAACGGTGCTGAGGAAGCTCGGTTTCGAGGTCTTCCTCGAAACCAACCGCGACCTGCGGCGCATGCGCCGGGCGCTTGACGATTTCCGCGAGGATGCCAAAGGCGCCGACGTGGCGCTGGTGTTCTTCTCCGGCCACGGCGTCGAGATAGCCGGCGAGAATCGGCTCCTGCCGGTCGATGCAGACGCGTCGTCGCTCGCTACGCTGGAAAGGACCAGCCTGCCGCTGGAGGAGATCCGCGCGACCGTCGCCGCCACCAGCAAGGTCGGACTGATCGTGCTCGATGCCTGCCGCAGCGATCCGTTTGCGGCTACGGGCGGCGAAGGCCGCGGCGCAACGGCGCTGGTAAAAGAGGTCAGCGACAAGGTCCGGCCGGGTCTTGGCCGCATCGGGCGGGCAGAAAACATCCTGTTTGCCTTCTCGGCGGCGCCCGGCGAGACCGCCGCGGATGGGACGGACCAGAATTCGCCGTTTACCGCGGCGCTGACGAAATACCTCGGCACCGAAGGTCTCGAGATCCGCTCCGTGCTGACGCTCGTGCAGCAGGAGGTTTACGACCTCTCGCGCGGCAAGCAATTGCCCTATGTCGAGAGCGGCCTGCCGCAGCTGTTCTTTGCCGCCTCGGCCAAGGAGAAATTGCCGGAACGCGAACGCCTGTTGCTGGCCATGGCCGAGGTGACGCCCGCGATGCGCGGCGAAGTGGAGAAGATCGCCAGCGACGCCGACATGCCGCTGGCACCGCTCTATGGCGCGTTGATCAGTTCCGATGCCGGCCACCTCTCCGCGGACAGTCTGAACGCCAGGCTGCGTGAGGCAGCCGACGCCTTCGTCAAGGTGCGGAGCGAAATGCAGACGCTTGGCTCCGACGATCTGCGGGTGGCAGCGTTGCGCCGGCAGGCCGAAGAGCAGCTTTCGCTGGGAGCGTTCGATGCCGCGCGTAAAAAGCTCGCCGAGGCAGCCGAGATCGACAATGTCTCGCGCAACGCGCTGAAGGCCAATTTCGTCAGCCGCACGCTCTCCGAGGCCGCAACGCGCTATCTGTCCGGCGGGGCCGCGCGCGCCGACCTCGACTACGCCACAGCCATCAGGGACTATGAGTCCGTGCTGGCGCTTTATGGCGAAGCCGGACAGGTGGTGCTGTCGCTCGACGACGCCGACCGCTTGATCCGCACGCTGGACGAGCTCGGCAAGCTCTATACCACGGTCGGCAATATCGATGCGGCTGGCCGTGCCTTCGAGGCGCTGCAAGCCGATCTCGAGCGGCGGTCGCATCATGAAACCGATCCCAACGTGAAGCGCGACTTCGCCGTCAGCCACGTCAAGCTCGGCAACGTGCGGATGGCGCAAGGCAATCTGCCGTCAGCGCTGCAGAATTATGAGACCGCCAAGACCATTCTGCAGGGCCTGACCGAGGCAGAACCAGACAATCTGGAGTGGTTCGGCGACCTCGCCATGGCCGACGACAAGATCGGCAACGTATTGGCGACGCAAGGCGATCTGGCCGGCGCCGCAGAGGTCTACCAGGAAAGCCTGTCGATCAAGAAGCAGCTCGCCGCCGGAGAGCCCGACCGTGCCGAACTGCAGCGCGACCTGACCATCACCTACGATGAGATCGGTCACCTTGCCCATATCGCAGGCCAACTGGACAACGCACAGGCGGCCTATGAAGAGAGCCTGAAGGTGCGGCTGGCGCTGGCGGCGGACAAACCGGGAGACGCCGACCGGCAGCGTGACGTCTCGGTCAGCCACGATACGATAGGCGACCTGTTGCGCGAACGCGGCGACGCCGCCGGGGCGCTGGCGGCCTACAAGGAAGGTCTGGCGATCGTCAAACAACTGGCGAAACGCGATCCGGACGACACCGAGTTGAAGCGCGACCTGTCGGTCGGCAACGCCAAAATCGGCAATGCGCTAAGCGACCAGCAGAACTGGCCGGCGGCACTTTCGGCTTATCGTGAGGCACTTTCGCAGGCCAGCGTGCTCGCCGCCGGCGACCCGAACAACACCGAATGGCAGCGCGACCTGTCCGTGTGCATCGAGAAAGTCGCCGGCGTCTTCGCGATACAGGGCGACCACAAAGGCGCGCTGAAAGCCTATCTGGACAGCTACGCGATTGCGCAGAGGCTGGCCAAGCTCGATCCCGCCAATTCCGACTGGCAGCGGGACTTGTCGATAACGCTGTCCGAAGTCGCCACGCTGCGCCTCAGGCAGCGCGACGTCAGGGGCGCCCGGCAAGCCCTTCAGAACAGCCTGGCCATTCGCGAGAAACTTGCCCGGTCCGATCCGGACAACGCCACCTGGCAGCGCGACCTGGTGGTCGCCTATATCGACTACGCCCAAGTCGCAAAGGACCCGAAGGCTGTGCTTTCCAAGGCGCTCGACATGACGCTCGAGCTCGACCGGAGCGGGCGGTTGGCACCGCGCCACAAGTTCATGATCAAGTTTTTACGTGAGCGGCTGGCCAGGATCGAAGCCACGCGCCGGTAGCCGGCTCACGCGATGGTGATTCCGTTCCGAAATGCCTGCAAACCTTGGAAAAACCGCCTTTTGCGCCTATATCTACGACATTAGAAATGCGCGATTCGAAGCCGATTTTTCGCGCTCTGCACACGGCATCAATCAGACAGGTTTTCATGAGCGACCAGACCGACATCGCCAACGGCGTTGAAGCCGAATACGGCGCCGATTCCATCAAGGTTTTGAAGGGCTTGGATGCCGTTCGCAAGCGGCCGGGCATGTATATCGGCGATACCGACGACGGCTCGGGCCTGCACCACATGGTGTATGAGGTGGTCGACAACGCCATCGACGAAGCACTGGCCGGCCATGCCGACCTGGTGACGGTGACGCTCAATCCGGACGGATCGGTGACGGTCATCGACAATGGCCGCGGCATTCCGACCGATATCCACACCGGCGAAGGCATTTCAGCGGCCGAAGTGATCATGACGCAGCTGCATGCCGGCGGCAAGTTCGACCAGAACTCCTACAAGGTCTCAGGCGGCCTGCACGGCGTCGGCGTGTCGGTCGTCAACGCCCTGTCGGCCTGGCTGAAACTGAAGATCCGCCGCAACGGCCATATCTACGAGATGAGTTTCACGCATGGCAATGCCGACGCGCCGCTGCGCATCACCGGCAGTTATGAACAAGACAAGGTCCCCGGCACCTATGAAGGGCGCAGCGGCAGCGAAATCACGTTTTTGCCGTCGTCCGAGACTTTCACCATGGTCGAATTCGACTACGGTACGCTGGAGCATCGGCTGCGCGAACTCGCCTTCCTGAACTCCGGCGTGCGCATCGTTTTGACCGATGCCCGCCATGCCGACATCATGCGCCATGAATTGCACTACGATGGCGGCCTCGAAGAGTTCGTCCGATATCTCGACCGGACGAAGAAGCCGTTGCTCGACAAGCCGATCTCGATCCGCGCCGAGCGCGACGGCATCACGGTCGAAGTCGCCATGTGGTGGAACGACAGCTACCATGAGAACGTGCTGGCCTTCACCAACAACATCCCGCAACGCGACGGCGGCACGCATCTGGCAGGCTTCCGCGGCGCGCTGACGCGCCAGATAACCGGCTATGGCGACTCCTCGGGCCTGACCAAGAAGGAAAAAGTGGCGCTGATCGGCGATGATTGCCGCGAAGGGCTGACCGCGGTGCTGTCGGTCAAGGTTCCCGACCCGAAATTCTCCTCGCAGACCAAGGACAAGCTGGTGTCGTCCGAGGTCCGCCCGGTGGTCGAAGGGCTTGTCAACGAAGCGCTCGGCACCTGGCTCGAGGAGCACCCGACCGAGGGCAAGGCGGTCATCGAGAAGGTCATCCAGGCCGCTGCCGCGCGCGAAGCCGCGCGCAAGGCACGCGACATCACCCGCAAGAGTTCGCTCGGCGTTACCTCGCTGCCCGGCAAGCTGGCCGATTGCCAGGAGCGCGATCCGGCGAAATCCGAGATCTTTATCGTCGAGGGCGACAGCGCCGGCGGCTCGGCCAAGGGCGGCCGTTCGCGCCAGAACCAGGCCATTCTTCCGCTGCGCGGCAAGATCCTCAATGTCGAGCGCGCCCGCTTCGACCGCATGCTCGGCTCCGACATGATCGGCACGCTGATCACCGCGCTCGGCACCTCGATCGGCAAGGACGAGTTCAACGCCGACAAGCTGCGCTACCACAAGATCATCCTGATGACCGACGCCGATGTCGACGGCGCCCACATCCGCACCTTGCTGCTGACCTTCTTCTTCCGCCAGATGCCGGAACTGATCGAACGCGGTCATCTCTACATCGCGCAGCCGCCGCTCTACAAGGTGACGCGCGGGAAGAGCTCGCAATACATCAAGGACGAAGCCGCCTTCGAGGAATTCCTGATCGGCTCCGGGCTGGAAGAAGCGTCGCTTGCGCTCAGCACAGGCGAGGTGCGGGCCGGGCAGGACCTGCGCAGTGCCATCGACGACGCCTTGGCTGTCCGCCAGCTCATCAACGGATTGCACACGCGCTATAACAGAGGCGTGGTCGAGCAGGCAGCGATTGCCGGCGCGCTCAACCCGGAGATCTTCACCGACCTCCGCCGCGCCAACGAGACGGCCGAGCGTGTTGCCCGTCGTCTCGACATTATCGCCGAGGACACCGAGCGCGGCTGGATCGGCCGCATGTCGACCTCGAACGAGGGCATTGGCGGCTATGTCTTCGAGCGAACGGTGCGCAGCGTCAAGGAGTTCGCGCATCTCGACCTGGCGCTGATCAATTCCGCCGACGCACGCCAGCTCGACCGCTATGCGCCGCGCCTGGCGGAAATCTACGGCGAGCCGCCGGTGCTGCGCCGCAAGGATGTCTCGGAAACCATTTCAGGGCCGCTGGCACTGCTCAATGCCGTGTTTGCCACCGGCCGCAGGGGCCTGACCATGCAGCGCTACAAGGGCCTTGGCGAAATGAACGCCGAGCAGCTCTGGGAAACGACGCTCGACCCGAATGTGCGCTCGCTGTTACAGGTCAAGGTCAATGACGCGACTGATGCGGACAGCTTGTTTTCACGGCTGATGGGCGACGAGGTCGAGCCAAGGCGCGAATTCATCCAGGAAAACGCGCTGTCGGTTGCCAATCTGGACATCTGAGCCGCCGTCCAGATACCCAGCCAGCAGGCATGAAGTGTATTGGTGCGCCTTGGCGCACCAATACGACTGCTGCAACGCAACAAAGATCACCAGGACCGCCGGAACGGAAAGGCTTTCAAGGCATTGTAGTTGATCACAATCGCCGCAGGAGGCATCCATGGGACGTGGCATTTTGCTCTGGCTTCTCGGAGTCCCAATTCCGATCATTATTCTGATCATGCTGTTCGCACGGTAGGGAGGCTTCGATGCAGTCCACCGTAACAGCTGTCGACGTTTCCGCCCCGACGGAATCCGCTTCCACTGCTGTCAGTTGGGGGCCAATCGTCGCCGGCGCCTTTGCTGCGTCAACGCTTACCTTCATCTTGATGCTGCTCGGCTCCGGGCTTGGGCTGAGCATGGTGTCGCCATGGTCCGGCTCGGGTGCGTCAGTCACGACTTTCGCCGTTTCCACCGCCGTCTGGCTGATCGTCGTGCAGTGGCTGTCGTCGGCCCTGGGCGGCTACCTCGCCGGACGCCTGCGCACCAAATGGGTCGGCATCCACACCGATGAAGTCTTCTTCCGCGATACCGCTCACGGCTTCCTGGCCTGGGCGCTGGCGACGCTGCTCGTCGCCGGCGTGCTCGGCACGGCGCTTTCGGCCGCGATAGGTACCGGTGTCCAGGCTGCTTCGACTGTGGCATCGGGCGCGGCAATTGGCGCTTCGGCAGGTGCTGCTGCAAACGCGGGTAGCGCCTCGACAGACAACGCCACATCGTATTTCGTCGATACGCTGTTCCGCCCGGCCGATCCGGCAAGGCTCGCTGCCGCCAATCCGGAGAGCGACGCTGCGGCAACGGCGCAGGCATCGCGCATTCTAATCGCGAGTGCCGCAGCAGGCGAAATATCGGCCGACGACAAGACCTATCTGTCGCGGCTGGTGGCCGCCCGCACAGGCCTGTCCGAAGCGGATGCCACCGCTCGCGTCGATGCGGTAATCGCCAGAGCGCAGGACGCCAAGGTCAAGGCCCAGCAGGCGGCCGACACCGCCAGAAAGGCAGGCGCCACCTTCTCGCTGATTGGCGCGCTGTCGCTGGTCGTCGGGGCCTTCATTGCCAGCGCGGCTGCAGCACTTGGCGGCAGGCAGCGCGACGACGAGGAAGCGATTTTCCTGACCAATCGTTGATCGGTGACTAAGCGAACTCGGTCCGCTTCCGGAAGATTGCGTCCGAAGGGGACCTTGCTTTGAACTGCCGCCGCGGCATTGTCGTGCGCTGCTCGCCGCCTACAGCTCAGCTTCCAGTTTGCGGCCGAGATCGACCGCATCGCGCAGCACGGCAAGGTGCGAGCGCGGTTGTACGCCGGCCGGCGCGTTGACCTCGACGCCGCTCGCCGTCAGCGACCAGTAGAGCCTGTGCGTGAAGACGCGGCCGCCCGAGCCGCGCAGCTCGACCTGGATGTTTTCCACGCCGGGACCAAAATTTTCCGTCATCCGCCCTGAAATCGGGTCGCCGGTCAGCCAGCCATTGCCCCTGTCGAAAATATTGGTCCAGCGCGTCGCGGCAAACACCGCGCCATGATGCACCGCCCGCTGCGGCTTGCCGGAATGGCTGCGCCCTTCCTGGTAGAGCATGGTCCCGCCCGCCGCCCTGTCGGCGATCGGCGGGCATGCCGAAAACAGGCGCTCGGCGATGCCGCGCCTGAATTCGGCGAGGTTGTAGGTCACCAGAAACTCGCTGTGGGTCAGCGGACTGCCGAGCGTGACGAAATCGCTGATCTTCCACGGCAGCGGATGATCGGCGTCGCCGACGCGAAGCTGCCGGTAGAGCTCCCATTGGCTGCGCCGGAATGCGGGGAGGTCATCGAGGCTGTCGGGCCAAGCGGAGGCATCGGCGGCCAGCGTCGCCTTGTCGACGACGTGGATCGCCTTCAGCCTCGCTTTGTCGCGAATGGCTTCCAACTTTCTAGGCCTGAAATCGGCCCACAATATCTGCAACAGATCATAGGCGATGATCGACCCGAGGCTGTGCGAGACCAGCACGATGCGGTCATAGGCATCGTCCATCATGAGACGCTTCAGCAGCTTGAGGCCACGCTCGCGGACCAGCGCCCGCTTCTCGACCGTTGCCGCTTCGGCCCGCACATAGGCGGCAACGTCGCCGAAATAAGGCAAGCCAAACTGGTCCACCGACCAGATGACGAACGACGCCAGAACCGTGACAAGCACACCGGTCGTCCAGGAGATGTAGCCTTGCCAGGTCGACGTTGCGAGCGCCAGCGCCGCGCCAAGGACGACGATGGTGGCCAAAAGCGTGACGACATAGAGTTTGAGCACATCGCGCGGAATATCGGCCGGCTTGCGCCAGAGCAGGGTCGTCACCCAGGCAGCAAGGCGGCTTCGGGTCGTGCCCTGGGTGATATCGGCCCAGTAAAGCTCGTAGAAATCGGTGCGGCGGCCATCGACATCATAGGGCGTGGTGATCCGGCGGAGTTCGTGCGAATTGGTCCGGCTGTCGGGCGTGATCCAGCTCTGGTTGATCTTCGCACCCATCGGGTCGGCCGGATCGGGGACATGGGCATAGAACGGTGCACGGGCCGGATCGTGGCTCCATACGGCCTGGACAAACTCCCTCAACGTGTCCATGGGCCGCTGCTCGCCCATGCCGTGCACGACCACTACCGCCTGGCTGCGCTTGCGTGGCGCCTTCTCTGCTGCGGTCAGATCGGCGGCCGGCGATGCAGCAGAACCAGGGTCGGGCACCAGCACCTCCACGATGACGCCGTTAGCAAGACGACGGGTCGGCATCGTAGCTTCAGAACCGGGAACAGCCAAGAAAAAGCCCGGCGCGGAGCCGGGCTGTATTCGACGATCGGCAGTGAGTTGGCAGCGACGCCGTTTCAATGATCCATCGCTTTGACGATCTCCTCGGTCATCTTCTTGGCGTCGCCGAGCAGCATCATGGTGCCGTCCTTGTAGAACAGCGTGTTGTCGATGCCGGCATAGCCGGAGCCGAGCGAGCGCTTGACGAACAGGCAAGTGCGCGCCTTGTCGACGTCGAGGATTGGCATGCCGTAGATAGGTGAGGACTTGTCGTCACGAGCCGAGGGATTGGTGACGTCATTGGCCCCGATGACATAGGCGACGTCGGCCTGCGCGAACTCAGAGTTGATGTCCTCCAGCTCGAACACTTCGTCATAAGGCACGTTGGCTTCGGCCAAGAGCACGTTCATGTGGCCGGGCATGCGGCCGGCAACCGGGTGGATGGCGTATTTGACGTCGACGTCGTTGGCCTTGAGCTTGTCGGCCATCTCGCGCAGGGCGTGCTGCGCCTGGGCGACGGCCATGCCGTAGCCCGGCACGATGATGACCTTTTGAGCATTCATCATCAGATAGGCGGCATCCTCGGCCGAGCCCTGCTTGACCGTGCGCTCGATGCCGTCGTTGGCAATGGCTGATGTCTCGCCGCCGAAGCCGCCGAGGATGACCGAGATGAAGCTCCGGTTCATGCCTTTGCACATGATGTAAGACAGGATGGCGCCCGACGAGCCGACCAGCGCGCCGGTGATGATCAGCGCCAGATTGCCGAGCGTGAAGCCCAGGGCGGCCGCGGCCCAGCCCGAATAGGAATTCAGCATCGACACGACCACCGGCATATCGGCGCCACCGATCGGGATGATGAGAAGCACACCCAGCACCAGCGAGGCGGCAACGATCAGCCAGAACACCACCTTGGACTCGGCGGTGACGAGCAGCACGATCAGCACGATCAGCGCAATGCCCAGGGCCGCGTTGATGAAGTGGCGGCCACCGATCATGATCGGCTTGCCCGACATGCGGCCGTCGAGCTTCAAAAAGGCGATGACCGAGCCGGTGAAGGTGATGGCACCTATGGCAACGCCGAGGCTCATCTCGATCAGTGCCTGGGCATGAATATCGGCGACGGTGCCGATGCCGAAGCTTTCCGGTGCATAGATGGCGGCGGCCGCCACCATGACCGCTGCAAGACCGACCAGCGAGTGGAAGGCGGCGACCAGCTGCGGCATCGAGGTCATGGCAATGCGCCGTGCCGTGACCGCACCGGCCGAGCCGCCTATCAGCAGCCCGAGCACTATGAGGCCGAAGCGCCCGGCCGAAGGGGTCGCCAGCGCCAGCGTCGTGGCGATGGCGATGCCCATGCCGATCATGCCGTACATGTTGCCCTGGCGGCTGGTGGTCGGATGCGACAGGCCGCGCAATGCCAGGATGAACAGGATGCCGGAGACCAGATAGAGAAAGGAGGCGAAGTTGGCGTTCATAGCGGCCTACTTTTCCTTCTTCTTGTACATGGCCAGCATGCGCTGGGTGACGAGGAAGCCGCCGAAGATGTTGACCGATACCAGCATCAGCGCAACGAGGCCGAAGCCGGTGGCAAGCCCTGAGGCCGAGATGCCGACGGCCAGCAGCGCGCCGACGACGATGACCGAGGAAATGGCGTTGGTGACCGCCATCAGCGGCGTGTGCAGTGCCGGCGTGACGGACCACACGACGTAGTAGCCGACGAAGATCGCCAGGACAAAGATGGCGAAGCGAAAGACGAAGGGATCGATGGCACCGCCGGACAGCGCGTGAGCGGCGTCACCCGCCGCCTCGGTGCCGGGCGCGGCCGCCAGGTTCTGCACCGCGAGCCGCACGGCAGCTGTCGCCTGGTCGAGCTGGTCGAGGGCTTTCTGCAGAGTCTGATCCATCACGCGATCCCTCCGGTGGTCTTGGGCTTCCTCGAAGCGGCCGTTTTCTTCGCAGCCGGCTTCGCCGAAGCCTCGGCAACCATCGTCCTGGCCGGAATGGCCGGTGGCTCGACATATTGGCCCTTTGGCGGCTCCTGCTCAGCCTTTGCGAAAGCCGGATGCACGATCTTGCCAGCATCGGTCAGCATCGTTGCCTTGACCAGTTCGTCGTCGTGGTTGATGGCAAGCGTCTTCGCCGCCTTGTCGACCAGCGTCTCGAGGAAGGCATAGAGGTTCCTGGCATAGAGAAGCGAGGCGGAGGCGGCGACGCGACCGGGAACGTTGAGATGGCCGACGATCTTTACCCCGTTGGCCGTGGTCACCACCTTGCCGGCTTCGGCGCCCTCGACATTGCCGCCGCGCTCGACCGCGAGGTCGACGATCACCGAGCCGGGTTTCATCGAGGCGACCATTGCTGCCGAGACCAGCTTCGGCGCCGGACGGCCGGGGATCAGCGCCGTGGTGATGACGATGTCCTGCTTGGCGATGTGCTCGGCGGTCAGCGCCGCCTGCTTGGCCTGGTACCCCTTCGACATTTCCTTGGCGTAGCCGCCGGCCGTCTCGGCCGCCTTGAACTCCTCGTCCTCGACGGCCAGGAATTTTGCGCCGAGCGAGGCGACCTGCTCCTTGGCGGCCGGGCGCACGTCGGTGGCGGTGACCACGGCGCCGAGGCGGCGCGCGGTGGCGATGGCCTGCAGACCGGCGACGCCGACGCCCATGACGAACGCCTTCGCTGCCGGTACCGTGCCGGCCGCCGTCATCATCATCGGTAACGCCCGGTCATATTCGGCAGCGGCATCGATCACCGCCTGATAGCCGGCGAGGTTGGCCTGGCTGGATAGAACGTCCATCGACTGGGCGCGGGTGATGCGCGGCATGAACTCCATGGAGAAGGCAGTAACACCGGCCTTGGCAAGGGCAGCGACGGCAGCGTCGTTGCCGTAGGGATCCATGATCGCGATGACAGCGGCGCCGGACTTGTAGCCCTTCAGCTCGGCGTCCATGGGGCGGCGCACCTTCAGCACGACATCGGCCCTGGCTGCATCGCCGGCCTTGCCGATCGCGGCGCCCACCCGGGCGAACTCCTCGTCGGGAATGCGCGACGCAGTGCCGGCGCCGGTTTCGACAATCACGTCGAAACCCAGTGCCGCCAGCCGCTTCACCGTGTCGGGCGAGGCCGCGACGCGCGGCTCGTTCGCGTCAAGCTCACGAGGGATGAAAACCGTCTGTCCCACCGCATGATCCTTTCGGCCGGAACCCGTTACCCAAGACGCCGGCCGGCCCCCGGCGGCGCCCTCGACAAAGGTTGGAGGAGTTATCGGAGAATAAAGGCGCCGACGGCCAGGATCAGAACGAACAGGATAGTCCCCGAGAAGAAGCCGCCCACAAAGAAGCCGAACGCCATGGCCAGAAGCACGGCGGCGCAAAATAGCGACCCATATTTGGCCAGCATCACAAAGCCGGCATAGGTGCGGTCGTGCTCGGCATAGTCCATCTTCGCGCCCAGTTCGACAGGACCGGTCGGCGTGTGTTCAGCCATAGGAATACCCCTTCGAAGACATCTTTCAGGCACATAGCGAAAAGCCGCGTTAAGGGCAATGGCACTATTGCCGCATCGCCGCAGCCAACTGTCTCAAGCGAAACTGGAAATCGCTGCGCGAAGCGCGGCGATACCTACCACAATGGATGGCAGGTCCGCTATTGCCGATGTCGTTAGCCGGCGAGATGCGGGAACAGACCGAGCAGGCCGACAACGATCAGATAAAGGGCGACGATATAATTGAGCAGCCGCGGCATCACCAGGATCAGCACGCCTGCAATCAGCGAGATAAGCGGGGTAAGGGCGAGCGTGGAAATGGTCATATCGGTTCCTTTGATCGGATCGCTATCGAAGCGATGCTTGGCGGATGCCGGCCATGCCGACCTACCACCAGCACCCTTGCCCAGAACGCCGAAGCGACCGGAAGGCTCCATGGGCTCGTTCAGGCGGCTTCGCGAAAATACTTGGCGGTGGGCAGGATGGTCAGCGGGGCGAGTTCGCCGGCACCGGGCGTATCGAACAACATGCGCTGCTCCATTGGCGTCGAACGGAAGAACGGAAAGCGAGCGTAGGTTTCATTCTTGATCGCCAGGACATCGGCTTGATAAAGCAGCGCGAAACAGTTGATCACGCCGGCATAGGGCCGCGCATCGCCAATCGGTCGCGCCCGATAGATGCGCTTGTAGAAAGCCGCATGGTCCTCGCGGATCATGGATATGCAATAAGGCGCGCCGAAATGGAAGCAAGCCATGCCCGCAAGGCGCAGCGTCACATACGGGATCTGCGGGTAAAGCCGTGACCATTCGGCGTCCACGGCAAAACGGCTCGGGTCGATAAAGACTTCGCCGGCCGCCAGACGCGGCATCAACAAGTCCTTGTAGACGCTGAGCGCTGGTGATGTGGCGTTATCAGCAGACACGTTATGCAGGCGCATTGTGCTGACCAGCCGCCCCTCGATGTAGATTCCGAACGTATGGCAATTGGGCAGTTCGTCAAACTCGTCATGGACCTGACGGGACGCATTCTCGGGCACCAGATCGTTCATCCGATAGGAATTGTAGCGCAGCCTGTAAATGCTTTCGAAGTCCTCGCCGCTTTCACAGCGTCGGTACTCCGTCCGGTCAAGCAGCGCATAAACATGTTGCGCGAAGCTGGACATGGTCTCGGACGCATCTTTCCCACCAGCGCCCGCCGCATGGCCGAGCGAACTCAACTGGGCACACATGAACTCTATTCCCCGCGATTACCGCCACCAGCCGACACTACGGACGGGTCATGAGATGTAAAGACGAAAATAAGTAGGATTTCGTTTACCGCTCGTTAAGGTTAATAATTAATAAAATTATACTAAAATACGCGGTTTTTCAGCGCGAAGTCAGCGCCGCGGCGCCTTCCTTGCCGTCTGGATGTCCTTGGCGAAGGGCCAGACGGTGCTCGACATCGTCTCGATGCCGGACGCGCTGAGTGCCGACCCGAACAGAAAGCCCTGGACCAGGTCCGGCTTGACCTGCAATGCCAGGATCTTGAGCTGTTCGAAGGTCTCGACACCTTCGACGGTAACCGAAAGTCCCAGCGGCCGTGACAGGTTGACGATGCCCTTGAGCAATTCGAGCGACCGGCTGTTCTGAGTGACATCCATCAGGAACGAGCGGTCGATCTTGATTTTGTCGAGCGGCAGTTTGTGGAGATAGCTGAGGCTCGAATACCCGGTACCGAAATCGTCGAGCGCAATGCGCACGCCGAGCCGCTTCAACTCCTCGATATATTGGCGTGTCAGCGACTTGTCGTCGAGCAGCGCCGTCTCGGTGACTTCGATCTCCAGACGTCCGGCGGAGAGACCGGATTCAGCCAGCGCGTCGCGAACCTTCTGGATGACATCACGGTTGCGGAAATCCTTGGCCGAGAGATTGACCGACACGCTGGTCTGGGCCGGCCATTTGGCGCATTCCGTGCAGGCCGCATGCAGGACGAAGGTGCTGATGTCGGAAATAATCCCCATTTCCTCCGCCAGCGGAATAAAGATACCGGGGGAAATCGGCCCGAGATCGGGATGATCCCAGCGGCACAGCGCTTCGCAACTGGCGATACGCATCGTGCTCATCGCCACGATCGGCTGATAGACCACCCGCAATTCGTTGTTTTCCACGGCGCTGCGCAGGTCCGCCTTCATCAGCTGACGGCTGCGGAAGGCAGCATCCATGGAGGCCTCGAACAGCCGCCAACCGTTCTTGCCAAGCTCCTTGGCCTTGTAGAGTGCAAGGTCGGCTTTGACGATCATGGCGTCAACGTCGGTATCCTTGACCCGCGACAGCACCGCGCCGCCGCTGGCCTGGATGCGTAATCCGTGGCCGGCGACATCGACCTCGCCCTGTAGATTGACAAAGATCTCATCAACCTGGCCGGTCAAGTGGCTTTCATCCTCGATGCGCTCGAAGAAGATCACGAACTCGTCGCCGCCGAAGCGGCTGACGGTGATGCCTGGCCCAGCGACTGCCGCCAGCCGCTCGGCAACGGCGTAGATCAATCCGTCGCCGACCGGATGGCCGAGCGTGTCGTTGACGCTCTTGAAATCGTCGAGATCGAGCACCACCAGCCCGCAGAGACGCTCGGGATCCCCTGAGGCCATGGCTTCCACCACCAACTCGTGGAAGTAGGCGCGGTTGGGCAGGCCGGTGAGACTGTCGTAGCGCGCCATGAAGCGGATCTTGTCTTCCGCCTCGACCCGGGCGGTCACATCCTCGAAAGTGACGACGCCCAGTTCCTGGCTGCCTTCGCGCGCCGAAAATTCATAGTGCTGGCCGTTGGTGAGCGAGACCAGGACCTTGCGGTCGCGGCCCTCGCGCAACGCACGCGTCAGCTGGGCTTCGATGTAACGGCAATCTTTCGGCGCCAGCATGCCGCCTGCAGCGCCGCGCATCAGCAGACCGTGGATCGAGCGGCCTAGCAGCGCATCGGCCGATTTGAGCGACATCAGGTGCGCGGCTTCGGCATTGGCCACCGCCACCCGGCCGTCGGGACCAAGCATGACAAGGCCATGCGACATGGTGTTGAGCGCGCGGTTGAAACGCTGCGCGATGCGGTTCGCCTTCTTTTCCTCCGACAGGGCGGTAAACAGGACTTCGCGGACGATGTCGGCGAACCGCTTGATCGCAAACAGAAAAGGGGCCGACATCAGACCGAGGATGATGTGGTAGATATCGCCGCGCAGGATAAAGCCAAGCGATATGGGCCATGTGGTGGTTATGATAAAAATCATGACCATGCGCGGCGACCCATAATTGCGGCCGGCAATCGACGTGACCGATGCCAGAGTGACGCAGACAGAGGCTATTTCGGCATAGTTGTCGTGGCTGTCATTTGCCAGATAGATACTGACGAAACAGAACGCGCCAAGCATGAAACCATGCATCGAACCGAAAATTATGTAATCGTTTTCGCGATCATGGGCTTCTTCCCACGTCGTCGGGGAAGGAAGTCGCCCGTATTTTCGGATGTTGCGAAGGCGCAGAGTACCGACAATGATGAGCCCAGCGGCAACTAGAAGATACGCCAAGTCCATGGTCTTCCAATAGACCAGAATGACGAGGAGTGTCTGCGCAACAAGGCCGATCGACAGCGTGAACCCGTCGCGAAACAGCGTTTCCACGAACGGAATGTAAACGTCGACCGGAATCTCGTTTTTTCGTCTCAGATTCACGCCTGGATCCCAACCCTGGGGAACCCAGCAGTGTCACATTGGCCTTAAGAAAGGTTTAGAGCAGCGGTTCGGGCTCTATTGGCATTCATTGGTGACGCAGCGGAAGCAGGGAAACTACAGTTCAGGTAAACAAGGCGTATCACGGCGCTGAATTATTCGGCGGCTTGAAGTTGCGGCCGCAGCGGCGCCGTCGAGAGGCGGTCGAGCAGACGCTGGCGTTCGCCGGCGGCTTTTTCGGCACTGGCCTGCTTGACGTGGCCAAAGCCGCGGATGAGCGCCGGTACCGAAACAAGCGCGGCAGCAACCTCGATCTTGCCCGGCGCCAGCGCGCCGGCGACAAGCTCCAGGTCGGCTTCATAGAGGGCAAGAAACTGCCGCTCCATACGCCTCTCGGCGCTGTAGCCGAACAGGTCGAAAGCGGTGCCGCGCAGGCCCTTCATCGCCGCCAGCAGGCGGAACCCGTTCATCATCCACGGGCCAAAGCTCGATTTCTTCGGCTTCCCGTCACTGCCGCGCCTGCCCATGATCGGCGGTGCGAGATGGAATTCAAGCTTGCCGTAGCTCTGGAACTGCTTTGCGAGCTCTGCGGCAAAGGAGCCGTCCGTATAAAGCCGCGCCACCTCGTATTCGTCCTTGATCGCCATCAGCTTGAACAGGTTCTTTGCGGCAGCCTCGGTCACCACGGTCGACCCGGGCACAGCATTGGTTTCGGCCTTGCGCAGCGCCGCCAGTCTGTCGGCATAGCGCTTGCCATAGGCGGCGTTCTGGTAGGCGGTCAGGAAGGCGACGCGGCGAGCAATGATATCGTCCAGCGTCTCGGCAATGGCGGCATGCTGCGTGGCCTTGCCCGGCTGGGCGAGAAGGCTGCGGACGAAATCCGGCTGGTGGGCGGCGCGGCGGCCCCAGCGAAATGCCGCGACATTCATCGCTACCGCCTCGCCGTTGAGCTCGATCGCCTTCTCGACCGCCTCCGCCGACAGCGGCAAGCCGCCATGCTGGAAGGCGAATCCGAGCATGAACATGTTGGCACCAAGCGAGCTGCCGAACAGCGCAGTGGCGGTGCGGGTAGCGTCGAAGAAATGCGTCCTGTCGTCGCCCGCGGCCGTTCTTATCGCTTTCTTCAGCCGCTCGACGGGCAGCGAGAAATCGGCCGAACGGGCGAACTCGCCCGGCATGATCTCGGCAGTGTTGGCGAGGAAGATGGTATGGCCTTCGCACACCGCGGCCAACACCTTCTTGGCACCCGAAACGACGAGATCGCAGCCGAGCACGAGATCGGCCTTGCCGGCCGATACCCGAATGGCGTGGATGTCGTCCGGCGTGCGGGCGATGCGGACATGGGTGAACACCGAGCCGCCCTTCTGGGCGAGGCCGGCCATGTCGATCATGCCGCAGCCCTTGCCTTCCAGGTGCGCGGCCATGCCGAGCACCGCGCCTATTGTGACGACGCCGGTGCCGCCGACACCGTCGATGATCGCCGCCCAGCCTTGTTCACCGAGCGTAAATTGCGCCGGCGCCGGCACCCCCGCGAGCGGGTCGGCCGCGCCGGCTATGCCTTCGGCTTTCCTGATTTTGGCGCCATGAACGGTGACGAAGGAGGGGCAGAAGCCGTTGGCGCAAGAGAAGTCCTTGTTGCAACTCGACTGGTCGATCTTGCGCTTGCGGCCGAATTCGGTCTCGACCGGCTGGATCGAGACGCAATTCGACTGCACGCCGCAATCGCCGCAGCCTTCGCAGACCAGTTCGTTGATGAAGATACGCTTGTCCGGATCGGGGAACGTGCCGCGCTTGCGGCGGCGACGCTTCTCGGCGGCGCAGGTCTGGTCGTAGAGCAGCACCGAGACGCCTTTGACCGAACGCAACTCGCGCTGGACGAGATCGAGGTCGTCGCGGTGATGGATGGTGGCGCCGGCGGGAAATTCCACCTTGCCGGTATATTTGTCCGGCTCGTCAGTGACGATGGCGATGCGCTCCACGCCCTCGGCGCGCACCTGTCTTGCGATCATGTCCACCGTCAGGCCGCCCTCGTGCGGCTGCCCGCCGGTCATCGCGACGGCGTCATTGTAGAGGATCTTGTAGGTGATGTTGGCGTCGGTCGACAGCGCGAAGCGGATCGCCAGCACACCCGAGTGGTTGTAAGTGCCATCGCCCAGATTCTGGAAGATGTGCTCGCGCTTCGAGAACGGCGCCTGGCCGACCCACTGCGCGCCCTCGCCGCCCATGGCGGTGAAGCCGACGGTGTTGCGGTCCATCCACAGCGCCATGAAATGACAGCCGATTCCGGCGGCGGCGAGCGAGCCGTCCGGCACCTTGGTCGAGGAATTGTGTGGGCAGCCGGAGCAGAAGAAGGGCGTGCGCGAGGCGATGTCTGACGTGTCGGCCAGCATCGCCTGGAACTGGCGCAACTTCGCCACCCGCGCGGCGATTTCTTCCGACGGGCCGATCGTTCGCAAAATCCTCTCGCCGAGCGCGATGGCAATATCGTTGGGGTCGAGCGCGCCCTTGGCCGGGAACAGCCAGTCGCCGCGCTCGTCCTTCTTGCCGACGATGACCGGCTGCGTCGCGGTGCCGTAAAGGTTCTCGCGCAGTTGCACCTCGATCAGCGAGCGTTTCTCCTCGACGACGACGATGGTATCGAGGCCGCGAGCAAAGTCGGCGATGTGTTGCAGGTCGAGCGGCCACGGGCAACCGACCTTGAACAGCCTGATACCGATACGACTGGCGGCCGCTTCGTCGACGCCGATATCCTCCAGCGCCTGGCGAACATCGAGATAACTCTTGCCGATGGTGACGATGCCAAGCCTGGCGCTGGTGCCGCCCGAATAGACGATCCGATTCAGCCCATTGGCGTGGATGAACGCTGAAGCGGCGGCGCGCTTGTATTCATGCAACCGCTCCTCCTGGCCGAGCATGTCGATCTCGTTACGGATGTTGAGGCCGCCGGGCGGCATGTCGAAGTCCGGGATGACGATATCTAGCCGGTCGAGCGCGGCATCGACAGAGGCTGTCGATTCGATGTTGTCCTTGACGCATTTGATCGCCGCCCAGGTGCCGGCAAAACGCGACATGGCAAAGCCGTAGAGGCCGTAGTCGATGATCTCCTGGACGCCGGCCGGATTAAGGATCGGCACCATGGTGTCGACGAACAGGAACTCGGTGGCATGCGCGTTGGTCGAGGATTCGGCCATGTGGTCGTCACCCATCAGAGCCAGCACGCCGCCATGTTTTGACGACCCGGCGAGATTGGCGTGGCGGAACACGTCGCCGGAGCGGTCGACGCCCGGACCCTTGCCATACCAGACCGAAAAAACGCCGTCATGGGTACCCTCGCCCAGCAATTCGGCCTGCTGCGAGCCCCAGCAGGCGGTGGCGGCAAGCTCCTCGTTGAGACCGGGCTGGAAGACGATGTCCGACTGCGCGAGCTGGTTCCTGGCCTTCCACAGCTGCATGTCGAGGCCGCCGAGCGGCGAGCCGCGATAGCCGGAGACGAAACCGGCGGTGTTCAGGCCAGCCCGGCGGTCGCGCTCGCGCTGCATCAGAAGCATGCGGATGACTGCCTGGGCACCCGACAGGAAGATCCGCTCCTTTGCCAGGTCGAACTTGTCGTCGAGCGCGACATTGTGCAGCGTCATCAGGCATTTCCTGTGCGGAGGCCGCGCCTGGAGGTGCGCGGCCAACGTCGGAGTCGAGTGCCCACAGTCTTTCTTCCCTTGCCGGGGAGGTCAAACAAAATCGAAGGTGCCAGGCGGTCCGCAACAAACGATCCGTGCGCGGCCGTGTGGCGCCACGAAACGCCTGTCGGGGAGGATGGCCGAGCATGAAAAATTCCGGCGGCGCTCAGTGCCGCTGGTGATGCATCATGCAGCCTTTGGGCAACTGGGCTTCGGTTCACCGGGCAGCTTGCCGTCGACATGGCCGGCCAAGTCCTTGTTGAGCTCGTAGACTGGCCCGACCACCAGAGGCCGGTCGGGCAGGACCGACTGGTCGAGCGAGGACGTCAGAGTGGTCGCGAAACTCTGCAGCAACTTGCCGCTGGAATCCTCGATGCGGATCGACACCGCATAGGGCTTGTCCTTGACAACGCAGGTAAGCGGCGGGCTGGTAAGCGTCACATGCGGCAGCTTCGGCCATATTTTCTGGGTGACGATGATCGGATCACCACCGGCCGGGTTCTGGAAGGAGACCACAGCGACCTGCCCCTCACCCACCGGCCGCAGCGGATTGAGGGTGATGACATAGGTGGCGATACCCAGCCGGTAGTTGAACTCGAACAGCTTCCCGGAAATGGCGAACAGCTGGTCCTTGCCGGAATCACGGCAGGCGCCGAGCGCGGCCGCCGCGAACAACGCCGCGACGACAATCATCGCGCGTGAGAATCTTCTAGACATTGGTGACCTCCCTGGCCGCGGTCCGGCGGCGATAATGTCGGTTTGCCTTCTGGCGGTTGCCGCACACCGCCATGTCGCACCAGAGGCGGCTGGAATTGCGGCTTTTGTCGACAAACAGCCAGCTGCAGTTCGGACATATCCGCAGCCTGGCGATGGTGTCGCTACGCAGCAGCGACAACGCCGAGACCGCAAGCGCGGCCTCAAAGGCAATCGGCGTCGCCGGATCACCGAACGGTTTTCCAGGCGTGCCGATTTCGGTGCGGCTATGAGCGAGGCCATCGGCGCAGGCCTCCAAGAATTTCGGCATATCGCCGGTCGCGATCGCACCTTTCGATACCGCGCCGCGAAACAGCCGATCGGTCGTCTCCCGGATCGACAGCACCACCGGTGCGATCTTTTCAGGCGCCGGCGCTACGAGCCGCCTGCCGCCGAGCTCGGCGGCGCGAAAGGCACTCGCGGCTTCGGCAAAGCGGGCGATCTCGGCCGGATCGTCGAAACGGTCGAAAGTTTTCTTCGGATCGTTCCGCAAAACGACGGTGTTCGCCGTATCGAGCGCCAGCATGCCACCGGTAAAGCGGTGCGGAGTCCAGGATACCGTCATATGGCGAATCTAACTGATAACTCGCGTTTGACAAGTTAGATTCCGGGTGCAACGCTCACTGAGGCGATCGCCGTACTGAGAATATCGTTCGTCCCAAACCTCTGCCCCGATTGCGGGGCATGCATAGAGGGTCTTGCATGCTCTATTTCTTCCAGCAGGTTCTGAACGGGCTGCATTCGGGCGCGCTCTACGCATTGCTTGCCTTCGGCTACGTGCTGACCAACGGCATCCTGCACCGTACCAATCTTGCCTATGGCGCGCTGTTCGCCTTTTGCGGGCATACGATGATCCTCACCGCGGCGTTCGGCTATCAGGCGCTGTGGCTGACGCTGTTTGCGTCGGTCGCGCTCGGCGTAGCTGCGGCATTCCTTTATGCGGCGCTGCTCAGCCATGTCCTGTCCCGAAGTATCTTCGAACCGCTGGCCGACCGCTCGCCCAACGCCATCGTGGTGACGACGCTCGGCATATTGCTGGTCTTGTCGGAAGCCAGCCGCATCGCCGCCGATACCCATGACCTATGGTTGCCGCCAATGCTGGCCCAGACCATCGTCTTCGCGCAGAATGCCAGCTTCAAGGCGACGTTGACGCTGATCCAATTGCTCGATTGCGCCGCCGTACTGGCGGCCATAGCGCTGGCTGCCTGGGGCTTCGCATATTCGAGCTTCGGCCGGAGCTGGCGCGCCGTATCCGACGATCCCAAGGCGGCTGCGATGTGCGGCGTCGATGTCCGTGCGGTGTTTCGGCGTGCGGTGCTTTTCGGCGGCCTTTGCGCGGCACTGGCCGGCGTGCTCGCCGCCTTCTACTACGGCAACATCAGCTTCGGCACAGGGTTGGTCTACGGGTTGAAAATCCTGTTCGTGACCGCAGTGGGCGGCTATCTTTCGCCTTTGCGGGCGGCACTGGGCGCCGCCGCTTTCGGCATGGCCGAATCGCTATGGGCCGGCTATTTTCCGCTCGAATGGCGGGACGGCTGGATGTACCTGTTCCTCGTCGCCATGCTTGTGCTGATCGGCGCCGGCCGCGACCAACAGAAGATCGCCTGAGCCGCACCCGACTTTGCTTGGGTGAAAGCGCCGCATGTCCTTGGACATGCAAAGGACGCGGCAGCATTTTGCCGCCCGTCATCTCACAACTGTGTTTATGCGGGCTGTCCCGTGTTGACCCGCCGGACCACGCACTGCATACCGTTGGTCCACAGCGACGCGACGGACAGTGAACCGCCGCGCTCTGACACAAGGGAGGAATGCATGGCAGGGCTTCTCGCTCTTTCCAGAACCATTGACCGTTTGAACGAATTCATCGGCAAATGGGTTTCGTGGCTGATCCTGCTGGCGATCCTGGTAAGCGCCGCCAACGCCGTCATCCGCAAGGTGTTCGACATGTCCTCGAACGCCTGGCTGGAATTGCAATGGTATCTGTTCGGCGCCGCCTTCATGCTGGCCGCCGCCTACACGCTGAAGCAGAACGACCATATCCGCATCGATATCGTCTACGGCATGTTCTCGCGCCGCGTGCAGCACTGGATCGACCTTTTCGGTCACGTCTTCTTCCTGATGCCGTTCGTGACGTTGATGGTGGTCTATTTCGTTCCCTATGTGTCGCTGTCGTATCGCAGCGGGGAGATGTCGAACAATTCCGGCGGGCTGATCATCTGGCCGGCGAAGGCGATCCTGCTGGTCGGCTTTTTTCTGCTCGCGCTGCAGGGCATTTCCGAAATCATCAAGAAAATCGCCATCATGCGCGGTCAGATGGACGATCCCACTCCGTTCATATCGGCGCATGAGCAGGCCGAACTCGAAGCCAAGGCGCTCGCCGAAGAGGTGCGCTCGTGATCGAGTTCATCGCCCAGAACATGGCGCCGATCATGTTCGCCTCGCTGGTCGTCTTCCTGCTGATCGGCTACCCCGTCGCCTTCTCGCTCGCCGCCAACGGCCTGATGTTCTTCTTCATCGGCGTGCTTCTGTCGCCCTATTCGGGCGGCTCGATCAATCTCGCCTGGCCGTTGCTGCACGCGTTGCCGGATAATTTCTATGGCAGCCGGGTGATGTCGAACGATACGCTGCTGGCGATCCCGTTCTTCACCTTCATGGGCATCGTGCTCGAACGATCCGGCATGGCCGAAGACCTGCTCGATACGATCGGCCAGTTGTTCGGACCGGTCCGTGGTGGCCTCGCCTATGCCGTGATTTTCGTCGGCGCGCTGCTCGCCGCGACGACCGGCGTGGTGGCGGCCTCCGTCATTGCCATGGGTCTGATTTCGCTGCCGATCATGCTGCGCTACGGCTACGACCGGCGGCTGGCATCCGGCGTCATTGCCGCGTCCGGGACGCTCGCCCAGATCATCCCGCCGTCACTGGTGCTGATCGTCCTGGCCGACCAGCTCGGCCGCTCGGTCGGCGATATGTATAAGGGAGCGCTGATCCCCGGACTCATTTTGACCGGCATCTACATGCTCTACATCCTGCTGATGTCGATCTTCCGGCCGAAGTCGATGCCGGCCCTGCCGCTGGAGGCCCGCACGCTCGGCCACGGCGTGCTGTCGCTGCTGGCGGCGCTGCTGGCGGCGGTGGTGGTTTCCTATGCGGCGTATCGCTACCTTGCGCCGAACCATGGCGGCAACGCCGATATCCTCGGCGCCACCATGGGCGTCATCTTCATCTATGTCGTGGCGATCGTCGACCAGCGCCTGAAGATCAACCTGATGTCCAGACTGGCACAGCAGGTGATCATCGTGCTGATCCCGCCGCTGGCGCTGATCTTCCTGGTGCTAGGCACCATCTTCCTTGGCATCGCCACGCCGACGGAAGGCGGCGCCATGGGCGCCGTCGGCGCGCTGGCAATGGCGGCGATGAAGGGGCGGCTGTCGCTCGACGTGGTCAAGCAGGCGCTGGCCTCGACGACCAGGCTGTCGTCCTTCGTTCTGTTCATCCTGATCGGCGCGCGGGTGTTCTCGCTGACCTTCTACGGCGTCAATGGCCACATCTGGGTCGAGCACCTGTTGACGTCGCTGCCGGGCGGTGAAGTCGGTTTCCTGATTGGCGTCAACATCCTCGTCTTCGTGCTCGCCTTCTTCCTCGACTTTTTCGAGCTTGCCTTCATCATCGTGCCGCTTTTGGCGCCAGCGGCTGACAAACTCGGCATCGACCTGATCTGGTTTGGCGTGCTTTTGGGCGTCAACATGCAGACCTCCTTCATGCATCCGCCCTTCGGCTTCGCGCTGTTTTATCTGCGCTCGGTCGCCGCGCGCGTGCCCTATCTCGACCGACTCACCGGCAAGCAGATCGCGCCGGTCACCACAGGGCAGATCTATTGGGGCGCAGTGCCCTTCGTCTGCATCCAGGTGATCATGATCGGCCTGACCATCGCCTTCCCGCAGATGGTGATGCACTACAAAGGCACTGTCGTCGATCCTGGCACCATCAACTACCAGGTGCCGGAAACGCCTGGCATCGGCTTGTCGCCGCTTGGCACGCCGCCGGCCAACGGCGGCACTGCCCCGGCCTCACCTTCCACACCGGATTTGTCGCAGCCGCCGAGCTTCGACGAAAAGCCGCCCGCGAAACCGGCGGCGCCGGCAATCGATCTGTCGCAACCACCGAGTTTCAACTGAGGAGGGCCCGGCAGCCATGAAGGCGGTTCGGTTGGAGCGAGTGGGCAGCCTCGCCGTGTGCGAGGTCGAGAAACCGACCGCCGGGCCGAACGATCTGCTGGTGCGCATCGAGGCGTGCGGCGTCTGCGGCACCGACAGGCATCTTTTCCATGGTGAATTCCCGTGCACGCCGCCGGTGACGCTCGGGCATGAATTCTCCGGCATTGTCGAGGCGGTCGGACCTGCCGTATCCGGCTTTTCCGTCGGCGACCGCGTCACCGGCGATCCCAACATTGCCTGTGGCCGATGCGAGCATTGTCAGGCCGGCCGGGTCAATCTCTGCGGCAATCTACGCGCCATCGGTATCCATCGCGATGGCGGCTTTGCCGAATATCTTGTCCTGCCACAGAAACAGGCCTTCGTCTTGCCAGGCGATCTGAAGCCTACGCATGGTGCTTTCTGCGAGCCGCTCGGCTGCTGCCTGCATGGCGTGGACCTTGCCGCGATCAAACCAGGCTCGTCGGTCGCGGTGCTCGGCGGCGGCGTGATCGGCCTGCTCACCGTTCAACTGGCAAAGCTCGCCGGTGCGACGACCATTATCTTGTCGACCCGTCAGGCCTCGCGGCGGGCTCTTGCCGAGCAATTTGGCGCAACGGCGACGCTCGATCCCAGCGCCTTCGATGTCATCGATGCGATCGTCGGCCGGTCGGGTTTGATGCCGGGCGGCGTCGACGTGGTGTTCGAATGCGCCGGCGTGAAAGACACTGTTGAGCAGGCGATGCGGCTGGCCAAAGCGGGCGGCACCGTCGTCGTCGTCGGCGTGATGCCGCAAGGCATGAAAGTGGCGTTCGAACCGTTCGATCTGCTGTTCCGTGAGTTGAAGGTCCTGGGTTCCTTCCTCAACCCCTTTACCCATCGCCGGGCCGCCAATCTTATCGCCTCGGGGACGATCGAAGTAGATCGGCTGATATCACGACAAGTCAGCCTCGACGAGGCGGTGGCGATCATTGCCAACCCGCCGGCGCCAGGCGAGGTCAAGGTCGTGGTGGTGCCCGGCTGATCGCAAATGAATGCGCTACGGCGCCAGTGTTCCGGAAGGAACACTGGCGCCGCGAAGCAACAGGATCAGAGCTTGGCATTGCGCTGCTGGACCATCATGAAGGTGTCATAGTTGTACTCGGCCACCTGCGCCCAGAGATAATGCTCCTTGCGGAACGCCTTGATCGAATCCCAGATCTTCTTGAACGGCGCATTCGAGGCTTCCATCTCGGCATAGACTTCGTTGGCCTTTTCGAAACAGGCGGCCATGATCTCCTGGCTGAACGGGCTCAACTTGGCACCGCCGGCAACCAGCCGCTTAACCGCCGCCGGATTGAGATAGTCGTATTTCTGCAGCATGTTGGCGTCGGCCGCTTGAGCGGCAGTATGCACCAGCGACTTGTAAGCCGGCGAAAGTTCGTCGTATTTCGCCTTGTTGAACATCAGATGGACGGTCGGTCCACCTTCCCACCAGCCGGGATAGTAGTAATAGGGCGCAACCTTGTAGAAGCCGAGCTTCTCGTCGTCATAAGGGCCGACCCATTCGGCGGCATCGATCGTGCCTTTTTCCAGCGCCGGATAAATGTCGCCACCGGCGATCTGCTGAGGAACCACGCCGAGCCTTTGCACCACTTTGCCGGCAAAACCACCGATACGCATCTTGAGGCCGGAAAGGTCGGCGACCGTTTTGATCTCCTTGCGGAACCAGCCGCCCATCTGCACGCCGGTATTGCCGCCCGGCAGCCCAAACAGACCCTGCGTCGCCAGGAACTCGTTGAACAGATCGATGCCGCCGCCATGATAGTGCCAGGCGTTGATGCCGCGCGCGTTGAGCGAAAACGGAACCGCCGCTCCCAGCGCCCACGTCGGGTCCTTGCCCCAGTAATAGTATGCCACGGTATGGCAGGCCTCGACCGTGCCGGCTGTGGTGGCATCGGCGGCCTGCAGGCCGGGAACGAGTTCGCCGGAGGCGAAGACCTGGACCTGGAAGTTGCCGTCGGTCGCCTCCGACAGCATCTTGGAAAACACTTCGGCGCCGCCATAGATCGTATCGAGCGACTTCGGGAAGGACGACGCCAGTCGCCAGGTCACTTTCGGATTGGACTGGGCGATGGCCGGCGCAGCAAGTGTCGCGGCAGCGGCCGCAGCGCCGAAACCGGTGGTGCCGGCCTTGCGGATGAACGAACGACGATCCATGAAGTTCCTCCCTTTTGGATCCACTGACCGACATTCGGGACACTTCGGCGCCCGGATCGGCTTCGAGCCGACAATACACAGGCAAGGAGTCGAGTCCAGCACGGTAGCCCGGTTTGAGCGGCGCATTTCGGGGAAATTCACGGCGTTGGGCCAGATCTTGCAACTATAGTCTAAGGTCGATTAACTGGCCTACGCGACACGCCGAAACTTGCCATGGAAATGCGCCTTCGGATCGCCTATTTTGCAGGCAGATAATTCGTTGCACCCGATGGGATCCGGACCAAATGCACCAGCCGCTCGTCGCCGTATCGACCGATGTCCGCCAGTTCGACAATTACACCTGGCATGCCGCGCCACAGCAATATCTCGAAGCGGCGCTTTCGGGTGCAGGCGTGTTCCCGCTGCTGGTACCGTCCTTCGGCGACCGGCTCGACTTCGACGAACTGCTTTCCGCCGTCGACGGCGTCATGGTCACCGGCTCCAAATCGAACGTTCATCCCTCGCTCTATGGCGGTGACGCCAGCGAAGCCAATGGTCCTTACGACTCCGCCCGCGACGCGACGACGTTGCCGCTGATCCGCCGGGCGGTGGAGCGCGGGGTGCCATTGCTCGCCATCTGCCGCGGCATCCAGGAGATGAATGTGGCGCTGGGTGGCACGCTGGCCACCGAAATCCAGGAACGCGCCCGTTCGCTCGATCATCGTGCGCCGGCAAGCGACAATCAGGACGAACGCTTCGCCATCCGCCAGAGCGTGGCGATAAAACCCGGCAGCTGCCTGGCCGGGGTCTTCGGCGCCGGCGATATCATGGTCAATTCGGTGCATCGCCAGGCCATCGACCGGCTTGGCCCAAAGCTGCAGGTCGAAGCGGTCGCCGCCGACGGCACTGTCGAGGCGGTTTCGGTGCGCGATGCACGGGCTTTCGCCGTCGGCGTCCAGTGGCATCCCGAATACTGGGTCAAATCGGACAGTATCTCGGTAAAGATATTTCGCGCATTCGGCGATGCGGTGCGCCTGCATCAGGCGGCGAAATCGGGTGCGCGCGCAGCCGCGGAATAGTCCTGCCGCGCTCGCTAGTTGCCGGCCGACGCCAGCGTCAGCAGCGGCAGCGCCGGCGCGTAGGATTCGTAACCATCGCCGTCGGCGACTGAGAACATGACGATCGGATCGGTGCCGTTGGCGCTGAAGGTGACCGTGCCGTCATCCTGCTCTCGCCAGAACTTCGCCTGCTCGACGCCGGGCAACACCCGGCGGCAATTTGCTGCGACCGTCAACAGCGACAGGCCTTGCGAAATCTCGGCGCCCCGGCTGACCGCACAAGACCCCTCGTTGCCATGGGCTACCAGCCTGTAGTTGCCGGATGAAGGCGGTGACTCACTGGCCGCACGGCTTTCACCGCTACCGGCGTAAAACAGCTGGGCGCTGCCGAACAGCACAGCGACTGCCATCAATGCAGGAAGCGTCTTCATCCTGGTTCTCCGCGCATTTCAAGCGCGCCGGTTCGAAGAGATCAGGGAGGCGCGCTTCATCTTGCTGTCATGTCCTATCAGGCGGACATACACTGCGAAGGGACCAGAATGATTCCGAAGGGTTAAGCTGAAGTTAATAGATATGGCAGCCCGCTTACGGCCTTGCCTTGACATTTGCCGTCTCCGGCACCGGCGTCAGCGCCTTGCGCTGCGAAAACCACGAGACCAGATTTTCGACGCACAGGTCCGCCATGGCGCGGCGGGTGTGCTGCGAGGCCGAGCCGACATGTGGCAAAAGCGAGGTGTTGGGCGCGGCAAGCAACGCCGTTGGCACATTCGGCTCGTCGGCAAAGACGTCTAGCCCGGCAGCGGCGATGCTGCCGCTGGCAAGTGCGGCGGCAAGGGCTGGTTCGTCGACCGTGCTGCCCCGGCCGATGTTGACAAAGACGCCGTTCGGCCCAAGAGCCGAGAGGATTTCGGCATTGACGGCCTTTTCCGTCGAAGCCCCACCGGGCGCCACCGAGATCAGTGTGTCGACCGCCTCGGCGAGACCTTTCAGCGTCGGGTGATAGTCATAGGACAGGCCTTCGAGTCGGCGCCGGTTGTGATAGGCAATGGGCAGCCCAAAAGCGTCGAGCCGGCGGGCAATGGCGAGGCCGATGCGGCCCATGCCAAAGATACCGACATGGCGCCCGCGCAAGGTCAGCCGGCTCAGCGGATAGTTGCCGTTGCGCAGCCAGCTTCCGTCGCGTAGCCAGGCCTCGGCGCGCGGCAGTTCGCGGATGGTATTGATCAACAGGCCGAGCGCCGTATCGGCGACCTCTTCGGTCAGCACATCCGGTGTGTTGGTGACCATGATGCCGCGCTGTGCGGCGTGGCGGACATCGACCGAATCATAGCCGACGCCGAAATTGGCGATGATCTCGAGCTTTGGCAGCGCGTCCATCAACGCGGAGCTTATGCCGCCAAAGGCGGCGATGCCGCGCACCGTATGACGCATCTCGTCGGTGACCAGCGACGGATCGGCGCGTTCGATCCGGACGCGGCTGAACACCCCGTCGATGCGGCCGACCGCATGATCGTTGAACTGGCCCGGCACCAGAATGGCGACAGCTTGCTGTTTGGTTTTTGTCATGCACGTTCCACCGGTTTGCCGGTCGACTGGCGCACATGCAGTTCCGGCTTGATCAGTTCCTGCGACGGCCGCACCGTCTGTCCGTTGAGTTTGTCGAGCAGCGCGCTGGCGGCGCGGCGGCCAACCTCGCGCTGGCCGTTCCAGACGGTGGTTAGCGCAGGCGTCGCGATCGCCGCCTCCTCGAGGTCGTCATAGCCGGTAACGGAGATGTCGATGCCCGGCACCAGACCAGCGCGCGCGATGCCGTTCATCAGGCCGATGGCGACGAGGTCATTCCAGCAGCAGGCCGCGGTCGGCCTGTCCTTCAGCGCCAGGAACTGCCCGGCAGCCTCGAAGCCGGCCTGCTTGGTGCGCGGGCCGGCGATGCGCCAGGACGGCCTGACCTCAAGCCCTGCCGCCTCCATGGCGTTGACATATCCCTGATAGCGGTCGCGGCCGGTCGAGGTCTGGTCGGTACCGCCGATCATTGCGATGCGCTTGTGGCCAAGCGAGATCAGATGATTGGTAGCAAGCCCGGTGCCATAGGCATCGTCGCCGCGAAACACCGGCACGTCGGCACCTTCGACGGTGCGTGCAATCAGCACTGCCGGGAGACCGTTCTCCTCGGCCATGATTATGTCTTCGGGCGGCGTGCCGATGGCCGGTGACATGATGACGCCGTCGGCGCCGAGTTGCAGAAGCGTGTCGATGAAGGTGCGTTGTTTCTCGAGTTGGTCGTAGTGGTTCGACAGGATGAAGGTTTGCCGGCTGCGGTCGAGTTCGCTCTCGATCGAACGCAATATCTCGGCAAAGAACGGGTTCATGATGTCATGGACGACGACGCCGACAATGCCCGAACGCGAGGTGCGCAGGCTGGCGGCGCGGCGGTTGTAGATATAGCCGATGGCGCGGGCATGTTCCTTGATGCGATCGCGGGTGCCGCCGGCGACCAGCGGGCTGTCGCGCAAGGCCAGCGAGACCGTGGCCGTGGACACGCCGAGCGCATCCGCGATGGTGGAAAGCTTGATCTTCTGTGCCAGCGCCCTGCGCTCCCGAAGCAATTTAAACTGTTTAAAGGCCGGCTCTTATGCCATCGATCCCGCGCAAATCAAAGTTTTTTTGCCAGCGCTTCCGCCTCCGCGTCCAGCGTCGCGCGGTTGCGCAAGCGAAGCCGGTGCTCGCGGTGAACGATGTAGAGGCCGCTGGCGACGATGACTGTGGCACCGACCAGCGTCCAGCGATCGGGAAACTGGTTGAAGACGATCAGGCCGGAGATGATCATCCAGATCATCTGCGAATAGGGATAGGGAGCCAGGGCCGTGGTGGTGGCAAGGCGATAGGCCTGCACAAGAAGCCAATGGCCGATGGCGCCGAAGACGCCCAGCATCAGCAATATGAACCAGTGCCAGCCATCCTGCGGCAACGAAAGCGAAAACGGCAGTGTCGGCAGCAGCAGCACGGCCGGCGCCAGCGCCGAAAACAGAATGAGGCTTTCCGAGGTTTCCGTCGCCGACATGCGGCGCGTCATGATGACGTAGAAACTGTTCGATAGCATCGAGCCGAGCGCAAAGAGATGGCCGACGCCAAAAACTCCGATGCCCGGCCGGGTGATGATGAGGACGCCGACAAAGCCGCTCATGATCGCCAGCCAGCGCCGCCAGCCTGCCCATTCGCCGAGCAACGGACCGGCAAGCGCAGTGATCACCATTGGGCCGAAGAAGTAGATCGAGGTGGTTTCCGCCAGCTGCAGCGTCCGCAGCGCGAGAATGTTGCATATCGTCGATCCGAACAGGAGCAGACCGCGCGTGAGATGCGCCGGCAGGTTGGCGGGACGAAAGCGCAGCGGCTCGCGCCATCCACGCAGAAAGACGCCGACGATCAGCACATGGACCGCGAAGCGGGCCCAGCCGACGATCAGCGCCGAGACGCCGGCCAGCACAAGGTACTTGCTGCTGGTGTCGAGGAAGGTGAAAAACACATAGACGGAAAGCATGCACAGGATCGCCGCCGGCGATGTCGCGCTTTCGTCATGTCTTGGGGGAGCATTCAATTTCAGGCCGGACGGGAAGCAAGGCGGTCCCTCACCAATGCGGCAATTGTCGCCTGCGGGCAAGCCAAAACAGGCTGGCACAACGACAGCCGCCGACAGGCTCAGTTTGTTTCCCAGCGGCCGACCTAGTGGCCGACGACTCAGGCGTGCATGCGGGCGCCCTTGGTGATCTTGTCGACGAGCTTCTTTTCGGCGCGAAGCGCGATGCCGACCACCTTGGCATCCTCCGGCGCAAATTCGGCAAAGACGGCGCGGTTGGCCAGATCATACCCGGTCGAAAACATTTCCTCGACATAGAGCGAAACCGTCACACCACGCTCCAGCGCCCGCCGCTGGATCGCGCCGAGCGTCTGGCCGTCCGCCGAAAGCACGATGACCGGCTGGATCGACAGCGGGTTGTAGATATTGCCGGCGCGATCACGGTAGGGGTCGCCGATAATGTCGGGAAATTGCGCGACGATGCCGCTGGTCAGAAAGGCGGTGACATTGAGCTTTTGCCAGACGGGAAGATCATCCTTGAGCACGATTGCAAATTTCGTATCGAACATGCGACAGTTTCCAATCCGAAAGGGGGCCAATCCGAGGCTGCGAGAGAAGCGATGCCGCACGGTCTAGACGGGGAAGCCTTTCAGGGTCTTGGACGTTTGTGCGTGGATGCAGCCGAAAACTGCATCGTACCGGCACCCCGTGCTGCCGGCATGGAACGCATCGAGGCCCGGTTCCACGGCAACGCCTTCGATCTCCATCGCCACGACACCTATGCGATCGGGGTGACGCTTTATGGCGTGCAGCGCTTCCGCTATCGCGGCCAAACGCATCAGAGCCTGCCTGGCCAGATCATTATCCTTCATCCCGACGAACTGCACGATGGCGGTGCCGGTACCGAAGACGGCTTGCGATACAGAATGCTCTATTTGGAGCCGTCCCTGATGCTCGATTGTCTCGGCGGCGGATCACTGCCATTCGTCGGGAATGCCGTGGTGACAGACCGCGATCTCCGGGCGACGCTGCTTTCCGCGCTCGGGCCGTTGAATCAGGAACTGGACGAGCTGTTTGTCGTCGATTTCATGACGCAGCTTATGCAAAGCCTGGCCCGGCACGCCGGTCAGCCGACGAAACCGGTAGCGAAAACGGCGTGGCGCGCCGCCAGCCTGGCGCGCGACTATCTGGAGGAAAATGTCGCGCGGATTGTACGTTCAGACGAATTGGAGGCGATAACCGGATTGGACCGTTATGCCCTGTCGCGGCATTTCCGCGCCACCTTCTCCACCAGCCCGCACCGGTTCCTGTTGATGCGCCGGCTTCAACGAGCCCGTCGGATGATCGAAGCCGACGAGCCACTGGCGCAAATCGCCATCGCAGCCGGCTTCAGTGACCAAAGCCATTTCAATCGGCATTTCAAAAAGGCGTTCGGCGTCACACCGGGACGCTGGTCGGCACTGACGCGACGGCCGTCAGCGGCGAACGCGTGACCTTATTCAAGGATCTTGTCCTCGATATCGAGTTCGTCATCGGGGAGCACCATTTCGCCGTTCGAAAGGTTCGCCTCGACACGGGCAAGCAGCTTGAACAGCGCTTTCTGATCCTTCTTGTCGAGACCCTTCAATGCCTGCTTTTCGGTCTTCTTCACCGATTTCTCGATGGCGTGGATGATTTCGCGGCCGGTGTCGGTGAGGAAAATATGCGCCTGGCGGGCATCGGCGGACGAGGCCCGCTTCTCCAGAAAGCCCTGCGCCTGCAGCCGGTTGATGGTCTTGGTGATGGTCGGCGGACGCACGCCGAGGCGGCCGGCAAGGTTGCCGGGCGTCTGCCCGTCCTCGCGGTCGAGCGCCAGCATGATCTGGTCCTGGCCGGCATAGAAACCATGCGCCAGAAGCCGGGCGGCGAGCGCCGTGCGCGCCAGCCGCGCCGCCGAATGCAGCCGGCTCATTGTTGCAGTCTTGTCCGCCTTGGCCATGCTCATCCCTCCTCGGCCGAACCGGTGCGGACAGCATAGAAGCAGGCCGCCGATTGGCAATGACGATCGAAAACATTCCGGCTGGGAAAATAGCTTTGCCGGCAAGCTTCGCGGTGTTCGCCGTGGCTAATGCCAGATGTTTATTTCAGTTAGATGACAAACGACTTTCCGCAATGGCTGGATGGGGACGTGACGAGGCGTTCTCAACCGGCTTTCACCGCGACCACCATCAACGCCTGATAGGCGTCCGCCATTTCCCGCAGCGCTGCCTGCGACAGCGGCCCGGCCTGCCGCGCAATGCCGTCCCGCGCGTTCGATGTATCGCGTTTGCCGGGGCGATCTTTATAGGGCGCGACGGTGGCGAATATCTGCTCGCTGAGGCTGTCGGGGAAGAACATCTGGCCGGTCATCATCGAGCGGTCGTCGGGGAAGATCTTGAAATGGATGTGGGTGGTGCGGCCGCGATACCAGCCGGGATAGATGGTGGCGAAAGAAGCGATGCCGCTTTCATCGGTTCTCTGCCAGCCGCGGAGAAAGCTCTGGCCGGACGTGTCGATATCCTGCCCGTCGCCCTGTCCGGGATAGCCGGAATAGGTGCCCTGGGCATCGCAATGCCAGATATCGACGCGTGCGCCGGAAAGCGGCCGGCAGGCGGCGTCGACGATTTGCAGCCGCACATTGAGGGCGATGCCCTTCTTGCCCTCGGTGATATCGGCGCGTTCGAGCTTCGGGTCGAAATAGAACGGCCCTTCGGTGACCTCGGGCGTGATGGCGCAGACGCCGGCACCGGCTTCGAACAAAGCAAGCCCGGCATAGCGCGAAACCTGCCCGGCCCTTGCACCGGCAGGCAGGAATATGCCGCCAGCGGTAACCGCAACGAGACCGAGCGCCTGCCGACGGCTTAGTGGCAAGGACTTGTCGGACATCTGGCGCCTCTTCAACGCGAACAGCTCCGTAAATGACCCCGCCTATCTAGGGCCCGCTGTCAGGCGGCGCCAATGAAAGTTCGGTAATGTGAGGAAAGTTCGGCAATACCAGCCCTCTTTGGCCCACCGGTTTGCCTCGTGCAAAAGCCGAGCACACATCCTATATGGAGCCGACAATCCCTATTCGAGGCACAATATGAGCGACGCACAGACGCAGATCCCCGTAACCGTCCTCACCGGCTATCTCGGCGCCGGCAAGACGACACTGCTCAACCGCATCCTTTCGGAAAACCATGGCAAGCGCTACGCCGTCATCGTCAATGAATTCGGCGAGATCGGCATCGACAACGAGCTGATCGTGGAATCCGACGAGGAAATCTACGAGATGAACAATGGCTGCGTCTGCTGCACCGTGCGCGGCGACCTGATCCGCGTCGTCGAAGGCCTGATGCGCAGGCCTGGCCGCTTCGACGCCATCCTCGTCGAGACCACAGGCCTCGCCGATCCCGTGCCGGTGGCGCAGACCTTCTTCATGGACGACGACGTGCGTTCCAAGACCAGGCTCGATGCGGTGGTGGCGCTGGTCGACGCCAAGCACCTGCCGCTGCGTCTGAAGGATTCCCGAGAGGCCGAGGACCAGATCGCCTTTGCCGATGTCGTCGTACTCAACAAGACCGATCTGGTCACCCCCAAAGAGCTGAGCAAGGTGGAGGCGACGATCCGCGCCATCAACCCGGCGGCACGAATCCATCGCACCACACGCGCCAGCGTGGCGCTGTCCGAGGTGCTCGATCGCGGTGCGTTCGACCTGTCCCGGGCGCTGGAGAACGATCCGCATTTCCTCGAGGCGCATGACGATCACGACCATCATGATCATGATCATGACCACCATCACCATGATCACGACGGCCATGATCACCACGATCATGACGGGCATCATCATGCGCACCCTTCCGACATCCATGACGTGACTGTGCAGTCGGTGTCGCTGCGCGGCGGCGAGATGGACCCGAAAAAGTTCTTCCCGTGGATCGAGAAGGTCACCCAGATGGAAGGCCCGAACATCCTGCGGCTGAAAGGGATCATTGCGCTGAAAGGCGATGACGAGCGCTATGTCATCCAAGGTGTGCACATGATCATCGAGGGCGACCACCAGCGCGCCTGGAAGGACGACGAGAAGCACGAGAGCCGGCTGGTGTTCATCGGCCGCGAACTCGACGCCGAGCGACTGAAGACAAGCTTCGAGGCCTGCCAGGCCGCTTGATTTCCGGACTTTATAGCGCTAGCGCTGCCCCTTCTCTCCTTCTCCCCTTGTGGGAGAAGGTGGCCGAGCGAAAGCTCGGTCGGATGAGGGGTGTTCCAGCTTGGCAAGGACGGCACTCCGTCCAGCACCCCTCATCCGTCTTGGCGCTGCGCGCCAATCCACCTTCTCCCACAAGGGGAGAAGGCGGAGTCCGGCGGGTTAGATGACAAGCAGAAATCTCGAACGGAATGATCTCTCATGCCGACAGTCGCCCCGCTCGATCTCGAAGGCCACTGCCTCGCCGCCGTGTTTCTCGGCGACGTGCCGCATTTTGCGCTGGCTGACGGCACAATCCATCGGCTCGACCATGGCCACAAGACGGTGCAGGCCAATGACGGAATGCTCGCCGCCTTCCATGATGCGGCAAACGACCGACTGATCACCGGTGGTGAGGACGGCAGGATCTTTGCCGTGACCCCAGGCGGCAATACAACGGAATTGGCGACCGCAGGCAAAAAATGGATAACCAGCGTCGCCGCCGGGCCGCAAGGCGCTGTTGCCTATGCTTCGGGCAAGATTGCCTATGTGCGGTTTGCCGACGGCAAGACCAGGGAATTCTCGCATCCGCGCTCGGTCGAGGGGCTGGCCTTCTCGCCCAAGGGCATGCGCTTCGGCGTTGCCCGCTACAATGGCGCGACGCTGCACTTCCCGGCTGCCGACGGCAAGCCGGTCGAGCTCGAATGGGCCGGCGCCCACACCGGCATCACCTTCTCGCCGGACGGCGGCTTCGTCGTCACCACCATGCAGGAAAACGCGCTGCATGGCTGGAAGCTCGCCGACGGCAAGCACATGCGCATGTCCGGCTACCCCGGCAAGGTGAAAAGCCTGTCGTGGAGCGCCAAGGGCAAATGGCTGGCGAGTTCCGGCGCGCCGGCGGCGATCGTCTGGCCGTTTTCCGGCAAAGACGGGCCGATGGGCAAGGCGCCGCTGGAACTCGGCACGCGCGGCAGCTCCATGGTGACCACGGTCGCCTGCCACCCGAGCCAGGACGTCGTTGCTATCGGCTATGATGACGGGATGGTGATGGCGGTGCGCTTCGCCGACGCCAAGGAAGTGCTGTTGCGCCGGCCGGGCAAGGGCGCCGTCACTTCGATGATGTGGGACAAGGAAGAGCGCCGCGTCGCCTTTGGCAGCGCTGCGGGCGACTGCGGCGTCATCGATATTTCGGCGTAGCCTGTTATTTACTCGGCTCCGCAAGATACTTTGCCGGTCAATTCAGCCTGCTTGCCGTCCTTTTCGGCATCGGCCGTTACATCATAGATTGAGAGCAAATAGCGACCGTCATAGACGCCTTCCTCGCTGGCCTTGGTCAGGATCGCCAGTTCGACATAGCCGTAGGCGTTTTCGACCTGCCGTTCGTGGTAGACGAGCAGCCGCAATTCCTTGTTGTCGAGCCAATATTGCGTGAGGTTCTGATCCTCGAACACCGTCTTGCGCAGACTGTCGCCAGCCGGCCTGCCCAGAATCTCGAGCTCGCCGCTAAAATTGAAGGTCGGCCCGCCCATGCCTCTGGTGACCCCGGCACCGACCTGAAATTTGACGGCTGCATCCTCGGCGGAACACCAGATGCCGCCGGACGCCAGAGCCGCACCAACCGACGACAGCAGCGTTGCTGCGCAGACGATCGCCCGCAACATCTTATCCCCTCCAGCCGAAATACCATTGGCGCCCGAAGGCGGCTCGCGGTCAAGCGCCTGTTTTCATTCAAACGACCGCTGACCCAACACAGGGCAGCCGCCCGGCCAATTGCGGTGGCGGATGCCGATTGTCTAAAGTGCGACTGAGAGGGCCGCCATGAACGTCATGAACCATTCAAAGACTTCCATCGGCGGCATCGGCCCGGCCCGGATCGCCGAGTTGCGCGCGACCGAAGCAGAAGTCTTCCGCCGGGCGCGGCCAAAATCGATGGCGAAAATCGGCAATGGCCTGCCCGGCTTCTTCGGCGGCGTGCCGATGCATTGGATGAACGACTGGCCGACGCCGTTCCCGATCCTCGTCGATAGGGCCAGGGGCGCCATCATCAGAGATATCGACGGCAACCGGCTCGACGATTTCTGCCTTGGCGACACCGGTTCGATGTTCGGCCATTCGCCGCCGCCGGTCGCACGCGCCATCCGCAGGCAGGCCGGACGCGGCCTGACCTACATGCTGCCTGCCGAGAACGCGCTCGCCATCGGGCCGTTGCTGCAGCAGCGCTTCGGTTTGCTGTCGTGGCAGATCGCGACGACGGCGACCGATGCCAACCGCTTCGCGCTGCGGGTTGCCCGCGCCGTTACCGGCCGGGAGAAGATACTGGTCTTCAACGGCTGCTATCATGGCTCGGTCGACGAGACGATGGTGCGGCTGGTCGCCGGGAAAGCGGTGAATCGACCGGGACTGGCCGGCGAGTTCCGCGACCTGACGCGGGCGACTGATGTCGTCGAGTTCAACGATCTGCCGGCGCTCGACGCGGCACTCCGGGGCAACGATGTCGCCTGCGTCATCGCCGAGCCGGTGCTGACCAATTCCTGCATGGTGCTGCCCGAAGCCGGCTTTCATGATGGTTTGCGGCGTCTCACCCGTGCGACCGGCACGCTGCTTCTAATCGACGAGACGCATACAATCTCGACCGGTCCCGGCGGCTATTCAAGCAAATACGGGCTGGAGCCGGACCTGTTCGTGCTGGGCAAGCCGATTGCCGGCGGCGTACCGGCGAGCGTCTGGGGCATGAGCGAAGACGTTGCGGCCCGCTATGCCGCTTATATCAGCCGGAAAGAGCCCGGCTACTCCGGCATGGGGACAACGCTGTCGGCCAATCCGCTGCAATTCGCAGCGATGCGCGCCACGCTCGAATACGTCATGACCGACGAGAACTACAGCCATATGGACCATCTGGCGCGGCGGCTCGACGCCGGGCTGACCGCCGTCATCGATCGCTATCGTCTGCCCTGGCATGTTGCTCGCGTCGGTGCCCGTGTCGAGTTCATCTGCGCGCCGGGCCCGCTGAGGAACGGCGGCGAAGCGGAAGCTGCGCACGTGCCGGAGCTCGAGGCGGCAATCCATGTCGCGCTGGTCAATCGCGGCGTGCTGATCGCACCCTTCCACAACATGATGCTGATCTCTCCTGCGACCAGCGCCGCCCAGGTGAACCGGCTGATCACTGCCTTCGGCGCGGTTGCGGCAAAGCTTACGGCGTGAGACAAGCTTGCGGCATGAAACAAGCGCCCAAGCAAAGTTTGAACCTGGTCACGGCATCCCCTTCGGGCTCGACGCCCGCCGAGGCGCAGGCCTTTCTCGACGCTCATCCCGAGATCGAAGCGTTCGACATCGTGCTGACCGACGCCAATGGCGTCGGGCGCGGCAAGATCGTGCGCCGGCATGAATTGATGAGCATCTTCGAGGGGGGCCGGCACATGCCGATCTCGATCCTCGGCCTCGACATCACCGGCGAGGATGTTCACGAGACCGGGCTGATCTGGACGACGGGCGACGGCGACCTGCGGGCGTGGCCGATCCCCGGCACACTGGTGCCGCTGTTCGGCACCCAGCCGCCGCGCGGCCAGGTGCTGATGGCGATGTACCATCTCGATGGCCAGCCGATGTCGTCCGACCCGCGGCTGGCACTCGCCCGCCAGGTAGACATCCTCGCGGCCAAGGGCCTGCATCCGGCCGGCGCCTTCGAGCTCGAATTCTTCCTGCTCGCCAACGAGCGCGACGCCGAAGGCAAGGTGCAGCCGGCGCACGCGGTGCTTGACGGACGCCGCTCGGCCAAGACGGAGGTCTATTCCGTCGACCATCTGCACGGCATGGAGCCGCTGTTTTCCGACATCTACGCCGCAGCCAAGGTGCAAGGCATCCCGGCCGAGACGGTCATCTCGGAATATGCGCCCGGCCAGTACGAGCTGACGCTCAACTACCGCAAGGATGTGATGCGGGCGGCCGACGATCTCGTGATGCTCAAGCGACTGGTGCGGGCGCAGGCGCGCCGTCATGGTGTCACCGCTTGCTTCATGGCCAAGCCGATCGAGAAATATGCCGGCTCGGGCATGCATTTTCATGTCTCGCTGCTGGACGATGCCGGCAAGAATGTCTTTGCCGAAACCGGCGGCGAAAGCTGGTCGCTGCCGCTGCTGCGCGGCCTCGGCGGACTGATCCAGACGATGGCGGAATCGATGCTGGTCTTCGCGCCGCATGCCAATTCATGGCGGCGCTTCGTCTCGCAATCCTATGCGCCGGTGGCGCCGACCTGGGGCGTCAACAACCGTTCGGTGGCACTGCGTGTGCCGGCCGGCGATGCCAAGAACCGCCGCATCGAGCACCGGCCATCGGGCGTCGACGCGAATCCTTACCTAGTGGCGGCAACGGTGCTGGCCGGTGTCGTCAAGGGCCTCGACGAAGGCCTCGATCCCGGTCCCGAAACCACCGGCAATGGCTACGAATCGGCCGTCACGCGCACGACGATGCCGGTCGACTGGCGCGCCGCGATCGAGGCGGCAAGGGCGTCGAGTTTCCTCAAGGGCGCATTGGGCGAAGACCTGCACCGGACGTTCGTGGCGATCAAGCAATCGGAATATCTGCGCGTGGCGCGCACGGTCAGCGAACTGGATTATCACCTCTATCTGCACGAGGTGTAGGGCATCGCATCGTCGGCCATCCGCCGGTGAAGGCCCATGCGGAATAATTTCAACGGAACCTTCGGCGGGCTTTGCTCATTGCGTGTCTGATTGCAGCGAGCGAGCAAGGCCGCCTTAGTCATGATGGCCAGGATGCAGACAACCCCGACGCCGCACCATGCCAAAGTGCAGGCAAGACGCTTGCCTGCAAGCAAGTCTCCGGAAACGACAGAAATCGACGCCAGGACGATTCCTGAACTGCGCGAAACGGCCAAGATCTGCCGCCGCTGTCCGCTCTGGCACGACGCCACGCAGACCGTGTTCGGTGAGGGCCCTGATAAAGCCAAGGTGATCTTCGTCGGCGAACAGCCGGGCGACCAGGAGGACCTGGCGGGCAAGCCCTTCGTCGGTCCGGCGGGCAAGGTGTTCGACGCGATCCTGGACGATGCCGGCGTCGATCGGCTGAAAGTCTACGTCACCAACGCGGTCAAGCATTTCAAGTTCGAGCCGCGCGGCAAGCGGCGCATCCACTCCAAGCCGAACGCCGGCGAGGTGCAGGCTTGCCGCTGGTGGCTCGACAAGGAAATCGATCTGATCAAGCCCAATCTGGCGGTGGCGCTCGGCGCAACGGCGGCGCAGGCGCTGCTTGGCAAGGTGGTGCCGATCATGAAGATGCGCGGGGCCGTCGTGGAGCGCGACGATGGCTTGCGTGTCTTCGTCACCATCCACCCGTCCTTCATCCTGCGCATTCGCGAGCCGGCGGACAAGCAGGCAGAACGCGACCGGTTCCTGCAGGATATGAGAGCGGTGAAAAAGCTGATGGCCGCCTGAGCTATTTGATCAATATCGCCCGGAGATCGTTGACGTTTGTGCCGGTCGGACCGGGTACGAAAAGGTCATCTACGGCATTGAATGCCGTCCAGGCGTTGTTGCCGGCAAGCATGGCCTTGGCATCGACGCCCGCCTTATGCATCCGCGACACCGTCGAGCCGTCGGCGAAGGCGCCGGCATTGTCTTCCGAACCGTCAATGCCGTCGGTGTCGGCGGCCAGTGCGTGGACGCCCGCCATGCCGCTGACCCCAATGGCGAAGGCGAGCAGGAATTCCGAGTTGCGGCCGCCTTTGCCTTTCGCGCGCAAGGTCACGGTCGTCTCGCCGCCCGACAGGATCAGCACCGGTTTTGCGAATGGCCGGTTGCGCGTCGCCACTTCGCGCGCGATTGCAGCGTGGACGCCGCCGACCTCACGCGCCTCGCCCTCGATGGAATCGGAGAGAATGACCGCTTCGATACCTTGGTACCTGGCTTCGGCCGCAGCCGCTTCCAGCGATACGCCGGCCGAGGCGATCAGATGTACCTCGTTGCGCGAAAAACGCGGATCATCGACGCGCGGTGCATCGGCGGCCGGCGAATTGATGTGCGCCATCACTGAAGCCGGTAGTTTCATGTCATAGGCGGCGATCGACGCTAATGCATCTTCGCGGCTGCCGGAATCGGGAACGGTCGGGCCGGAAGCGACCAGCGCCGGGTTATCGCCCGGAATGTCGGAGACCACCAGCGACACCACCTTGGCTGGATAGGCAGCGGCCGCCAGCCTGCCGCCCTTGATCGTGGAAACATGTTTGCGGATGGTGTTCATCGCGGCGATCGGCACGCCGGAGGCGAGCAGCGCCTCGTTGACAGCGATCTCATCGGCCAGCGTCAGACCTTCGGCAGGTGACGGCAGCAGCGCCGAGCCGCCGCCCGAAATGAGCGCCACGACGAGGTCGTCCGCAGTCAGTCCCTGGACCTTTTCGAGCAGCCGTCGCGAGGCCTCCAGCCCCGCGGCATCCGGCACCGGATGCGCCGCCTCGATGATCTCGATGCGCCGGCAGGCCGCGCCATAGCCGTAGCGGGTGACGACCAAACCTTCGATCGGCCGGTCCCACACTTTCTCGAAAGCCGCCGCCATCTGCGCCGAGCCTTTTCCTGCACCGATGACGATCGTCCGTCCCTTCGGCCTTGCGGGCAAATGATCCTTGATCGTCCTCTGGGGATCGGCGGCGGCAACGGCGGCGTTGAAGATCGAAATGAGAAAGGACTTGGGATCGAGCGCGGTCATACTGAGCTACCACGGACGCTGTGCGAGCTTCTGCGGCGTTTGCGCTGCCCCTCACCCTTACCCTCTCCCCGTATAGAGACGGGGAGAGGGGATCGCCAGCGTTGGAGCGTTGCCCTTCTCCCCGTCACTACGCGGGGAGAAGGTGCCGGCAGGCGGATGAGGGGCAGCGCCAACGTCACGATGTTGCTTCCGGCGGCAGGACCAACTCCTGGCTATCGACGCCCAAGTAGCTACACAGCGTATGGACGACAACTCCGTGGTCCTCGCGCTCCGGTAGACCGGAGACGGCGATCACGCCGATGACGCCAGCGCCCTTGACAGTGATGGGAAAGCCGCCACCGGCCAGTACATAGTCGGCAACGTCCAGCCCCTCGCCGGGCTTGAAGCTGCGGTCGGGGCGCTGCTGCTCCAGCACAATGCGGTAGGTGCTTTTCAGGAACCGCCGCACGACGTTGATCTTGCGCCGCGCCCAGTCCGGATTGGAGGCGTTCGAGCCGGGCATTGCCGCATAGAACAGCGGCCGGTCGAAAGTTCTGATATCGACGATGATCGGCAGGTTTTCCTTGAGAGCCCGGTCGCGGATCGCCGAGCCGATCTCGAAAGCGACGGCTTCATCGAAGGCCGAAAAGACAAGCGTGGCTTCCTGTTTCTTGATCAGAGCGATGTCGTCCGCAACGGCCATGTCGTTCCCCTGTCGATCTCGCCTGTTGCTTTGGCGGATGGCTGCCGCCCGGTCAAGCCGGCCGCATACGACGGCTAAACCGCTATATCCGCCTTGGCCGCCCGGCCGGCGACATAGACCTCGCGCACGGCGCGGTCATCGCCGAGCGTCTGCAGCAGAAACAATTCCTCGGCGAGCGTGTCCGCCGTCTCCACCCGCAGCCGCATCGCCGGCGTGGCGCGGGCGTCGAGCACGATGATATCGGCGTCGCTGCCTTCCTCCAGGGTGCCGATCTTTTCCGCAAGCGACAGCGCCTCGGCATTGCCGCGGGTCAGCTGCCAGAAGGACTGGAACGGATTGAGCTTCTCGCCGTTCAGCGCGATCACCTTGTAGCCCTCGTCCATGGTGCGCAGCATCGAATAGTTGGTGCCACCGCCGACATCGGTGGCGGCGGCGATGCGAAGCGGCTTCTCGCGGCGGCTATAGCGCTGATAATCGAACAGGCCCGAGCCGAGAAACAGGTTGGAGGTCGGGCAGAACACCGCCACCGAGCCGCTATCCGAAAGCGCATCCGCCTCGCGTTCCGACAGGTGGATGCAATGGCCGAACAGGCTTCTGCGCCCGAGCAGCCCATAGTGTTCGTAGATGTCGGTGTAGTCCCGCGTCTGCGGGTATAATTGCTGCGTGAAGGCGATCTCGGCGTGGTTTTCCGACAGATGTGTCTGCATGTGCAGATCAGGATATTCGCGGCAGAGCGCGCCCGCCATCTCCAATTGCTCGGGCGACGAGGTGATGGCGAAGCGCGGCGTGATGGCATAGTGCTGGCGCCCCTTGCCGTGCCACTCATCGATCAACGCCTTGCTGTCGTCATAGCCCGATTGCGGCGTGTCGAGCACGCCGTCCGGCGCGTTGCGGTCCATCATCACCTTGCCGGCGATGTTGAGCATGTTGCGGTCGTGCGACTCGGCAAAGAACGCTTCGGCAGATTCCTTGTGTACCGAGCAATAGGCCGCGACTGTCGTGGTGCCATGCCGCAATACTTCATCCAGGAACAGCCTGGCGATACGGCGGCCATGCTGGGCGTTCTGGAATTTGGTCTCTTCCGGAAAAGTGTAGGTGTTCAGCCAGTCGAGCAGCTCGGCGCCGAAGGAAGCGATGACCTGCATCTGCGGAAAATGCGCGTGCGCATCGATGAACCCGGGCAGCAGCAGATGTGGCCTGTGGTCGATCTTTCTTGTTCCCTCACCCGCCTTTTTCTCGACCTCGGCATAGGCGCCAGCGGCAACGATCCTGCCGTCGCGCATCAGCAGGCCGCCATCTTGCTCGTAGCGCCAGGCGGAATGGTCGTCGATAGTTTCTGGCCAGCGCAAAAACGACAGCGTGCGGCCGCGCAGCAGCGTGCTGGTCATGCTATTTCCCCGCGCCTTCGAACCAGGCTATCAGCAGTGCCCGTTCCTTGTCGGTGATCTGGGTGACGTTGGCGGGCGGCATGGCGTGGCTGCGTCCGGCCTGCAGGTAGATCTCGCCGGCGTGCTCGGCGATGCCGGCATCGGTGTCGAGCATCACACCCTTCGGTGCGTGGTAAATGCCCGCGTAGGACGGCTCCGCCGCGTGGCACATCGAACAGCGGCCAAGCACCGTATCGCGCACGGCAGGGAAATGCGCCGAGGCAACGTAGACCTGTGCCGCCGAGGACGTTTTGACCTCGCCGGTCAGCAGCTTCGGTGCGGTCGACAGCCAGATGATGACGACGAACAGGACGGCGGCCGCCAGCCAGGTCCAGGTAGGATTGCCCTTGCGCGCATGCCTGGTGTTGAAATAGTGCCGGATCAGCACGCCGATGATGAACACCAGCGAGGCGATGACCCAGTTGAACTCTGTCCCGAACGCCAGCGGATAATGGTTCGACAGCATCAGGAACAAAACCGGCAGCGTCAGGTAATTGTTGTGCAGCGAGCGCTGCTTGGCGATCTTGCCGTATTTCGGATCGGGCTTACGGCCGGCGATCAGGTCGGCGACGACGATCTTCTGGTTGGGGATGATGACCATGAAAACGTTGGCCGACATGATCGTCGCGGTGATGGCGCCGAGATGCAGGAAGGCGGCGCGGCCGGTGAACAGGTGGGTCAGTCCCCAGGCCATGAATACCAGCACCCCATACAGCACCAGCATCAGGCCGGTGTCGCTGTTGCCGAGCGGCGAACGGCACAAGAGATCGTAGACCACCCAGCCGACGCCGATCGTCGCCAGCGACAGCAAGATGCCTGTAGGCACCGACATGGCAAGGACATTCGGATCGATCAGGAACAGGTCCGCCCCGGCATAGTAGACGACGCACAGCATGGCGAAGCCCGACAGCCAGGTGGCGTAGGATTCCCACTTGAACCAGGTCAGATGCTCGGGCATCTCAGCCGGCGCCACCAGATATTTCTGCACATGGTAAAAGCCGCCGCCATGCACCTGCCATTCCTCGCCGAAGGCTCCGGCAGGCATGCCCGGACGCTGGCGCAGCCCGAGATCGAGCGCGACGAAATAAAAGGACGACCCAATCCAGGCGATACCGGTGACGACGTGCAGCCAGCGCACGGCGAAACTCAGCCAATCCCAGAATATCGCGAAATCCATCATGAAAAAATCGTCCCTGCCGATCCACTGACTTTACGGACTGGAGCGCAAACGGAAAGAGCCGAGCTGCACGATGACTTTCAAAAAAATTTGGAAAATACTAGGCTCGTTACACGCTGCCACATGAGAGCCACGAAAGCCGCATGGCCTATCTCGACAACATCGCCGTTTTCGTCCGCGTCGTCGAGCTCGGCAATTTATCGGCGGCTGGGCGCGACATGCGCATTTCGCCGGCAGTCGCTTCCAATCGCATCAAGGAGCTCGAGAAGCATCTCGGTGTCAGGCTGTTCAACCGCACGACGCGGCAGTTGATGCCGACCGAGCACGGCACGGTGTTCTACTCCGGCGCCAAGCAGGTGCTGGAGGCGGTCACCGAGGCGGAAGCGGCGGTCAGCGCGTTATCCGGGCAGCCGCGCGGCACCATAAAGGTGACAGCGCCGCTCGGCCTCGGGCGGCGGCTGGTGGCATCCGGCATCCCGGATTTCCACGACAGATACCCCGATATCGAGGTGCGGCTCCGGCTTTCCGATCACAATGTCGATATCATGAAGGAAGGCATCGACGTTGCCTTCCGGCTGGGCATCATCGAGGATTCCAGCCTCAGGATGCGCGGCATCATGGAATGCGAACGCGTTCTGGTGGCGGCTCCGCAATATCTGGAGGCGCGCGGCGAGCCTACCGAGCCGCAGGAGTTGATCGGCAAGAAGCACGATTGCCTGATGCTGCGCTATTCCGGCGCGCGCGAATATGTCTGGACGCTGCAGACGCCGAACGGACCGCAAAAGTTCGAGGTGCACGGCCCCTACGATACCGATGATGGCGACGTGCTGACCGGCTGGGCGCTGTCCGGCCGCGGCATCATCAACAAGCCGCGCTTCGAGGTCGAGCCGTTTATCCGCGACCAGCGGCTGAAGGTGATCCTGAGCAACACGCCGCCGACGCCGGTGCAGTTCGCCGCCGTCTACCCTCATAAGAAGCTGCAGGATCCGAAGGTGCGGCTGCTGCTCGATTTCATGGCCGAGCGCTGCCAGCGGCTGATCAGGGATATTCTGGCCGGCAAATGATCGCCGGCTGGCCGGTTGCTTTCCGTCCAGCCGGCGAGATAATTCTCAAGGAATCTCGCTCAACAGGGAAAAGCGATGGCCAACGGCGCCACAATGTGTCTCGCCGTTTCACTGTCTCCGGAAGCCGCCCCTTCCCATCCGCCCGACGCCGGCTCGGACTTCAGTCTGCTGACGCGGTTCGTGCAAGAAGCCGAAGCGGCCGGTCTGGATATGGTGTTGCTCGCCGATTCCGCGCCGGTTGCAGGCGGGCCGAACCGGCAAATGCGCTTCGAAGCAACGACCTTGGTGGCGGCGCTGGCGACGGTGACAAGCAGGATCGGCCTTGCCGCCGCGGCGTCGACGGTCGCCCACCAGCCCTACAACCTCGCACGCCGTTTCGCCTCGCTCGATATTATCAGCCATGGCCGCGCCGGCTGGAACGCGAGCATGTTTCCCGATCCGCGCGAGGCGGCCAATTTCAGCCGACCGGAAGGGTTTTCCGGCGACGATTTCCGCCTGCGCGTCGAGGAATTCATCGGCATCGTGCAAGGCTTGTGGAAAGGCTGGGACGCAGACGCGCTGCTGTTCGACAAAAGTGGCGGCCGCTTCTTCGATCCTGAAAAGATGCATTTGCTCGACCACAAGGGCGAATATTTTTCCGTGCGCGGGCCGCTCAACGTGGCTCGGTCGCCGCAGGACACGCCGGTGCTGGTCATGTCCGGCCTGTCCGAGCCCGACACGGATATCGCCGCCCGCACCGCCGATGTCGTCCTGCTGGATGAGGCATCGATCGAGCCGGCGAAGGCTGGCGATCTGAAGCGCCGTGCGCTTGCCTTCGGGCGCAGTCCGGAGGCGCTGAAAGTGCTGATGAACGTTACCGTCAGCGCCGAAATAACCGCCGCGCCGAACCTGTTTGCGGACAGGCTCGAAGAGTGCTTTCGCTCGAAAGCCTGCGACGGTTTCATCATCGCCATGCCGTTCACATCGGCGCTCGACGATTTCGTCGGTCTCGTGCTGCCGGAGCTTTGCCGCCGCGGCCTTGTCCGGTCCGGCTACAGCGCGGCGACACTGCGCGCCCATCTCGGGCTTGCAGGGGAGGATCGGCAATGAGCGCCGGTCGAGGCCAGATGAAGCTCGGCGCCTTCCTGTGGGCGACAGGCCACCACATCGCCGCCTGGCGTCATCCGCAGGCGCATGTCACGGCCGGCATCGACATCGATCATTACATCCAGCTGGCGCGGACGGCGGAAGCGGCAAAGTTCGACATGATCTTCTGCGAGGACGCCGCCGGCGTGCGCGAGGCCAATGTCAACATCGCCAGCCAAACGTCGCGCTCGATCGGCTTCGAGCCGATCAGCCTGCTTGCGGCGCTCGCGGTGCAGACGGAGCGCATCGGCCTCGTCTCAACGGCGTCGACGAGCTATAACGAGCCTTACGGGCTGGCGCGAACCTTCCTGTCGCTCGACCATCTGAGCGGCGGGCGTGCCGGCTGGAACCTTGTCACTTCGGCCAGCCAGATCGAGGCCGCCAATTTCGGCTCGACCGGACTGCGCCCACATGCGGACCGCTACGACCGCGCGCGCGAATTCGCTGCCGTGGTTGCTGGCCTTTGGCAAGGCCAGGGTGGACACGAAGGCAGAAGTTTTTCGGTGCGCGACCCGCTCGATCTGCCGCGCTCGCCACAAGGTGCACCGGTCATGGTTCAGGCGGGAGCGTCGGATGAGGGCCGCGATCTCGCCGCCCGGACCGCCGATGTGGTGTTCACTGCGGCGCAGACATTCGAGGAGGCGAAGGCCTTCTACGACGACCTCAAGGGACGGCTGGTGGCCCATGGGCGCGAGCCGGAGGACGTCAAGATCATGCCCGGCGTCGCGCCGGTCGTCGCGGCAAGCGAAGCGGAAGCCCGGGCAAAACATGATGAACTGCAGGAGCTGATACCGGACGATGTCGGTGTCGCGCTGCTTTCCAGCTATCTCAGCATATCCGATCTCGCGCGCTATCCCATCGACGGACCGCTGCCCGAGCTGCCGGCCAGCGAAGGCATGCAGAGCCGGCAGGCGCTCGTCATCGAGCAATCACGCCGCGACAAGCTGTCCATTCGCCAGCTTGCCCGTCATTTCGCCGGCGCGCGCGGTCATTGGCGCGTCGTCGGAACTCCGGCCCAGATCGCCGACCAGCTCGAGGCACGCTTCGAGGGCGGCGCGGCAGACGGTTTCAACGTCATGCCATCCTATTTTCCCGGCGAACTCGAAGCCTTTGCCACGCTTGTCGTGCCGGAGCTGCAGCGGCGCGGGCTTTTCCGGAAGGCTTATGAAGGTAGCACGTTGCGCGACCATCTGGGCTTGAAAACGCCGGCGTAAAACGACGAGCGGAACGAAAATGGAAATCGCCGTTTTGGGATGCTGTGCCGCGGCGATGAGGGCGTCTGCGCGCATATTCGATTGACCATCCCAAACTTCGCCCTCTTTTCAAACCACGCGGACGCAACCGCCACAGGAGCCGATCATGGATGCCATCGCCACCCGCAACGACCTGCAATCCAACGCCAAGAAAGAGTGTATCGATCTTCTCAATGCCCGCCTCGCCGACGCCATCGATCTGGCGTTGATCACCAAGCAGGCGCACTGGAACGTCAAGGGACCGCAATTCATCGCCATCCACGAGATGCTCGACACGTTCCGCGAGGAGCTCGACGGCCATGTCGACACCATTGCCGAGCGCGCCGTACAGCTCGGCGGCACGGCGCTCGGCACCTCGCAGGAGGTGTCGAAGGCGACTATGCTGGAGGCCTATCCGACCGACATCCACAAGACCCGGGATCATCTGGCGGCGCTGATCGACCGCTATGCCGCAACCGCCAAGCGGGCACGCGCGGCGATCGACGAGGCGGCCGGCGCGGGCGATGCCAACACCGCCGACATCTTCACCGCCTATTCACGCTCGCTCGACAAATTGCTGTGGTTCCTTGAGGCGCACACGCAGGAGAAGGAATAGAAGGAAACGTCAGCCGGCCATCGCCTTGCCACGACGGGCTTTGGACGGAGCGTGGGTGGTCAACGCAGTCATGATTTCGGCTGCGGCTAGCGCGGCGATCACCTGCGGGCGCTTGTCCTTGATTGCATCGCCGCCAATCGGCGAGACGAGGCGGGCAAATTCCGCCTCGCTTCCGTCCGCCGACTTAAGGAACCAATTCCGGAAGGTCGCCTTCTTGGTCCTGGAACCGATCATGCCGACATAGGCGGCATCGCGGCGTTTCAGCGCCTCGGCGACGATCAGGAAGTCCAGCGCATGGTCGTGGGTCAGGACGACAAAGGCGGAGCCGGCCGGCGCCTTGCGCACAATTGCCTCAGGCATCGGCGTCAGCTTGGTTTCGACCGCTTCCGGCATGCCTTCGAGCGCCTCGGCTCGCGTCTCGACAACGACGACATGCACCGGTAGCAAGGCCACCGTGGAGGCCAGTGCCTGGCCGACATGACCGCCGCCGAAGATGTAAACATGCGGCAGCTGCGCCGCCTCGGCCTCCGCCGCCGCAACCAGCTTGGCTTCAAGCGCGGGGTCGACCAGCCGGATCAACAGCTCGACCCTGCCGCCGCAGCACTGCCCGATCTCCGGGCCTAGCGCGATGTCGAGCGTGGCGCGGATATCCCTCCCCCTTGAGGGGAGGGTGGCGGCGAAGCCGCCGGGTGGGGTCGCCGCGGCAGTGCTCGACGCACTGGCGGTACCTTCTGAGACGACCCCCTCTGGCCGCTCCGCGGCCATCTCCCCCTCAAGGGGGGAGAAAAGCATCTGCCGCGCTTTGTCGATCGCCATGTATTCGAGCTGGCCGCCGCCGATCGTGCCGAAAGTGGCCGATCCCGAGACGAGCATGAAGGCACCCGTCTCGCGCGGCGTCGAACCTTTTGTCCCGGCCACCTCAACTAAGGCGACCCGGCCGGCACCGGCAAGAAAGGCTTTCAGGCTCTGCACTTTCGGGTTCATCATTCGCGTTCCCTATCGGGAAATATAGAGTTTTTCGGCCTGAATTGCACGTTTTCCGGGATTCAAGTGCCGGTCCTGGCTTCCCGCTTCAGCCGTTCGATCGCCATCAGCACACGCTCCGGCGTGGCCGGCGGGTCGAGGCGCGGGCAGATCTTGTGGCTGGCAACGCTCGCAACTGCGTCCGACAGCGCATGCAGCACCGACATTGCGAGCGGAAAGGGCGGTTCGCCGACCGCCTTGGAGCGGTGCACCGTCGGCTCGCCTGCTTGCGCCCAGTCGGCCAAAGTCACATTAAAAATCTTCGGCCGGTCCGACGCGAGCGGGATCTTGTAGGTCGATGGCGCATGGGTACGCAGCCGCCCCTTGTCGTCCCACCACAGTTCCTCCGTCGTCAGCCAGCCCATGCCCTGGATGAAGCCGCCCTCGATCTGGCCGAGGTCGATGGCGCGGTTCAGCGAGCGGCCGGTTTCGTGCAGGATGTCGGTGCGCTCGACGACATATTCGCCGGTCAGCGTATCGACCGAAACTTCCGAGCACGCGGCGCCATAGGCGAAATAGTAGAAGGGATGGCCCTCGCCCTTGTCGCGGTCCCAATGGATTTTCGGCGTCTTGTAGAAACCCGCCGCCGAAAGCTGGATGCGCGCCATATAGGCCTGCCTGACGAGATCGGCGAAGGCGATCTCCTGGTTTCCGATGCGCACGCGGTTGGGCAAGAACAGCACCTGGTCGCGCGGCACCTGGTATCTCTCGACGGCGAAATTGATCAACCGGTCCTTGATCTGGCGGGCGGCATTCTGCGCCGCCATGCCGTTGAGATCGGAGCCGGAAGACGCGGCGGTGGCCGAGGTGTTCGGCACCTTGCCGGTCGTCGTCGCGGTGATCTTGACCTGATCGAGGTCGATCTGGAACTCTTCCGCCACGACCTGCGCCACCTTGACATAGAGGCCCTGCCCCATCTCGGTGCCGCCGTGGTTCAGATGCACCGAACCGTCGGTATAGACATGCACCAGCGCGCCGGCCTGGTTGTAGTGGGTGGCGGTGAACGAGATGCCGAACTTGACTGGCGTCAGCGCCAGTCCGCGCTTGATGAAGCGGCTGTTGGCATTGAAAGCATCGATGGTGCGGCGGCGCCTCGCATAGTCGGAACTCGCCTCCAGCTCGGCGACGATGCGGTGGATGATGTTGTCCTCGACCGTCTGGTGATAGGGCGTGATGTTGCGGTCGCTGGTGCCGTAGAAATTCTTCTTGCGGATTTCGAGCGGGTCCTTGCCGACGGCAAACGCGACTTCGTCGATGACGCGCTCGGCGCCGACCATGCCTTGCGGGCCGCCGAAGCCGCGAAAGGCAGTGTTCGATACCGTGTTGGTGTAGAGCGGCGCCGATTGCGCGTGCACCGCCGGCCAGAAATAGGTGTTGTCGCAATGGAACAGCGCGCGGTCAGTGACCGGGCCGGAGAGGTCGGCCGAGAAGCCGCAGCGCGCCGCGAACATGAAATCTACGCCCAGAATATTGCCCTGGTCGTCGAAGCCGACCTCGTAGTCGACGAGGAAATCGTGGCGTTTGCCGGTGGCGATCATGTCGTCGTCGCGGTCGGGCCGGATTTTCACGGCCCGATGATGTTTCTTCGCGGCGATAGCGGCCAATGCCGCAAACTGATTGCCTTGCGTTTCCTTACCGCCGAAAGCGCCGCCCATCCGGCGGATTTCCACCGTCACCGCATGGCTCGGCACACCCAGCGCATGGCTGACCATGTGCTGGATTTCGCTCGGGTGCTGGGTCGAGGAATAGATGGTGACGTCGTGGTCCTCGCCGGGGATGGCCAAGGCGATATGACCTTCGAGATAGAAATGCTCCTGGCCGCCTATGCGCATTTTTCCCTTCAGCCGGCGCGGCGCCGCATTGATCGCAGCCGCTGCATCACCGCGCTTCAGCGTCAGCGGCGGCGTGACCAGCTTATCTTTCCGGGGATCGAGCTCACCGACATCGGCGACGAACGGCAATTCCTTGTATTCGACCTTGGCCAGCCTCGTTGCACGGCGCGCCTGCTCGCGGGTTTCGGCAATGACGCAGAAGATCGGCTGGCCAAAGAATTGCACCTTGCCGTCGGCCAGCACCGGCTCGTCGTGACGGCCGGTCGGCGAAATGTCGTTCTCGCCTGGCACGTCGCTCGCCGTCAGCACGTCGATGACGCCGGGTGCCGCGCGCACCGCCGACAGGTCCATGCTGGTGATGGTGGCATGCGTCGCCGTCGAAAGCCCAAGGCAGCCGTGCAGCGTGCCGGCCGGTTCCGGCATGTCGTCGATATAGACGGCCGTGCCACTGACATGCTTGTGCGCGGAATCATGGCGCTGGTCGGTGGCGACGCCGCCGGCGATTTTTTGCGCCTTCAGGTTGGGGGTGGCGTGCTTGTTCATCATGCCGCCTCGTGCCGTGATACCTGGATCGGCGCCCGGGTGCCGGTGGTTTCGGCAAAGAAGCGCAGCAGCAGGTTGCGCGCCGCCAGCGCCCGGTATTCGGCGCTTGCCCGCATGTCGGTCAGCGGCGTGAAATCGTCGGCATACGCGGCCATCGCCGCCTCGACCGTCGCTTCCGTCCAGGGCTTGCCAAGCAATGCCTTTTCGACGCCAAAGGCTCGCTTCGGCGTTGCCGCCATGCCGCCATAGGCGATGCGCACATCCGCCACCGTGCCATGCTCGGCGAGCTTCAGGAAAAACGCGCCTAGCGCTGCTGTGATGTCTTCGTCGCGGCGCTTGGTGATCTTGTAGACGGCAAATTTCGTCTCGCTACCCGGCACCGGAACATGCACGGCCTCGACGAATTCGCCGGGCTGCCGGTCCTGCTTGCCGTAGGCGATGAAAAACTCCTCGAGCGGGATCGTTCGACGCTTGTCGCCGCGGCGCAGCGTCAGGCGGGCACCGAGTGCGATCAGCGGCGGCGGCGTGTCGCCGATCGGCGAACCGTTGGCGATATTGCCGCCGATGGTGCCCATGTTGCGCACCTGATCGCCGCCGATGCGGTCGAACAGCGGGCCGAGCGCCGGGATGCGTTTCGCCAGCGTCGAGAAGGCTTCGCTATAGGTGACACCGGCGCCGATCGAGACGACGCCCTTGTCCTCGGAAATCCCGCACAGACCATCGAGATTGCCGATGAAAACCGCCGGCGCAATATCGCGCATGTGCTTGGTCACCCAAAGGCCGACATCGGTCGAACCCGCGACGATAGTGGCGCCCGGCTCCTTGACCAGCACGCTGGCCAGATCGTCGGCATTGGCCGGCACGATCAGCCGCTTGTTGCCGGAGCCGATCTCAATGCGCGAACCGTCCTTCATCGCTTCGAGCTTGGTCGTGACTGCCTTGCGCTCCGCCGCCAACGGATCCTTTGTCGCCTTGCCGTAGCTGGAGATGGCACGTGCGGCGCGCATGATCGCCTCGTAGCCGGTGCAGCGGCAGAGATTGCCTTGCAGCGCCTTTTCGATGGCGGCGTCCGACGGCTCCGGCGCCCGCATCCACAGAGCATAAAGCGACATGACGAAACCCGGCGTGCAGAAGCCGCATTGCGAGCCGTGGAAATCGACCATCGCCTGCTGCACGGGATGCAGTTTTCCTGCGTCGCCGCGCAGATGCTCGACGGTCACGACATGCGTGCCGTCTAGCGAGCCAAGTAAGCGGATGCAGGCATTGACGCTTTCATAGACCAGTGTTCCACCGGAGAGCCTGCCGACCAGCACCGTGCAAGCGCCACAGTCGCCCTCGGCGCAACCTTCCTTGGTGCCGCGCAGCGAGCGGTCGAGCCGCAGCCAATCGAGCAGGGTCTGGTCGGGTGCAACCGTGCTGAGCGCGACGTCCTCGCCATTGAGGATGAAGCGGATTTCATTGCGTGTCTTGATTCCGGCCATCTCAGCTTCCCCGGTAAGTCGAATAGCCGTACGGGGACAGAAGCAGTGGCACATGATAGTGCACCGGCTCGGCCATACCGAAGCGGATCGGCACATGGTCGATGAAGGCCGGTTCCGCCAGATTTGTCCCTTGCCGGCGCAGATAATCGCCGGCCGCAAAGACCAGCTCGTATTCGCCGGTACGGAATTCCGCGCCGGCAAGCAGCGGAGCATCGCAACGGCCGTCATCATTGGTGACGACCGTTTTCAGATGCGTCCGGGCCTGACCGTCAAGATGATAGAGCTCGATCGACAGACCGGCCGCCGGTTTGCCGGCCGCAGTGTCGAGGACGTGGGTCGTCAGGCGCCCGCCTTCGGCTTTCGACGTTTCCGCCACTGGCTGCTCCATTCCCTGCACAGTCGAACACTATTCATGAATTGTGCGCCAATTAAAGGCGATGCATAAGTCCCGGTCGAGCGGAGCGCGACAAAAACACTTTCAAAAATTTCGGGGGAATGCGCAGGCACTCCTTTCGACTATCCTGATCACAATTTCCGGCAGGAGCGAGAATGCGTTACGAACGAGACATGCGCGGCTACGGAGCCAATGCGCCGGATCCGAAATGGCCCGGCGGGGCGCATGTCGCGGTGCAGTTCGTCGTCAATTACGAAGAGGGCGGCGAGAATTGCGTCCTCCACGGCGACAAGGCTTCGGAGGCTTTCCTGTCTGAGATCGTCGGCGCCGCGCCCTGGCCCGGCCAGCGCCACTGGAACATGGAATCGATCTACGAATACGGCGCCCGTTCCGGCTTCTGGCGATTGCTGCGCCTGTTCAGCGCGGCGCAAGTGCCGGTCACCTGCTACGGCGTCGCCACGGCCCTGGCGCGTTCGCCCGATCAGGTTGCGGCGATGCAGGAGGCCGGCTGGGAGATCGCCTCGCACGGGCTGAAATGGATCGACTACCGCGACCATGCGCCAGAAGACGAGCGCCGCGACATGGAAGCGGCGATCCGGCTGCATTATGAGGTCACAGGGGCGCGGCCGACCGGCTGGTACACCGGCCGCACCTCGATCAACACGGTGCGGCTGGCGGCGGAAGAGGGCGGCTTCGACTATGTGTCGGACACCTATGACGACGAACTGCCCTACTGGTTCGAGCATGTGGCACCGGACGGGTCGGCGAAGCCGCAGCTGGTCATCCCCTATACGCTCGACGCCAACGACATGCGCTTTGCCACGCCGCAAGGCTTCAACTCGGGCGACCAGTTCTTTGCCTATCTCAGGGATAGTTTCGATACGCTCTATGCCGAGGGCAAGGCAGGACGGCCGCGCATGATGAACATCGGCCTGCACTGCCGCCTCGTCGGCCGGCCGGGCCGGGTCGCGGCACTGAAGCGCTTCATCGACTACGTCAAATCACACGACAAGGTCTGGCTGGCACGGCGCATCGACATCGCAAAACATTGGCAGGAGACGCATCCGTTCCGGTTGCCGGCGCTGCGCCCGTCGAAAATGGAAGTCGAGGCCTTCGTCCATACATTTGGCGGCGTGTTCGAGCATTCCCCGTGGATTGCCGAGCGCGCTTATGAGCTGGAGCTCGGCCCGGCGCATGACAGTGCCGGCGGCCTGCACAATGCGCTCTGCCGCGTCTTTCGCGCGGCAAGCGAGGCCGAGCGGCTTTCCGTGCTCAATGCCCACCCCGACCTTGCCGGAAAACTGGCGCAGGCCAAGCGGCTGACGGCGGAATCGTCGAGGGAACAGGCTTCGGCCGGCCTCGACGCGCTGACCGACAAGGAGCGCGAGCTGTTCGCAAAACTCAATGCCGCCTACGTCACCAGTTTCGGTTTCCCCTTCATTATTGCGGTGAAAGGCAAGACCAAGGGGGAGATCCTGGCCGAGTTCGAGGCGCGTATTGGCAACAGCCACGATGTCGAATTCGAAACCGCCTGCAGACAGGTCGAGCGCATCGCGCTGCTTCGCGTCAAGGACATGCTTCCGCAATAGGCTTTGGCTGCCGCGATAGGCCCTGGCTTCCGCAACAGGCTTGAATTTATGGATATGATGAAAATGGCCGAGCGAACCTATTATGCGCCGCAGGGCGGACATCCCGGCCAGAGCGAATTGCTGACCGGCCGCGCTGTGTTCACACAGGCCTATGCCGTCATCCCCAAAGGCGTGATGCAGGACATCGTCACCAGCGCCTTGCCGTTCTGGGATGGGACGCGCGTCTGGGTGCTGTCGCGGCCGCTGTCGGGTTTTGCCGAGACGTTTTCGCAATATATCGTCGAGCTCGCGCCTGGCGGCGGCAGCGACCACCCTGAGCTTGACGCCGCCGCCGAAGGTGCGCTGTTCGTGGTCGAAGGCGAGCTAAGCGTTTCGCTTGCCGGCAAGAAACATAGCTTAAGGCCGGGCGGCTTTGCCTTCCTGCCGCCGGCGAGTGGGTGGACGGTGCACAATGAAAGCGGCGCCGCCGTCCGCTTCCACTGGATCCGCAAGACTTATGATGCAGTCGACGGCATCGAGCCGCCGCAAGCGTTCTTCGTCAACGAACAGGACATCGCGCCGACGCCGATGCCGGGTACCGAAGGCCGATGGGCGACCACGCGCTTCGTCGATCCGGCCGACATGCGCCACGACATGCATGTCACCATCGTCACGCTCGAGCCGGGCGCGGTCATTCCCTTCGCCGAGACGCATGTCATGGAGCACGGGCTCTATGTGCTGGAGGGCAAGGCGGTCTACCGTCTCAACCAGGACTGGGTCGAAGTCGAAGCCGGCGACTATATGTGGCTGCGCGCCTTCTGCCCGCAGGCTTGTTATGCCGGCGGGCCAGGCAAATTCCGCTACCTCCTCTACAAGGACGTCAACCGCCACGCCAAGCTTGGCAGCGCCGGCGTCGCGAGACCTTTACCATGACCCGCATCGTCGCGCGGCCGCTGACCCGCGAAAATTTCGCCGAATTCGGCGACGTCATCGATATGGGCGGCGACAACCATTATTCGATCAATGGCGGCAAGGCCGAGCGCTACCACGACCTCGCCACCGCGGAAGCACGAGGACCGAATGCGCGCGTGCTGATCTCCATGGTGCGTGGCACGCCCTATGAGCTGCCGTTGAAGCTGACCATGGTGGAGCGCCATCCGTTCGGCAGCCAGGCCTTCATCCCGCTGTCACCACGGCCGTTCCTGGTCGTCGTCTGCCATGATGGCGAGGAGGGCCCGGGCGAACTGCATGCGTTCATCACCGCGCCCGGACAAGGCGTCAACTATCCGCGCAATTTGTGGCACGGCGTGCTGACGCCGATCGGCGATGTCCAAGATTTTGTGGTCGTCGACCGTGGCGGTGACGGCTCCAACCTCGAAGAGTGCCACTTCTCGCACGCCTACGAGATACATCTTCCCGATGGGAGCCGGTGATGACCGACATTTCGCTGATCGACCGCCTGCTCGATGTCATAGAGCACGACATCGTGCCGAAGACGGCCGAGGGCGTCGCGCATGGCAACAAGTTGTTCGGCGCGGCGATCCTGCGCAAGGACGACCGTTCGCTGGTGCTTGCCGAAACCAATAACGAGACGGAAAACCCGCTCTGGCATGGCGAGGTGCACTGCCTGAAGCGCTTCTACGAAATGCCGAAGGCCGAGCGCGTCGATACCAAGGACGCGATCTTTCTTGCCACGCACGAACCTTGCTCGCTCTGCCTGTCGGCGATCACCTGGACCGGCTTCGACAATTTCTTCTATCTGTTCAGCCACGAGGACTCGCGCGACAGCTTCGACATCCCGCACGATTTGAAGATCCTGAAAGAGGTCTTCACGCTCGATCCCGGCGGCTACAATGCCGAGAATGCCTATTGGAAGAGCTTTTCGATCCGCAAATTGGTGCGCTCGCTGCCCGACCCCGAGCGCGGCCGGCTGGAAGCGCGCATCCACACAATATCGGCGCGCTATGACGAATTGTCCGGCGCCTATCAGGCCGGCAAGGACGAAAACGACATTCCGCTGAATTGAATGCCGCAAAGTTCAATGGCTTGAATTGCCACCTTTATGGTGGCATATTGCGTTATGGAGAAACGCAGACCCACTTACGATCTTGATGCAATCAAGGCCGAGTTGGGTTCTGTCGACACGCTGGCAATCAAGACGTCCGCCCTGCGGGATGCCATTGGGCTGGGCTTTGATCGCGCCGGTATTGTCGAGGTGATCGGCGGCATCACGCGGAAGATGTTTGTAACGTCGATGACGACGTTCGCCGACCATCGTGTCTGGCACGTGCCAGCACGCGACCTGGTTCTTTACGTGAAATTTCAGGCGGACGTCGTGACCGAATTCACAGTCATGTCGTTCAAGGAAAGTGACTATGGCGATGAAAGAAAATAATGGAACGAATAGCATGACCTCCCCCGAAACAGGAGAAACGCTGACGCGTGGGGTGCGTCCGTTCACTGTGACTTACAAGGGCGAGAGCATGATCGTCGAGCTGCCGGGTTATTATCCCTCTTCGGGAAGTGAGGGCGTGCATGTCGGAGACGACATGACCGTCGTCGATGCAGCGCGCCGCATCCTCAAAGAAAAGATCGACGGCGTTCCGGCACCGGCCACCATCCGTCGCGTGCGCACAAAGCTCAAACTGTCGCAGCGCGAGGCAGGATCCCTGTTCAAGGTCGGCGAGAACGCTTTCGACAAATACGAACGGGGTCTGATCGAGCCGAGTGGCCCAACCATTCAGCTGATGACGCTGTTGGAAAAACACCCGGAGTTGGTGGACGAGTTGCGGTAGCCGCGCGGCCTCTCTGACAGGTCGCATAATTTGCTGCTCCAGTCGCGAATAGCGATTGAAAGTCGCCTCGCTGCGGGGCGTTATGCCCCGCATGAAAATCGTCACTGAATTCCCACGAAAGATCGTCGAATTTCCGGATATGGGGATCATCATGCCGGACGGCTGCCGGCTGTCGGCGCGGGTGTGGATGCCGGCCGATGCTGCCGACGATCCGGTGCCGGCAATCCTCGAACACCTGCCCTATCGCAAGCGCGACGGCACGATCTATCGTGATCAGCTGACGCATCCCTATTTTGCCGGCCACGGCTACGCCTCGATCCGCGTCGACATGCGCGGCAATGGCGATTCCGAAGGGCTGATGGACGACGAATATTCCGAGCAGGAATTGCAGGACGCTTGCGACGTCATCGCCTGGGCGGCGGACCAGCCCTGGTGCAACGGCAATGTCGGCATGATGGGCATTTCGTGGGGCGGCTTCAACTGCCTGCAGGTGGCGTCTAAGCAGCCGCCAGCGCTGAAGGCGGTCATCAGTCTCTGTTCGACGGTCGACCGCTATGCCGACGACATCCACTACAAGGGCGGCTGCCTGCTGATCGAGAATTTCGGCTGGGCCTCGACCATGCTGTCCTATTCGTCAAGGCCGCCGGATCCGTTGCTGGCCGGCGACAACAGATGGCGCGACCTGTGGCTGACCAGGCTGGAGAACCAGCCCTTCCTGGCACCGCTGTGGCTGAAGCACCAGCATCGCGATGCCTATTGGAAGCGCGGCTCGATCTGCGAGGACTATTCCGCCATCCATGCCGCGGTGCTGTCGATCGGCGGCTGGCATGATGGCTATCGCAATACGATTTCCCATCTCGCCGTCAATATCGAGGCGCCGGTCAAGGGCATCGTCGGCCCGTGGATCCACAAATACCCGCATTACGCCGCGCCCGAACCGCGCATCGGCTTCCTGCAGGAGGCCTTGCGCTGGTGGGACCGCTGGCTGAAGGACATCGACACCGGCGTCGAGGCCGACCCCGCCTACCGCGCCTATGTCATGGACAGCGTGCGTCCGGCGCGCTGGCATCCCGAGCGGCCGGGCCGCTGGGTCGCTGAATCGGAATGGCCGTCACCCAACATCAAGACGCAAGAGGTTGAGCTTATCGCTGAAGGCAACCACGCTATCGTCGCTTCGCCGCAAAGCTGCGGCCTCGCCGGCGGCGAATATTTCCCCTTCACCTTCGGCCCGGAACTGCCGGGTGACCAGCGCCCCGACGATGCGCTGTCGGTGTGCTTCGACCAGCCGGTGCTGACCGAAACGATCGACATTGTCGGTGCTCCCGAAGTTGTGGTCAGGGTCTCGTCGGACCGGCGCCAGGCGAACATCGCGGTTCGGCTGTGCGACGTCCATCCGGACGGGGCATCGGAGCTGATCTCGTACGGCATGCTCAACCTGACGCATCGCAACTCGCACGAATTTCCCGAAGCGCTGGTGCCCAGCGAAACCGTCAGCGCCCGGGTGGTGCTCGACCAATGCGCCTATCGCGTGCCGGTCGGCCATCGCTTGCGCGTTGCCGTTTCGAACGCCTACTGGCCGATGATCTGGCCGTCGCCGGAGCCGGTCCGGCTCGAATTGTCGGCCGCGACATTGATGCTGCCGGTACGCCCGCCAGCGACAGGCGACGAGGTCACCTTCCCCGCTCCCGAAGGTGCTGCGCCCTGGGCAACGGAGACGCTTCGGCCCGCCAATTCCGAGCGTCATGTCGATCGCGACGAAAAGACCGGAATGATTACGGTTTCCATCGTCGACGATTTCGGTGAGGTGCGCGACCTGGAGCATGGCCTCGCCCACGGGAGCCTCGCCAGGGAGACATGGGTGATCCATCCTGACAATCCGCTGTCAGCCTCGGGCAAGACGCATTGGAGCCAGACGCTGTCGCGAAATGGATGGTCGGTGCGCACCGAAACCTTCGCCGAAATGCGGTCCGACGCGCAAAGCTTCGTGGTTAGCGCCAGAATTGAAGCCTATGAAGGCGAGAAACTCGTCTTCGAGCGCAATTTCGAGGAGAAAATCCCGCGCGTGCTACTTTGAGCGCTTATAGCGATTGGTCCAATTGCGACGCACGATTTACGCCACGGCATGTCGCATTCGGTCTTGCTTACCGCTTTCCCTTACGGTCATTATTCTCCCGATAGAAATGAGAAAAACGACCATAAGGTCGGACCAACAGAGTGAGGAACTCAACATGTCAAACGAACTGGAATATCTGAGCCGGCGCGTTGCGTCCGGCAAGCTGAGCCGTCGCGATTTTCTCGGCCGGGCAGCAGCGCTTGGCGTCACCGCAACCATCGCCAATTCGCTGCTATCCAGCGCTTCCCGCGCGGCGGGTCCGGTCAAGGGCGGCACGCTCAAGGCCGGCCTGGTCGGTGGCGAGTCCACCAACAGCCTCGATCCGGCGCTGTTTATGACGCAGGTGCCGTTCGCCTTCGGCAAGATGTGGGGCGAACTGATCGTCGAACTGTCTCCCGAAGGCAAGCTCGAGAACCGCATCGCCGAAGAGATCGGCTCGTCGGACGACGCCAAGACCTGGACGCTGAAGATCCGCGATGGCGTCGAGTTCCACAACGGCAAGAAGGTGACCGCAGAGGACGTGGCCGCCACCCTCGAACGCCATTCGGACGAGAAGTCAAAGTCCGGTGCGCTCGGTTACATGAAAGGCATCGAGAGCATCAAGGCCAGCGGCAAGGAAGTGGTGCTGACGCTGAAGGAGCCGAATGCCGACCTGCCCTACCTGCTTAGCGACTATCACCTGATCATTCAGCCGAATGGCGGCAAGGACAAGGCCGATGCCGGCATCTCGGCGGGTCCTTACAAGGTCACCACCAACGAGCCCGGCGTGCGCCATGGCGGCGAGCGCTTCGCCAATTATTGGCAGGGCGACAAGATGGGCCATGCCGACCAGATAGAGATCATCGTCATCAACGACGCCACGGCGCGTACGGCCGCCCTGCAGGGCGGCCAGGTCCACATGATCAACCGCGTCGAGCCGAAGATCGTCGATCTGATCAAGCGCGTGCCCGGCGTCACCATCCGCAACCATTCGGGACCCGGCCACTACGTCTTCATCATGCACTGCAACACCGCGCCGTTCGACAACAACGATTTGCGGATGGCGTTGAAGCTGGCGATCGACCGCGAGGAGATGCTGAACAAGGTGCTGCGTGGCTATGGCTCGCTCGGCAACGACTTCCCGATCAATGCATCGTACCCGCTATTCACCGAGATCGAGCAGCGCAAATACGATCCCGACAAGGCCAAGTTCCACTACAAGAAGTCGGGCCATGACGGTGCCGTCCTGCTCCGGACGTCGGACGTCGCCTTCCCCGGTGCCGTCGATGCTGCACAGCTGTTCCAGCAGAGTGCTGCCAAGGCCGGCATCACGCTGGAGATCAAGCGCGAGCCGGGCGACGGCTATTGGTCGGAAGTCTGGAACAAGCAGCCCTTCTGCGCCTCCTACTGGGGCGGCCGGTCGACGCAGGATCAGATGTACTCGACTGCCTATCTGTCGACGGCCGACTGGAACGACACACGGTTCAAGCGTCCGGATTTCGACAAGATGGTGCTGGCGGCTCGCGCCGAGCTCGACGAGGCCAAGCGCAAGGCCATGTACCACGACATGGCTGTGATGGTGCGCGACGAGGGCGGCCTGATCCTGCCGATGTTCAATCAGTTTATCGACGCGACGGGCGCCAAGGTTGCCGGGTGGGTGGATGATCCGCATCAGGAGTTGATGAACGGATATGCTCTGGCGAAGTGCTGGCTCGAAGCCTGAGCCCGGCCTTGCGGATATGTCCTCACCCATCGTGAAACTGGTGGCCCAGCGCATTGCGCTGGGCATTCTGCTGCTGTTGGCCGTTTCGGTCCTGATCTTCGCCGGCACCCAGATCCTGCCCGGCGACGTCGCTCAAGCCATCCTCGGACAGTCGGCGACACCGGAGTCGCTCGCCAATCTGCGCGAGCAGCTCGGCCTCAATGATCCCGCCTACATCCGTTATTTTCGCTGGCTCGGCGGCATTCTGACCGGTGATCTCGGCACGGCTATGTCGAGCGGTCAGGATATCGCAACCTCTATCAAGGGAAGGCTGTGGAACACGCTGTTCCTCGCCTTCTGGGCGGCGGTCGTCGCGGTGCCGCTGGCGATCATCCTCGGGCTGATCGCGGTGCGCTACCGCAATGGCTGGGTCGACAAGCTGATCTCGGGACTGGCGCTGGCCTCGACGTCCTTCCCGGAATTCTTCGTCGGCTATGTGCTCGTCTTTTTCTTCGCGGTGCAACATCAATGGTTTCCCGCCATTTCCACTGTCTATGACGGGATGCCTTTCGGCGAACGCATTCAGGCCATCGCACTGCCGGCGGCGGCGCTGACCCTGGTGGTGCTAGCCCATATGATGCGCATGACGCGCGCCGCGATCCTCAACGTCATGCAGTCGGCCTATGTCGAAACCGCCGAACTCAAGGGGCTTTCGGCCTTCGCGGTCATCCGCAGGCATGCCTTCCCCAATGCCATTGCGCCGATCATCAACGTCGTCATGCTCAATCTCGCTTACCTGATCGTCGGCGTCGTCGTGGTCGAAGTTATCTTTGTCTATCCAGGCATGGGCCAATACCTCGTCGACCACGTCACCAAGCGTGACGTGCCGGTGGTGCAGGCGGTCGGGCTGATCTTCGCCGCCGTCTACATCAGCCTGAACATCATCGCGGACATAGCGGCGATCGTCGCCAATCCGCGCCTCAGACATCCGAAATGAGGGGGGCGGGTATGCTCGTCATCAAACGCATCCCCATCCCGGCATTGGTCGGCATCGTGCTGACGGCGCTGTTCGTGCTGGCAGCAATTTTTGCGCCGTGGATCGCGCCGCATGGCAATGCCGAGATCGTCAGCGACGTCCCTTGGGAACCGATGTCGGCGGCGCATTGGCTGGGCACCGACAATCTCGGCCGCGATCTGTTGTCGCGCATGATCTACGGCGCCCGCATCACCCTGTTCATCGCGGTGCTGGCGACCGCGCTGTCCTTCTCGCTCGGCGCCATCCTCGGCTTTTCGGCAGCGGTTTTCGGCGGCTGGTTCGACACGCTTCTGTCGCGTCTCGTCGATCTCCTGATGTCAATCCCGACACTGATCATGGCCCTTGTCGTGCTGTCGGTGCTGCCATCCAATCTGGTGACACTGATCCTGGTCATGGGCATTCTCGACTCGACCCGCGTCTACCGCCTGTCGAGGGCGGTCGCCGTCGACATCAACGTCATGGACTATGTCGAGGCGGCCAAATTGCGCGGCGAAGGCAGCGGCTGGATCATCTTCCGGGAAATCCTGCCCAATGCGCTGTCGCCGCTGGTTTCGGAACTCGGCCTGCGCTTCATCTATGCCGTACTGTTCCTGTCGACGCTGTCCTTCCTCGGGCTTGGCGTGCAGCCGCCGGACGCCGATTGGGGCGGCATGGTCAAGGAAAACAAGGATGGCATCGTCTTCGGCATAGGCGCCGCCCTCATTCCGGCGGCGGCGATCGCAGCGCTGGCGATTTCCGTCAATCTCGTCGCCGACTGGGTGCTCAACCGCACGACAAGCCTGAAGGGAGGACGCGGCTAATGGCTGACAAGCAACCGAAGCCCGGGCAACCGAAGCCCGGGCAACCAAAGTCCGGCGTGCTGCTCGACATCCGCAATCTGCGCATCGAGGCCACGGTATATCCGCCGGGTGAGGCGCCGAAGAACATCGTGCTGGTGCACGATGTCTCGCTGACGCTCGAAAAGGGCAAGGTGCTCGGATTGATCGGCGAGTCCGGCGCCGGCAAATCGACCATCGGCCTGTCGTCGATGGGCTACGGCCGCGGCGGCGTGCGCATCACCGGCGGCGAGGTCATCCTCAATGGCCGCGACATCTTGAAGGGCGGCAACGAAGGGTTTCGCAAATTGCGCGGCCGCGAGGTCTGCTATGTCGCGCAATCGGCGGCAGCCGCCTTCAATCCGGCGCACAGGCTGATGGACCAGGTGGTCGAGGCAGCACTCCTGCACGGCACGGCGACGCGGGCCGAAGCCGAAAAGCGCGCCGTGGCGCTGTTCAAGAAGCTCAGCCTGCCGAACCCCGAAAGCATCGGCGAGCGCTTTCCCCACCAGGTCTCGGGCGGTCAGCTGCAGCGCGTGATGACGGCAATGGCGCTGTGCTCGGAACCCGACCTGATCGTCTTCGACGAGCCGACCACGGCGCTCGACGTGACGACGCAGATCGACGTCTTGGCGGCGATCAAGGATGCCATCCGCGACACGCATGTCGCGGCGCTCTACATCACTCACGACCTTGCCGTCGTCGCCCAGGTCTCGGACGAGATCATGGTGCTGCGCCACGGCCGGCTGGTCGAATGGGGCGGCACCCGCCAGATCATCAAGGAGCCGCGCCAGGAATACACCAACGCGCTGGTTTCGGTGCATGAGATCGAACACCAGGAGCAGAAGCCTGGCACGAGCCCGTTCCTGTCGGTCAAGAACATCACCGCCGCCTATGGCCGCAGTCACATCAAGGTGCTGAAGAACGTCTCGGTCGATATTTTCCCCGGCCAGACGCTGGCGGTGGTCGGCGAGTCCGGCTCCGGCAAATCGACACTGGCGCGCGCCATCACCGGCCTCTTGCCGCCCGAACAAGGCACCGTCACCTTCGACGGACGGCCGCTCGCCAACCGGCTTGCCGACCGGCCGAAAGAGGATCTTCGCCAACTGCAGATGATCTACCAGATGGCCGACGTGGCGATGAACCCGCGCCAGACGGTCGGCACCATCATCGGCCGGCCGCTGGAATTCTATTTCGGTCTGCGCGGAAGGCAACGTGACGCCCGTGTCGCGGAACTGCTCGACAAGATCGAAATGGGCAAAGGCTATGTCGACCGCTATCCGGCCGAGCTTTCGGGCGGCCAGAAGCAGCGCGTCTGCATCGCCCGCTCGCTCGCCGCAAAGCCGAAGCTGATCATCTGCGACGAGGTGACCTCGGCGCTCGATCCGCTGGTCGCCCACGGCATACTGGAGCTGCTCCTCGGGCTGCAGAAAGAGGAAAACGTCGCCTATCTGTTCATCACCCACGACCTGGCCACGGTCAAGTCGATCGCCGATTCGATCGCCGTGATGTATCGCGGCGAAGTGGTGCGCTATGGGGCCAAGAGCAAGGTGCTGACGCCGCCCTTCGATGCCTACACCGATCTTTTGCTATCGTCGGTGCCCGAAATGGAGATCGGCTGGCTGGAAAAGGCGATCAAGGGACGGCGCATGGCCAGCGCGGGAAATTAGACACTCCGTGGCGCTCGACACAAAACTATTGCTCATCATCCTCGACGGCGTGCCTTACCGGAACTGGCGACGGCTGATGGGCAATCTCGAAGGCTGGGTGCAATCAGGCGAAGCCCGCGTATGGAAAATGCGTTCCGTGCTGCCGTCGACCTCGGCATCCTGCTATGCCTCGATCCACACCGGCGTGCCGCCCCAAGTGCACGGTATCCTGTCGAACGAGAACCGGTTTCGCGTCGAACAGCCGGACATCTTTTCCGAAGTCAGTAGGGCCGGCGGCAAGACCGGTGCGGTCACCCACTCCTACTGGTCCGAATTCTTCCGGGCCTATCCGTTCGATCTGGTCGAGGACATGGAGTTCGACCAGCCGGGCAGGCCGATCAGCCATGGCCGGTTCCACACCATGACCGGCTACAATGCCAGGAACCAGATGACGCCGAGCGACGTCGACCTGTTCGCGACGTTGACCATGCTGACCAGGCGCTACGGCATCGACTACGGCATCCTGCACAGCTGTACTCTGGACTCGATGGGCCACCGCTTCGGCCATGACTGCCACGAGATGGATCATGCCGTCTATGCAATGGACGCCATGCTCGCCGGCTTTCTGCCGCGCTGGCGGGAAGCCGGCTACGAGGTGATCGTCACCGCCGATCATGGCCAGACCGATCGCGGCCATCATGGCGGCCACGACGAGGAGATGCAGGATTTCGCACTTTACTACTTCGGATCCGGCGAGGGTCCGGAAGCCAATACGCTGCTCGATCAGCTGCAGCTCGCGCCGACGGTGCTTGCGCGCCTCGGCGTGCCGGTGCCGGCGACGATGAAGGCAGAGCCGTTCCTGAGTTGAGCGCGCGCCCTCTTCTCCCTCTGGCAACGCTCCCGCTCTTCAGTTAGCCTCCGCAAATATACGGGCGGATGCGGTGAACCTTTTTGGGCCGATCAGCGACAGAGCAGGCAGGAGCCAGGCGGCTCGACCGGCGATGACGGCCGCGGAGACCGATCGCGCGCTTGTCGAGCGGGCCGCGAAAGGCGACCGTGCCGCCGTGCGGCTCCTGTTCATGCGCCACCACGCGCGGGTCTACCGCTTCGTGGCACGCCAGACGGGATCGGAACTGATGGCCGACGATATCGCGAACGAGGTGTTCCTCGAACTCTGGCGGCAGGCACCGGCCTTCGAGGGGCGCTCGGAGGTCTCGACATGGCTGCTCGGCATTGCCCGCTTCAAGGCGCTGTCCCTGCTGCGCAAGAAGAAGGAAGACTGGATCGACGACCATGACGCGGCCCAGGTCGCCGACGGCGCCGACACGCCGGAAGTCGTGACGATGAAGGAAGACAAGGCCGCCGCCTTGCGACGCTTTATCGATGCCATGCCGGAAGAGCACCGCACGGTGATCGACCTTGCCTATTATCACGGGCAATCGGTGAGCGAGATCGGCGAGGTACTCGGCATCCCGGTCGCAACGGTCAAGACCAGGATGTTCTACGCCCGCAAGAAACTCGGCGAAGCCCTCAAGGCCGCCGGTTACGACAGGGGGTGGCCATGAGCGCCGCTGAAAAAATGTCACGCCGCGACGAAATGGAAATGCTGCTGCCGTTTTATCTGAACGGCTCGCTGGAGGGCACCGAGCTCGAAGCCATCGAGGAATGGCTGGCGAGCGATCCGGCGGCGATGGCCGCACTAGGCGAGGCCGAGGCCGAATTCTCCGGCACCGCTGCCGCAAACGAGGCAATCCGCCCGCCGGCCGATGCGCTCAGCCGCTTTGCCAAGGCGCTCGACGCCGAGGCCGGCCCGTCCCGCGCGCCTGCGGCATCGTCCTGGCTGGCGCAAGCCTGGAGCCGCTTCATGGCGGTGCCCGCCGGCGTCGCCTGGGCCGCGGCCGCGGTGCTGCTGGCCCTGGTCGTCGCGCAATCCTTTGTGCAGACCGGCAACAGAGGTGGCGATTTCGAGATTGCCGGATCGGAGGACGGTCTGGCCAAAATGCCGTTTGCACTGGTGAAGTTCAAACCGGATGCGAAGCTGTCCGACATCGTCGCTTTTCTCGACCAGAACCAGTTGAAGATCGCCGGCGGGCCGACCGCCGACGGCGTCTTCCGCGTCGGCGTCCCGGCCAAGACCGCCGCCGACTATCAGAAGCTGCTTGGCCTTATCGCCGCCCAGCCTTTCACCGAAGCTGCGCTGGAGGGAAGGAAACCGGCTGATGGCGGCTGAGGCGGTCATTCGATTGACGGCGGCGATGACTTCGCCGCGTCCGCAATGGCGCAGACCAATGACCCGAACCTCACCCAGGTGGAGATCGACTGCCTGAACCAGGGAAATGCTGCCAACGCCGACTGCGCCAAGGATGGTGGCGGCATGAAGGATGGCGGCAAAGCGCCGGCTCATGGAACGACGGGCGCGGTGTTTTTTCCGGGCTTGATTGTCGACCTGTTCCCCAATCCTGCCGTAGTCACCGAGGCGCCGATACCTCCTGGCAATACTGCGGCCCCACCCGCCGTCGCGCCGGCAATACAGGCTGCCGCGCCGGGCGGTGCGGTGGTTGCGCCGACCGATCCTGTGGCAACCGAGCCGCCGCGCGCCGTGACCGGCGATTTCGTGCCCGACGAGGTGCTGGTCACCGTCAATGGCGACGCCGGCGCGGTCCAGCAGATCGCGGCCTCGTTCGGCCTCGAGATACGCTCGCAGCGGCAGTCGCGGCTGCTCGGCAACACGCTGGTGCGCTTCGGCATTCCCGATGGCCGCCCGGTCGGCGTCGTGCTGGCGCAACTTGCCGCCGACGGCCGTACTTTGCGGCGTGAGGCCAACCATGTCTACTCGCTGCAGCAGGCGGCCAGCATCGTCAATTATGCGTTCGAGCGCATCGCGCTCGATGCCGACAAAGCCAGCGGCGGGAATGTGCGCGTCGGCGTCATCGACACCGGCATCGATGACGGCAATCCGGCGCTCTCCGGCGTCATCGCCGGGCAGTTCGATGCCATGCCCGACGTGCCGATCAAGGCGCGCGACCACGGCACTTCGGTCGATGGACTGATCGCCGGCACCGGCGCGTTCAAAGGCATGGCGCCGGGCGCCAGGATCTATCATGCCCGCGCCTTCGAGGGCGGCAAGTCGACCATGGACGTCATCCTTTCGGCGCTCGACTGGGCGGCGGAGCAGGATGTCCGCATCATCAATATGAGCTTCGTCGGTCCGAAGAACGACCTGCTCGGCATCGCCTGCCGCAATGCGCGCGCGCTTGGCATCGTGCTGGTTGCGGCCGCCGGCAATAACGGACCGAAGGCGCCCTATGGTTATCCGGCCGCCTTCGTCGGCGTGATCGCGGTGACGGCCACCGATGCCAAGGACGGGCTGATGCCGCAGGCCAATCGCGGCGCCTACGTCTTCATCTCCGCTCCCGGCGTCGAGATGGTGGCGCCGAGCGGCGCCGGCTCGGACGTGGTGACCGGGACGTCCTTCGCCGCGGCGATCGTGACCGGCGCGATCGCCAATCTGTTGCATGCCGCGCCCGACCGCTCCGCCGACTGGGTCGAGAAAGCACTTGCCGCCACGGCAAAGGATCTCGGCCCCAAGGGGCGCGACAATGATTTCGGCTTTGGCCTGCTGGACACCAAGGCGGCCGAAGCGGCGAAGGAATAGCCCGCTCAAGTCGCGTTTTGCTGAGGACGTAGGAGAAAATAGAATGCGGCGATGTGCGTTATCATCAGCAGCGGTACGTAGATGATCGGGATCGCGTAGGTGGCGCCCAGTTCGCCTGCGCGTGCAGGAAGGCCGATCTGAATGGCGTGGTAATAGTCGACGATGAGGTCGACCGTCCCTACGACATTGAAGGCGACGACCAACGGCCAGAAGAGCGGGCGTATCCTCACCGTGAGCAGCGCCAGCATGGCCAGCACGCCAGTCGCGAAATCGCCGTAGGCGGCGAATACGGCGAAGTCGGTGGGCAGATTGGGGCTTACGACGCCTGGAACCATGAAGACGAGCCCGAAGAAGCGGAAGCTGTGAAGCGTGGCGATGGCGCGTTGCGCCGCGACCCGGTCCATCGACCTGAGCCACGGCAAACCGTACGCGCCGAAGCAAAGCAGCCACGCGACGTAGCCGAGAACAAGGTGGGTTTGGAACACCATTTCCGTGGACATTTGGCTTCCTCACAGTTGATTCACGCGGCTTTAAGCCCGCTACCGCAATTCGACTATCCGGTGTAATCACAACAACCTATGAAGCAGAACTACACAGTCCGACATGGTGCGCTGGAGGGCGTCGAGGCGTTCCTGGCCGTCGCCAGGCGCCGTAACTTCCGCCGCGCCGCCGCCGATCTCGGCGTGACACCATCCGCCGTGAGCCAAGCGGTGCGCGCGCTGGAAGCCCGCCTGGGCACGGCGCTGTTCGTCCGCACGACGCGGAGCGTTGGTTTAACCGAACCTGGCCAGCGGTTCCTCGACCGTGCCGGCCCGGCATTCGAGGAGCTCGTTGCGGCCGGCGAGGCTGCTCGCGATATCGGCCAGCGGCCGACCGGGCTGCTACGTCTGTCTGTGCCTCGCGCTATCGTGCCGCTGATGTTGGAGCCGCTGCTCGCGTCGTTCTGCCAAGCCTATCCTGAGATCGAACTGGAGATCGCCGTGAGCGACCAGATGGTCGATCTCGCGACCGGCGGGTTCGATGCCGGCATCCGCCTCGGCCAGCTCATCGCCGCCGACATGGTCGCGGTGCGGCTGACAGCGCCGTTCTCGTTCGTGGTCGTCGGCAGCCCTGACTATCTCGAGCGCCACGGCCGTCCCGAGCGTGTCGACGACTTGCGCCACCACGCCTGCCTACGCTTGCGCCGCTCGAATGGCGCTATCGCGCCCTGGTCGTTCATCGACGGCAACGGCGCAATCGAAGCGGTCGTCTCAGGCCCGCTGATTGCGCACGACTATTCGACATTGGTCGGGGCTGCGATGCGGGGCGTTGGGCTGGCGCAGCCACCGCGACCACTCGCCGAAGGTCTGATAGCCGAAGGAAAACTCCAGTCGGTGCTCGACGGCGTCGCCACGACGACGCCGGGTGTCTTCCTTTATCATCCCGGCAAGCGCCAAGTCCTGCCGAAGCTGCGCGCCTTCATCGATCACCTCAAATCCGCGGCCTGAGACCAGGACGCACCCGCTGGTGCTGGCTAGCTAACAGCCGCCAAGAGTCGACCTCGGCCGTTCAGAGTGATTGCCTCTAGGCCGGCGCGCCGGCGACCGATCCCCTGACCACCAGGTCGACCGGCCAGACTTCGCCGCGAGCGCCCTCCTCCAGGCCGGAAATCCGCGCCGCCAGCCGTTCGGCGATGCGTGCGCCGGCCAGGCGGATCGACGAACGTGTCGTCGACAGCGGCACCGAAAAATTTTCCGGCTTCAGCCAGGGAAAGACGTCGTCATGGGCGATCAGCGACAGGTCGCCCGGAATGGTCAGGCCGAGATCGCGCACCGCGCGCACCACGCCGAGCGCCATGATCAGGCTGGAGCAGGCGATCGCCGTCGGCGCGTCGCTTTGTTCCAGCAAGCGCCGGGCGGCGCGGTAGCCGTTCTCCTCGGTCATGGTGAGCGAACAGACATGCTGATCACGAAGCACCAGGCCGCTCGCCGCAAGCGCGCGGCGCACGCCGCGCTCGCGATGGATGGCGAAGGTCTCGCGATCGTCGCCATTGATCAGCGCCAGACGCCTATGACCGAGCTGAACGAGTAGCCGCGCCGCCTCGTGGAAGGCGCCCTCATTGTCGATGTCGGTGAACGGATACTCGAAATCGAAGCCTTCGCTGCGGCCATGGACGATGAAAGGAATGCCGAGCGTATTGACCAGCGCCACCCGCCGGTCGGCCGGCCTCGGCGAGGAGATATAGACCGCGTCGACCTGCCGGTTGGCGACAATGCGGCGGTACGTCGTCTCCTGGTCGTCGGCATCGGCCGGTGACAGCACCAGGTCGAGCTCGTGCGAACGCGCATAGTCGCCGAGGCCGGACAGGAACTCGACGAAATGCGGGTCGATGTCGACGGTCGTCCCCGTCGGCAGCACATAGCCGATCATGCCGGTCTTGCCGGTCGCCAGCCGGCGGGCGCTCGGATTGGGGCGATAGCCGTGACGCTTGGCGGCATCGACCACCCGCCGGCGCGTTTCCTCGTTGACCTCCGGGTAGCCGTTCAATGCGCGGCTCACCGTAGTCTGCGAAAGCGCCAGCACATGGGAGAGCTGCTTGAGGTTCACCGGAGGCCTCCAAACCTCAAAGCGCTTTTAATCTGAATCGAGCCGGCCGCTACGAACTGCGCCGCCGAGCGCAATGACCTTACGCACGGTTCGGACCGGTTTGAAGCCGAATTTGCTGCTGCACCGCCAGAAAACTGTGCTGCAGCGCACTTTCGCTGGCACTCGACCGCAGAAATTAAATCGATTAATTTGGCTTTCTCTTGACTCCGGATCAATTCAGTGGCGAGATCAAAATCACCAAAGCGCTTTGGAAGACTCTACGAAAGGTTGCAGTTCCTTTCCGACTGAGTCACAGTCCTGCAGCGCCGGCGGACGGAATGGAGGTTTCGTTCGGTGTTTGTCACCACTGGGAGGGAATACCGATGAAGAAAATGCTTCTGCTGGGCGCTGCGTTTGCCACGCTTGCGCTCGCCATGCCGGCGCAAGCCGAACTGAAGTTCAAGCCGGGCGAAGATCCCCGTTTCAACTGGGCCAACTACGAGGAGCTCAAGAAGGTCGACCTCAAGGGCGAGACGCTGACGATCTTCGGGCCGTGGCGCGGCGAGGACGAAGGGCTTATCCGCACCGTCCTCGATTACTTCTCCGAAGCCACCGGCGCCGAGATCAAGTACTCCTCGTCGGAGAATTACGAGCAGCAGATCGTCATCGACACGCAGGCCGGCAGCCCGCCCAACATTGCCGTGCTGCCGCAGCCGGGCCTGATCCAGGATCTGGCATCGAAGGGGCTTTTGACGCCGCTCGGCGACGACACGGCCAACTGGGTCAAGGACAATTACGGCGCCGGCCAATCCTGGGTCGACCTCGGCACGTTCAAGGACAAGGACGGCAAACCCGGCTTCTTCGCCTTTCCGTATAAGGCCGACGTGAAGTCGCTGGTCTGGTACTCGCCGGACAATTTCGAGGAAGCGGGCTACAAGGTGCCGAAGACGCAGGAAGAGCTTGCCGAGCTCGAAAAGAAGATCATCGCCGACGGCGGCACGCCATGGTGCATCGGGCTTGGTTCGGGCGGCGCCACCGGCTGGCCGGCGACCGACTGGGTCGAAGACATCATGCTGCGCACCCAGACGCCCGAGACCTACGACAAATGGGTTAAGAACGAAATTCCGTTCAACGATCCGGCAGTGGTCAACGCGATCGACATTTTCGGCAAGATCGCGACCGACGACAAGATGGTCGAGGGCGGCGCCAAGGCGGTTGCGGCGACCGATTTCCGTGACAGCCCGAAGGGCCTCTTCTCGGTGCCGCCGAAATGCTATCTGCACCACCAGGCATCGTTCATCCCGACCTTCTTCCCGCAAGGCACCAAGATCGGCGAGGATGCCGACTTCTTCTATTACCCGCCCTACGCCTCCAAGCCCGAGCTCGGCACTCCGGTGCTCGGCGCCGGCACGCTGGCCATGATCACCAAAGATAGCAAGAGTGCCCGCGCGTTCATCGAATTCCTGAAGCTGCCGCTCGCTCATGAGATCTGGATGGCACAGGGCGGCTTCGTGACGCCGTTCAAGTCGGTCAACAAGGACGCCTATGCTAGCGACGCGCTGAAGAAGCAGGGCGAGATCCTGGCCAACGCCTCGACCTTCCGCTTCGACGGGTCCGACCTGATGCCGGGCAAGATCGGCGCCGGTGCGTTCTGGACCGGCATGATCGACCTGGTCGGCGGCAAGTCCGCCCAGGACGTCGCCACTGACATCCAGAAAAGCTGGGACGCGATCAAGTAAGCGGCCGGCTTGAGTTCCCAATGTGATGTGGTCCGGGCCTCAAACGGCCCGGACCTTATCCGGTGCTTGGCGTCGCGTCGATTGTCGTGAGCACAACGCATTCCGGCATGACGCGCGCCCAGTGACCTGCTTTCCGGCTGGTCGCGCTCCAGACAACTGAATCGGCGCATGATCCCGTCGCCAAAGCCATTCTCGACTGGCGGATCCGTGCGCAGGGGGAGGGACCCATGGCGGCTCAGATTTTTTCGGCGATATTCGTCATCATCATCGGCGTGGGCGGCTGCGTCGCCTATTTCTGGGGCGCCAACAAGGCACTCGACACGATCTTTCCGGCGCGCGGCGTTTCCGGCAAGGCGGCGATTAACAATCTGCGCCGGCAGGGGGTGATCCGGCCCTGGCTGTTCGTCGGCCCGGCGATGATCATCCTCACCATCTACCTGATCTACCCGGTGGTGGAGACACTGAGGCTGTCGTTCCTTGATCGCGGCGGCGCCCATTTCGTCGGCTTGGCCAACTATCAATGGGCGTTCGGCGACCGCGAGTTCCGCAACTCGATCCTCAACAACATCATCTGGCTGGCGGTGGTGCCGGCCGCCTGCACCTTCCTCGGGCTGATCATCGCCGTGCTCACCGACAAGATCTGGTGGGGCACCATCGCCAAGAGCCTGATCTTCCTGCCGCTGGCGATCTCGTTCGTCGGCGCCAGCGTCATCTGGAAATTCATCTACGAATATCGCGGCGACGGGCAGACGCAGATCGGCCTGCTCAACGCCATCATCCAGTATTTCGGCGGCCAGCCGCAGGTCTGGATCTCGCTGCCGTTCTGGAACAACTTCTTCCTGATGGTCATCCTGATCTGGATCCAGACCGGCTTTGCCATGGTCATCCTGTCGTCGGCCTTGCGCGGCATTCCGGAAGAGACGCTGGAAGCCGCCGTCATCGACGGCGCCAACCCTTTCCAGATCTTCTGGAAGATCATGGTGCCGCAGATCTGGGGCACCATCGCCGTGGTCTGGACCACCATCACCATCCTGGTGCTTAAGGTTTTCGACATCGTGCTGACCATGACCAACGGCCAGTGGAACAGCCAGGTGCTGGCCAATCTGATGTTCGACTGGATGTTCCGCGGCGGCGGCGATTTCGGCCGCGGCGCCACCATCGCCATCATCATCATGATCGCGGTCATTCCGATCATGGTCTGGAACATCCGCCAGGCGAACAAAGAGACGGAAGGGCATTGAGATGGCCGCGTCGACCGGAAAGTCCTTTGTCAGCCGTTTCGGCGTCCACATCGCCGTCTTCATCTTCGTTGCGATCTGGACGATCCCGACGCTCGGCATTCTGGTCTCGTCACTGCGCGACAAGGATCAGATCATCGCTTCGGGCTGGTGGAACTCGTTCACCAGTTCCAGCCAGACGGAAGCCGGCCGGCTGCCGCCAGCCTCGGCGCAGGTCGAGAAGGAGGGCAAGTTCGTCCTGCAAGGCAATATCTTCGGCGACGGCCCGGCCCGCAACATCAGCGCCTTTGGCGTCAAGTCGGCCGCGCCGACGCAATATCCCGCCGGCTCGACAGCCGATCTCGGCGACGGCGTCACCCTGCAACTCAATGCCGACGGCAGTTTCGTCATGACCTCGCCGAAGGCTTTCGAGAGCGAACGCGGCCAGCGCGTCTATTACGCCTCGTCGGCGCCGCCGAAATTCACCACCGACAATTACGACACGGTGCTGTTTTCGGAAGGCATCGGCCGCTCCTTCATGAACTCGCTGACCGTCACCATTCCGGCGACCGTCATTCCAATCCTGATCGCCGCGTTCGCCGCCTACGCGCTGGCCTGGATGCGCTTTCCTGGCCGGGCCCTGCTCATCGCCGTCATCATCGGCCTCCTGGTCGTGCCGCTGCAGATGTCGCTGATTCCGCTGTTGAAGCTCTATAACGGCGTCGGCAGCTTCTTCGGCGTGCCGTCGAAGACCTATCTCGGCATCTGGCTGGCCCATACCGGCTTCGGCCTGCCTTTCGCCATCTATCTTCTGAGGAGCTATATCGCCGGCCTGCCACGCGAGATCATGGAGTCGGCGCGCATCGACGGCGCCAGCGATTTCGAGATCTTCGTCAAGATCGTGCTGCCACTGTCGTTCCCGGTGCTGGCCTCGTTCGCCATCTTCCAGTTTCTCTGGGTGTGGAACGATCTGCTGGTGGCGATGGTTTTCCTTGGTACCGAGGGCGACCAGATCGTGCTTACCGCCAAGCTCAATGCGTTGCTCGGCTCGCGCGGCGGCGACTGGGAGATCCTGACGACATCGGCCTTCGTCACCATCATCGTGCCGCTGATCGTGTTCTTCTCGCTGCAGCGCTATTTCGTCCGTGGGCTGCTTGCCGGCTCGGTGAAAGGAGGTTGAGATCATGCAATCCGCTTTGAAGGCCACCCCGAAGCCAGATCTCGCTATCGATCGCGACTGGTGGCGAGGTGCCGTGATCTACCAGATCTACCCGCGCAGCTATCAGGATTCGAACGGCGACGGCATCGGCGACCTCAGGGGCATGATCGGCCGGCTGGCCTACATCGCCTCGCTCGGTGTCGACGCCATCTGGATCTCGCCATTCTTCAAATCGCCGATGAAGGATTTTGGCTACGACGTGTCGGATTATTGCGATGTCGATCCGATGTTCGGCACGCTGGCCGACTTCGACGCGCTGACCGCAGAGGCGCACCGGCTTGGCCTCAAGGTGATGATCGACGAGGTGCTCTCGCACACCGCCGACATCCATCCCTGGTTCAAGGAGAGCCGCTCGAGCCGCAGCAATCCAAAAGCCGACTGGTATGTCTGGGCGGATGCCAAGCCGGACGGCACGCCACCCAATAACTGGCTGTCGATCTTCGGCGGCTCGGCCTGGCAGTGGGACACCAGCCGCCAGCAATATTACCTGCATAATTTCCTGGCCGAGCAGCCCGACCTCAATTTCCACAGCCGCGCGGTCCAGGACGCGCTGCTCGACGTCACCCGCTTCTGGCTGGAGCGCGGCGTCGACGGCTTCCGACTCGATACCATCAATTTCTATTTCCACAGCCAAGGCCTGGAAGACAATCCGCCGCTGCCGCCCGAGCAGCGCAACGACCAGACGGCGCCGGCCGTCAACCCCTACAACTACCAGGACCATCTCTACGACAAGAGCCGGCCTGAAAACCTCGGCTTCCTCGAACGCTTCCGCGCCTTGCTCGACGAATACCCGGCGACGGCCGCAGTTGGCGAGGTCGGCGATTCGCAGCGTGGGCTGGAAGTGGTGGCGGCCTATACGGCCGGCGGCAAGCGCGTGCATATGTGTTACTCCTTCGACTTCCTGGCGCCGGAGAAGATCAGCGCGGCAAAGGTGCGCTCGGTGCTGGAAACCTTCGGCAAGGTGGCCAGCGACGGCTGGTCGTGCTGGGCCTTCTCCAACCATGACGTGATGCGTCCCGCCTCGCGCTGGGCAGCCGGCGAGCCCGACCCGACCGCCTACCTCAAGGTCATCTCGGCGCTGCTGATGTCGTTGCGCGGCTCGGTCTGTATCTATCAGGGCGAGGAGCTCGGGCTCAGCGAGGCCGAACTCGGCTTCGAGGATCTGCAGGACCCATACGGCATCCGCTTCTGGCCTGAATTCAAGGGACGCGACGGCTGCCGTACGCCGATGGTTTGGGACGGCGCTGCCCGCAATGGCGGCTTCTCGACGGCAAAGCCCTGGCTGCCGGTGCCCAGCAAGCACCTTGCGCAAGCCGTCAATGTGCAGCAAGGCGACGACGGCTCGCTGCTCGAGCACTACCGGCGCTTCCTGGCTTTCCGCCGCGCCCATCCGGCACTGGCCAAGGGTGATATCGAGTTCATCGAAAGCGAGGGCGACACCGTCGCCTTCACGCGCCGCGAAGGCAACGAGCAGATCGTCTGCGCCTTCAATCTCGGAGCAAAGCCGGCCGAGGTCGATCTTGGCGGCCGCTCATTGCAGCCCTTGCCGGGACACGGGTTTTCGGGACAGACTGGCGCCGGCACTATCCGCCTCGGCGGCTACGGCGCCTGGTTCGGGCGTATCGACTGAATTCAAGGAAGAACTGGAGGGTACCATGGCCGATGTCACGCTAAGGCAAGTGAGGAAATCATATGGCAATCTCAACATTCTGCACGGCGTCGACCTCGACATAAAGTCGGGCGAATTCATCGTCTTCGTCGGTCCCTCTGGTTGCGGCAAGTCGACCTTGCTGCGCTGCATCGCCGGGCTGGAGGAGATCACCTCGGGCGAGCTCAAGATCGACGGCGAGATCGTCAACGACGTGCCGCCGTCAAAGCGCGGCATCGCCATGGTGTTCCAGTCCTATGCGCTCTATCCGCACATGACCGTCTACGACAACATGGCCTTCTCGATGAAGATCGGCAAGGAAAGCAAGGCCGAGATCGACAAGCGGGTGCGCCAGGCGGCCGAGATCCTGCAGCTGACCAAATATCTCGACCGCCTGCCCAAGGCGATGTCGGGCGGCCAGCGCCAGCGCGTCGCCATCGGTCGCGCCATCGTGCGCAATCCCAAGGTCTTCCTGTTCGACGAGCCGCTATCCAACCTCGACGCGGCGCTGCGCGTCGCCACCCGCATCGAGATCGCCAAGCTCAAGGAGTCGATGCCGGCCACGACGATGATCTACGTCACCCACGACCAGGTCGAGGCGATGACGCTGGCCGACCGCATCGTCGTGCTGAAGGAAGGCCATATCGAACAGGTCGGCACGCCGATGGAGCTCTACAAGCGGCCCGGCAATCTGTTCGTCGCCCAGTTCATCGGCTCGCCGGCGATGAACATCCTGCCGGCGACGATCGACAAGACCGGCAACCCGACGGTCGTCAGCCATGTCGGCGGCCGCAAGGCAACGGTGCCGATCGCAACGCCTGCGTCGGCGAAAGGCGCAGCGGTGAGCTTCGGGGTGAGGCCGGAGGATCTGATGATTGCCACCGGCGCCGACTATTTGTTCGAAGGGACGGTCGATTACGTCGAGCAGCTCGGCGAGGTCCAGCTCGTCTATGTCGACATCGGCCGCGCCGACCTGCCGCTGGTGACCAAGCTGCCGGGCAATGTCGAGATCAAGCGCGGAGCGACACTGCGGCTGACGGCGGACGCCGGAGACCTGCATATTTTCGACGCGGACGGGCGCTCTTTCGCGCTCCATGAAGCAGAAGCAAAGGCGGCTTGAAGCAGGCGTTCTTCCGCCATGCAAGAGACAAGAGCGGCGGGGGGGAGCCCCCGCGGGGAGTTGGGGTTTCAATGGGGGCGCCAAAAGGGGGGTTCGGGTGGAGGACGCCGCCCCCCCGCGGATCTGGTGGTGTTTTGCACATAAAACAGAGACACATT